>DASSDH010000181.1:0-14402 GCA_035697245.1 Jiangellaceae bacterium
GGGCGTGCGGGGTCGGATGGTGGGCGCCATCGGCTCGGCTCTCCCTTTAAGGGAAGACAGCCCTCCCGCAACCAGCCCCGGCACTCTGCAGCCGGCTTGCTTGGCTGGTCCTCCATCCGACCTACCGGAGGGCCTGGCCGAGTTGCTCATTCAACGCTGCGGCCCAACACCGGCGCCAACGACGGTGTTGCAGACCCAGCGACCTCCTCGGCGTGAAGGATTTAGTTGACGAGGACCACGGTACAGGCCCGTCGGGCAGTCGGCAAAGCGGACAGACCTCGCGTGTACGTAGTGACACGTGGGTGACACGGGCGAGTCCCGGCGAGTACGTAAATTGGGTCTGACCTGCGGTTATGTGTGGTGGGCGATACTGGGATCGAACCAGTGACCCCCTCGGTGTGAACGAGGTGCTCTCCCGCTGAGCTAATCGCCCTGCTGCGTGCGAAACGATATCTCAGCGGCCGCCGACGGCCCGAGCTCCCTCGACGGGTCCGAGGGACGCTCAGAACCAGTCCCGGACGGCCAGAACCGGAGCGGGCCAGCCGTAGGTGGCGACGTACCACCAGCAGCCGATCACCGTGAGGATGACGACCAGCGCGAGAATCGCCTGGTTGCGGCGGCGGTGTCGAGGGTCGAGCGCACGCTCGGCCGCTCGCCTGGCGTGCCGCTTGGCCCAGGCAAGCAGCCGCTGTGCCCACATGAACTCGGTACTGAGAACCGCCAGGCCGACGAAGATCGCTGCCCACCCGGGTCCGGGCAAAACGAGCATGGCGATACCCGCGCAGATGATCGCAAAGCCGATCGTGAGGACCGTGATCTGCCAGGTGATGTGCAATGCCCGATAGCGGGCGATCCCCTCGCGCCACCGGTGGAAGACGCTTGGGCGACGCGCCCCGGAATGCTCGCCGCCGGCCGTCATAATCGGCCCCCCATCGGCGTCAAGCATCCAGCAACTCTACCTGCGATGCCAGAGTGAACTGTCCGGAATGAGCCGTCTTATCACACCTCGTACGCCCATCGCGAGGTGCGGAATTGGCCTTGTCCGCTTCCTGACAGTACCGTTCGAGGAGAACGCGTCTGTCAGGCGCTGCGGACACCCCCACGCTCTGGTCTGACCAACGAGAGCGCGCGCGAAGGACTACCTCTATGGATGGCACGACGGTCTCCTACCCCCTCGCCCTGAGCCTGCTAAGCGCCGACGGCGGGGAACATCCGCTCGTGGCGGAACTGCGCTACACCACGCAGGATCCGCTCGCGGTCGAGGCGCTCTTCGATGACGGCGGTGACGAGCCGGTGCGCTGGGTTTTTGCGCGCGATCTTCTTTCGTCCGGACTCGACCACCGGTCTGGTGACGGTGACGTCGTCGTGTGGCCCACCCACGACGCAGACGGAACCCGGGCTGTGCATCTGCGCCTGCGCTCGCCGCATGGTGATGCATTGCTCGAGGCGTCGGCCGACCGTATTCAGGAGTTCCTTGTAGCGACGTGGCGGCTTGTGCCACCCGGCGCCGAGCACGAACACCTCGATGTCGACGGCGCGCTGGCAGCGCTACTGGGCGACTCGTGATGTTGTCGATGACCGCTTGTGCAGGCTACGGTCAAGTCCACCCTGCGCCCGGGATCCCGATCGAGGTATTCGCGTGAGCTTCGCCCACGACGTCGAGCGCGCCCTGGATGTCGTCGTTGACCTGGTCAACACCGACCCGGCCAGCATCGGGGCGGAGTTGCTGCCCGATCCCGACTCACTCGAGGCGTTCGTCGTGCGGCATGACCTTAGCGACGTCGATCGCGTCACCGACGAGGATCTCGCCGCGGTGCAGGCGATCCGGCAGCCGCTGCGCGAGGTATTCCTCGCCGCGAGCGCCGAAGGCTCCGCGAAACTGCTCAACGAGTTGTTCAGCACGATGACCGTGTCGCCTCGGCTCACGGACCACGACCACTATGCCTGGCACATGCACTACTTCACCCGTGGTGCAGCCGTGGCCGAGCACCTGCTGATCGACAGCGCGATGGCCTTGGCCGTGGTCGTCACCACGGGCGAGCACGAGCGACTGCAAGTGTGCGCCGCACCCGACTGCAGCAGAGTCCTCGTCGACCTTTCCCGCAACCGGTCCAAGCGCTACTGCGACAGCCGGACGTGCGGAAACCGCCTGCACGTCGCGGCCTATCGGGAACGACGTCGCGTCGCCGCGAGCTGACGGCGCGGATCAGGGGTCGGCGTCTTCTTTGCTACGCCGGGCGAATGTGGCTGCGATTTCGCGGGTGACGGGGCCGGGCGCCGGGCCCACGGTGCGGATTCCATCCTTCCCAGCCATCGCCGACACCGCCTGGACGTCCCTGGTCGTCGACGTAAGGAACACCTCGTCCGCCTGCTCAAGAACCTCGACGGGCAGTTCGGCCTCGGCGGCCGCAGTCCACTCGAGTACCAGTGCCCTCGTGACTCCGGCTAAGCAGCCAGTGGTCAGCGCGGGCGTGACCAAACGATCACCCAGGACAACGAACACGTTGCTGCCCGTGCCCTCGGACAGCCGCCCTCGGATATCTGCAAACAGCGCCTCGCCGGCGGCGAAGCGCTTCGCGTAAGCGAGGGCCACGACGTTCTCCGCATAGGACGTCGTCTTCAGACCAGCCAGCGCTCCCCGCTCGTTTCTCGGCCACGGAACGACGGCGACCTTGGTCGATTCCGGCCAAGGATCCATCGGCGCCAGGGCAATCACGAGCGTCGGCTTGGCGTCACCGCGGCCCGAGCCAAGTGGTGCGAGGCCGCCAGTATAGGTGATGCGCAGTCGATGTCGGCCCATGGGCGCTTGTGCGACAACACGTGAGCAGGCATCGCCGACCTGCACGAGGTCGGGTGTCTGCAGGCCGAGGCCAGTAGCTGAACGGGCCAGTCGGTCCAGGTGCCGGCCAAGGGCGAACGGAACCGCGTCTAGCACCTTGACGGTTTCGAACACGCCGTCACCGACCGTGAACCCATGATCGAATGCACTAACGACCGCGTCGGCCTCGTCGACCAGCGCGCCGTCGACCCACGTCTTCATCCGCTTCCCTTCTCCGACGTGGAAGCCAACCCAATGAGCCGCTCCGCCTTGAGTCTGGTCTCGTTCCATTCCCGCAGTGGGTCCGATGACCAGGTGATACCGGCGCCGGTGCCGAAATGCAGGCGACCGTCGGCCGCCCAGAAGGTCCTGATCCCGACGGCGAGATCGCCGTCGCCTGAATCTGCATCCACCCAACCGACGGCTCCGCAGTATGGTCCACGCGGAACCGGCTCGAGGTCGGCAATGGCCTGCACCGCGGTGGACTTTGGCGCTCCCGTGACCGAGCCGGGCGGAAAGGTCGCGTCGATCAGGTCCGTCCAGCCGCGGCTCGGTGCCAACTGACCGGTCACGGTTGACACGAGATGCACCAGCCCCGGGTGGGACTCGACACTCAGCAGTCCTTCTACCGCGATGCTTCCTGTCCCGCAGACGCGAGACAGATCGTTGCGTACCAGGTCCACGATCATGATGTTCTCAGCGACGTCCTTTTCGGTGAGGTCGCCTCGGGTTCGACCGGTGCCCTTGATTGGGGCGGACCATACGCGGTCGGCGCGCCGGCGGAGGAACAGCTCGGGCGAGGCGGTGGCGACTTGCACACCGCTGTGCGGCAGGTGGATGACCCCGGCATACGGAGCGACGTGTCGCTCCGCCAGCAAGACGGCCAACGGAACGAGATCCGGGCCGCCGACGAGGGGCGCTGACAGCACTCGGCACAGGTTGGCTTGGTAGACGGTTCCCGCTGCCACCCGCTGGCGGATCTCTTCGACCGCGTCCATATATTCGGCTCGGTCTAACGAGCTCGTCCAGCTGTCGGCCGGCGGACCGATCCAGGCGGGAGCGCTTGGCAGTGGAGCTTCGTGCCAGGTCGCAAACCGCGCGCAGGTTATGGCCCCTTCGTAGGTGATGACGATCGCCCATCTGCCCGAGCGGTCCAGTACCCGCAGGTCGTCGGACAGGTCGACCAGGTCGGTCGCGAGGCACGCACCGAGGTGCGCCAGCGGCCGATACGGGTCGTACGGCGTCTCCACGGTGCCGCGACGCTACCCGTAATGCCACCCCTGGTGTGAAACGCGGTCCTAGCGTGCGCAATTCAGACGTTCCTGCGCCACTGTACGGGCCGGCCCGGAGGGTTTGGATGCCGTCGAAGGCATGGGCTAATCTGCTGTGCGCCACCCGCCTCCGACGGCGTGGTCGCGCGCGGACGTAGCGCAGTTGGTAGCGCATCACCTTGCCAAGGTGAGGGTCGCGGGTTCGAGTCCCGTCGTCCGCTCGGAGCGAGGCCGTGGAGGCCTCACCTCGGTGGAGTGGCCGAGAGGCGAGGCAACGGCCTGCAAAGCCGTGTACACGGGTTCGAATCCCGTCTCCACCTCGGCACGACCGCACAGAACGGGCGATTAGCTCAGTGGGAGAGCACTTCCCTGACACGGAAGGGGTCACTGGTTCAATCCCAGTATCGCCCACCCGCATAACCCGCAGGTCAGAGCTGATTTCTGGCAAGATCGACAACCGGCCGGGCCACTAGCGGGCCACTCGAGCGACGACGGATGGCCGATGGGCGGCCGGCTGCGCCGGCTCGAGGTGCCGGCCGCCGGCTCCGTTGCGGGTGGTAGTGACAGCGGTGTAACTTGTCCGGCAACCACTCGAGGTAACCCTCGAGCCGGGGGCCGATCCCGGGGAGCATGTCGAGGCCGACGGTGCCGCCAGTCGGCACACGGGCTGAGTTCCCCCGGTCGGGCTCATCCTCGGCGCGATCGGCAACGCGGTCGGGTGAGCCGCTGGCCACGGTCACGGGCTCAGCGGCCCGTGGCGGGCATGAAGTTGCACGGCTGTAGTTTCGGTACCGGCCCGGTGTCCGTTCGCTGACGAGCCGCCAGCGTGGCGGCAGCGGTGAGGGCTCTAGCGTTCGGACCCGAGCCGTCGTACGACTAGCAGCCAGCCAGAGCAAGCCACTCATAGATGTAGGCCATGAGATCGGCGTTCCCGTCGCCAACACGGGCGCGCTGGGTGTGATCGTTGGTAGCGGCCGTGTCGAATTCGGTTCGCAGGCCGGCGCAATCCTTCGCTTCGCCCATGCCGTCGATCCGTGTCTTGACGTCGGGTGCGTAGTTTTCCCAATCGACGGTCCCCGTGGGTGTCGTCGGCTCTGTCGGTTCGGCCGCCGGCGGCGCTTCGGTTGTCGGTTCGGCCGCCGTGCCAGGCGTTGCTGGCGTCGCTGGCTCGTCGCCGTTGCCGCAGGCGGCCAGCAGCACGAGCACCAGCGCCACCAGGGTGGCGGGTCGGTGTTTCGCCGTCATGGCTCTCTCGTCCCTTCAGTGCGTCAGGGCGTGGTCAGCACGACGGCGGCCGCGATGATCAGCCAGATGACCAGCACCACGAGAACGAACACAGCGAGCAGTCGGAGTAAGACTCTGATCATCGGTTCTCGCCTCACTCAGTCCAGCCGCGATCGTAGGCGTCGGCGATCGCGCGGGCGAGCCTCTTGTGGATCAGCTCGGCCAGCACGGTCACGCCGTCGGCGGGCAAGTCCTGCGCGATGACGACGGCCAGGCCGAGGTCGATGTCGCCTTGCGGGTCGGGCGCGTCGAGCAGCTGCTCGGTTGGGGTCGGTACGTTGTTCATGGGTCCTCTCCCGGTGTGCTCGGGTTGGGGATCAAGGGCCCGTCGCGGTGTTTGCGCACCCGGCGGGCCTGCTGGCTTACGTGGTGCTCTGCCTCCGTTTCCTGGTCGTGGTCGTGCGCCGGATCGGCGTCACGTTGTCGGTGGCGGCCAGCTTGGACAGCGCCTCGGCGATCACCCGGTCGCGGTCGGCGCTGGCGGTCGGGCTAGTGCTCCTGGTCAGTGTGCTCGGCTCGGCGGCCGAGGACGTCGGCACTACATCCGCGGACCCCGCGCCACAGCCAGCCAAAACGGCCGCGCCGGAGCCGGAGCCCGAGCCGGAACCAGTGGCGGCGCCGGCCGCGGAGGCGGGAATCGGCGGCACCGTCAACGACGACCAGTTCGACTTCGTCGTGACCGCGGTCGAACCGGCGGTCGAGACCGTCGGCGAGAGCATTCTGGCCGAGGAGGCGCAGGGTCAGTTCGTCATCGTCCGCATCACCGTGACCAACGTCGGCGACGAGGCCCGCACCCTCGACTCGTCCAGCCAGTACCTCTACGACGCCGAGGGCCGCAAGTACGAGACGTCGAGCGCGATCTTCACCCTGCCCGACTTCGACAAGGCGTTCCTGGAGAACGTCAACCCCGGCAACACGGTCACCGATGCGCCGCTGCTCTACGACGTGCCTGACGGGTTCGTGCCGGCGTCGATCGAGCTGCACGACTCCCTTTTCTCCGGCGGGGTCACGGTCGCCCTGACGCCATAGCGGCTTCCGCATCCTGACCCGGTCAGTACCTGCCCGCCCTACCGCGGGATTCCCACCGCTCAGATGATCTTGCCAAGAGGCGCACATCGCCACGACCACCTGCCACGCTGCGCGGCTACCTCGTGGCACTGTGGCTGAGCTGTCCCTGGTGTCTTCCGTGATCACGGGGAGGCACTTTGCGAGGCATGGCGAGTACGTTGGTGTGTCATGGCGTCAGACGGTGCAGCGCGGCCCACGGACAGGGCAATCGAGAGCCTCTCGCGCCTCCTGGATGGGTATTTCCGCGACCCGAGCACCGGAGAGGTCGTCCTCTACGAGCAGCCCAACGGGAAAATCAAGGCCGTCGGGATGCTGCTGGGCACGGCTGGGGTGTTACGCAGAGCGCGCATCGTGAAACCTGGCTATCCATTCGACGTGTTCGCCCACCGTGCCGCGATGGCGATGCTCCTCTGGTGGAGCGTCGACGAACTGCGCAACGGCACCACAAAATACCGGAAGACCATGGGTGCGTTGACGCTCATCGGAGCGTTGTCCCGGACGGTCCAGGCCGAGCACGCCCGCGCCACTTCCGGGACGTACGAGGGGTCCCCGCGAGCCGGTCAATAGCCCGTGCCAGAAGAAGCTCTTCCCTCGAAATCAGCATGGGTCGTGGGCGCGCGTAAACCCGGGTTAGCAATATTCAGACAATCCAGGTTTACAGAAAGTCGCGGGTCAGATTCGGGGGGAACCCGTAGGGGAGGTGTCAATGGGTTGGTCCCGGCCCGGAAGCGGCTGCCGCCGCTCCCTCTGGAGCGCCCGCTGCTCCCGACGAGGGACACCCTCCCGACGCGCGGCGCGGGCCGCATCCGCCCAGGTCGCATTCCGGTTCGTCGTCCGCAACTCGCGACGCTTGCCCTGCACCCAGAGGAAGATGTCGCCCTTCGTCTTGTGACGGTAGGCCTCCGGGAGCTCAGCCTCCTGCACAGCAGCGATCGCCGGCAGGTACTCGGCCTCGTACCAATCCGCCGTCGCGTCCTCCAGCGGGACTAGTTTCTCCTCCCGAAGACTCATCTCGTACGCGTGCGCCTGCACGAGATCGAGGAGCTGTCCGTAGCCGGTCGGCCGGCTGAACTCGATCTTCGCCTCGGGATGGCCGACGAGCAGACGGCTGCGCTCCTTGAAGATTCGGTGCTGCTCGGTATGGACCAGCTGACGCACATCGACGTCGGGCGCCAGGGCGTGGGAGATGCGGATAGCGGTGACCTCGGCGTCGACGTACTCCATCTCCAGCTGCTGAGCGAGAGCGACCCGATGGTGTCCATCGACGACGAAGTACATGCCGCCCACCTCATACGCCACGATCGGAGGCATGACGCCGTCGGGAAACACGCGGCGCAGTGCACGCAGACGATCGCGCAGCGGTTGGCGGCGCGGCCGGAAGAGCCGGTCGAAGTCGACACTGCGATCGACCGAGCCGATGATGCTCGCCACGGGGATCGCCATGACGCCGACATAGTGCTGGCCGAGGATCCGAAGACGGTCGGTGACCTCGTCGAGCGGGAGCAGCGACTCATCCGACACCATGACCCCAAATCTAGGCGCCACAACGAACTCCTGGCAGCCCGCTGCCACATCGACAGACTCAACCCGCCCGCCCGAGACGTAGGGATTCGGTGCGGCTTGTCGGCAAAGGGGGCCATGGCCCGCCGCCGCTGTGAAATGCGGGCGCGTGTCCTCAGCGGTATCGGAACCCGTCCATGAACCGCCGGAAGAGCCCGCCCTTTCGGGGTAGGGGCGGCGCCGGCGCAGGCGCCGTCGGCCGCCGCGATGCGATCGGCTTGTCGTAGTCGGTCCGCAGGATCGCGTCGATGATCTGCTCCTCGGAGTAGCCTTCGGAGCCCTCGATCGCGGGCACATACCCAACCAGGACGCCGTTGCGCATCACCTGAGCTTCCAGCGCGGCCGTGCCGTCGGAGTCCCACGTCGCCTCACGACCGTCTGAGAGCTTGACGCTGACCCCAAACTGATAGACGCCGACGCGAGCCAACTCGGCATCCGTGCCCCGATCGCGCAGGACATCAACCACACGGCGTGCCTTGTTCTCCTCCATCGGATTCGAGACTACCCGTGGAGCTGTGTGGCGGCCGGAATGTCGACCATGACGGTCAGGCGCAAGTGACCTAGCAACGGCGATGGAGGCACGGCCTGCGCCGAAGATCGGCGACGTCAAAACGGGTGGGGGAAGCACGGGGTGGCGTCCGGACGGTGGCAGGCTGCACGCGTGTTCATTCGCGTCTGGGAGTACGACGTACCCGAGGACAGAGTTGACCGCTTCATCGCGGCGTACGATCCGTCTGGCGACTGGGCGAGGCTCTTCGCCCGCGGCGGCGGATATGCCCGAACGGAACTGTTTCGCAGCACCCAGGTCGCCACGCGCTTCGTAAGCCTTGACTGGTGGAGAAGCGAGGCCGCCTGGCACGCGTTCCGCGAAAGCTGGGGCGAGGCGTATTCGGAGCTCGACGCGACACTTCAGCCGCTGGCCGCCGGCGGGAGACTCCTTGCCGAAGGGTATGCCGAGACGGGATGACACAAGGTTGGCCCATCGCCGCATACGCATGGGTCGTCAGGAAATGGCCAAGGATGATGCCTCTCGTTCCGTGAGTCGCCGAGCGAGCACCCGCATCACCGCGAAGCTGGTCTCTGGACGCTCCCGAAGAATCCCGGCAAACTGCCTCTGCCCGATAGTGAGTAGGCGGACGTCGCCCGTGGCCACCAGGGTGGCCATGCGTGGTTGGTTGGTGATAGCCGCCATTTCTCCGACTACGTCCCCCTCTCGCCGACGGGCCACCTCCCGGCCGTTCACAACCACGACGACCTCACCTGACACGATGATGAGCATCTCGGTGCCGGCCTCTCCCTCGGCCACGATGACATCGCCGTCTGAATGCACGGCCTCGTCGGCAACGGCCCCGATGCGCTTCAGGTCCTCCGGCGGAAGGCCCTCGAACATGGGCGCCTTCCGTAGGAACAGCACGCGCTCCATCACGGCCAGTGTGGGCAGCGTCCGTGCCATCGGCTTCCCCTTCATGGTCGCGCTCATCGCGAACTCTGCACATTCTCGAATCCACGGGTCAGGATGATCGAGGAGCTTGGAGATCGGGTCGTCCAACCTCTTTCTCGGCATCTGGCCTGACTCCCAGACCGCCACCAGCGACCGCAGGGTCGGGGCATCCTTCGACGAGTCGATCAGTTCGACGGCGGCCGCGCGTTGCGCAGTGTCGCCAGCCTCCAGGTTCCCGATCGCCTCAGAGAGCAGCGATCGATCGGAGGAGACGACGGCGACCGCCCGAATGGCGTCGAGGGCATGCCGCTCAGAGCTGCGAGCCAACGCATCGTGCAACAGGAGCCGACGTTCGTCGCGCTCGCCGGGGAGCTCTACGGCAAATTGGTGGTCTCGGAGTGCTCGCTGCACTGACTCGCCCGCAAACCGGCGAACCGCTTCGGCCGCGCCGTCGATGGGCAGGTGCTCGAGAGCCAGCAGTGCGCCGGACGCAGACCCCGGCCGATCGAGCGCTTGCACAACGCCCGGGACCGAAGGCCGTCCGATCCGCCCGAGCGCACGGGCAACTGCAACCCGGACTGCTGAATCGGGGTCCGCAAGCATGTCAACCAGCGGCTGCACTGCCTGCTCGGGATCCACTTCCGCGAGCGCCTCCGCCGCGGTCGCCCGCACCGTGGGAACAGGATCGTCGAGGAGGCCCGCCACGAGTCGACCAGCATCCGCGCTGCGTACCTGCTGAAGCGCTCGAACGGCGGCGCGTCTCAGCTCTGGGTCCTCGTCTGAGCTCATCTGCTGAAGCACGTCGTAGGCGCCGTCGGAATGGAGGCCACCCAGCAGTGCTGCGGCCGTCTCGGCCCGCACCGCTGGATTGGGGTCGTCGAGCAGCGGCTCCAGCGCATGAACCGCCCCGTCAAGTAACCGGGTTCCGTCCACCGCGGCCAGTCGGACCGATGCCTCGGGATCGGTCAGCAGCTGCTCGACGTCGGGAAGTGCCGACGGGTCTCCAAGTCGGCCGAGCGCCTGAACCGACGAGGCTCGAACCCCGGCATCCGGGTCGACCAGTGCAGCCCGCAGCGGAGTCACGAGCTCCCGGTTCCGCAGCGTTCCCAGGACTTCGGCGGCTACCCGGCGCACCCGCGGATCGGGGTCCGTGAGTCCCGCCACGGCCACCGAAACGGCGGCGCCGCATTCGCGGATGCCCGCGAAAGGCTCCCCTTCGTAGTCCTCGAACACGTGCGGCCGTCCGCTACGCAGCGTCTCCGCCACTGCGGCCGCGTACGAACGTTTTGCCTGCCACATCGTTAAAGCAGTGAGGACGGCCGCACCGAACCCGATGACGTACAACTGTCGGGGTTGAAGTGTCGTCTGCCCCACGATCAGTAGCAGGCCCGCGAGAGCGGTTCCGACCTGCGTCGGCACGCCGTTCAAGAACGCCCGTGCGTGATCACGTCGCTCAGGCGGCGTTACGTTGATCATGGTTTCCCATGCGCTGTTGGCGAGGCCCTGCATCCAGACGACCTGGAAAAACCGGACTGCAATCAGCAGAGCAAACGACGAGTTCAGGACCAAGACCGCGAATCCCACGGCATAGGCGATGGCGTAGGCCAGCAAGATCACCGGGGTCCCGAACCTCGAGTACAGTCGGTTCGCGACGAACACCGAGATGAGCAGGGCAACCGCGGTCGAAATGCCCGAGAAGATACCGAGGAAACCGGCTAATTCCGTGGCGTCCGGGAACTCGTCCAGTGCCGCTCGCGAGAACGGCAGGTAGAGCGAATAGAGAAGCACGGAGAGAAGCACCGCTCCGGCCGACATCCATCGCAACAGTGCAGATCGGCGAACCGTTCGATAGCCCTCCCGGATGGCGCCCAGAGCCGTGATCCGGTCTCGGCCCCGTCGAATCCGACCTGCGCCCGGCGCCCATCTCGCCAGCACCAATCGGGCCAAGCCAGATGTGGCCACCAGGACGCCGGCCCAGAGCAGCAGGAGGTTCGCCGGCTGGAGCCAAGCGGCAAGCGGCTGAGTCACCAGCCCGCCGAGCGCTGCGCCGGCTATACCTCCGGCCCCGAACAGCGGGAACAGCCGTTTGGCTTGCCGAGTGTCCGTCACCAAGCCGGCTATTCCCCACAGGTAGGACCCCTGGACCAGAAACGCCAGCCCCGCAAAGAGCCACAGTGCCGGGTAGGCCCACCGGATACCGGCCTGAGCTGTCAACCAGCCGACGACAAGCAGCGCAGCAAGCGCGAGCGGCAGCAGCGCGAAGAGTCTCTCCCTGGCCACTCGGCCGAGCAGAGCCGTGATACCGAGAGAGGCAACGAACAACAGCGCCCCGAGCAGCAGGTACAACACCGGCAGTTCGTCAACGCCGTATTTCGCAAAGAGCATTGCATCGATACTGCTCTGACCGACGGTGAAGCCCGCCCACGTCGCGAACATCAGCCCGACGGTGAGGCCGACCATGGGTCCCTCGCCGGACCGAACCCGAAGAGCGCGGTTCAGCCGAGCCATATGCTGGCTATTCGGACTCTGCCGCGTAGTGGACAGCTTCTACGCGAGTCATATGCCGCCCCTCGGCGAGCGCCCGGTCGACCGCTTCGTCACCGATCGCTTTGCGGGCATTGGCTAGGACATCGACCCCGACAACCTCAGTGCCTCCCGGCTGCAAGCCGCCCTCGAGCCTGCGTTGGATCTCTCGCCCGGACTCGAACAACCGGACGGCCCGTTCATGCTGTCCTTGCGCCGACTCCAGGCCGGACAAGATCTCGAGGACCACCGCTGTCGCCAACGAGTTGTCGGCTTCGTCGACGAGGCCGAGAGCCTCGACGATCGCCGCCCGGCCCGCCGCTGGATCCCCCAGCTGCTGTTGTCCCTGTGCATATGCGGCCAGAGCATGGACAAGATGGAACCTCTCGTGGACCTGGCGATAGCCGGCGATCGCCTCCTCGAGAAGCGGGACAGCCGACTGGTGGTCTCCCAGCCCGCCGAGGAACAGCGCCATACCGCCCTTCGCCTTGGCCACTCCGGCGAGGTCACCAAGCGCCTCGAATCGGTTGATGGCGTCTTGCAGCAGCTCGATGTTCCCGTGTCCGATTCGCCATTCGGTTACGGTGTCCAACGAGCCGGAACCGGATATCGGAACCCCGTCGCTGGCGGCGTATGCGATGGCGAACACATCCGTGACTCGTGCTGACCTCGCCTCCTGCGAGCCAGCGTCCGGGCTGGGGACGAAAGCAAGGTTGTAGACCGCTTCGGCGATACCGTGGCGATCGTCAAGGGCCTGGTATATCGCCAGGGCCTTCCGGTACTGCTGACCGGTGGTTTCGTTGTCCCCCTGGTAATACGCGATGCTGCCCGCAGCAAGGTGCGCCTTGGCCAGCGTCGCAGTCTCGTCCGGACCCGAAGCGGAAATCAGCCGCTCCAGCCAACTCCGTCCGACCGAGAGGTAGCCCCGTTGCTGCCAGAACCGCCACATCGCTGCAGCAGCGTCAGCTCCCCTTTCCGGTTCTCCGGCCTCGAGCGCCCACTGGAGGGCCGCTTGCAGGTTGTCGTGCTCGTACTCGAACCGGTTGAGCCACTGGACCTGGTCATCCGCGGTGAGATGCGACTCACTGTCATGCGCCAGCGTCAGGAAGTTGTCGGCGTGCCGCCGCTGGGTCGCCGCCTCGTCACCTAGGGCGACCAGCAGCTCTCCGGCGAACTCCCGAATGGTCTCGAGCATGCTGAACCGAGGCTCGCCGTCACGCATCTCGGTCTGGCCAACCAGACTGTTGTCGATCAAGGAGGTCAGCCCGTCCAGCGTGTCGATGCCGAGATCGCCCTCAGGGTTGCCGACCGCTTCCACGGCATCGAGGCCGGCGCCACCCCGAAACACTGAAAGCCGGGCGAACAGACGCTTCTCGGGTTTCGCGAGCAGGCTGTAACTCCAGGTGATGGTGGCCCGCAGTGTGCGCTGTCTCGGTGGCAGGTTGCGTGCGGTGGCAGTCAGCAGGTCAAGCCCGCCCAGCCGGGAATAAAGCGCCTGCGGAGTCAGCACCTTGATCCGGCTTGCAGCCAGCTCGATGGCCAGTGGCAGGCCGTCGAGACGGGCGCAGATGTCGGCCACGAGGCGGGCGTTCCCATCGCTGAGGACGAAGCCGAGAGAAGCAGCGCGAGCCCGTTCGATGAATAGTGCGATCGCTTCGTACCGAGACAGGACCATGAGCTCATCCGCGTCACCGAGATCGGGCAGCGTGAGCGGTGGGACCGGTAGTTCCTGTTCGCCGTAGAGACGGAGTGGGGCCCGGCTGGTGGCAAGGATCCGCAGCTTTGGCGCTTCCCCGAGCAGGCGGTCGGCTACCCAGGCGGCCGACAACACATGCTCGAAGTTGTCAAGCACCAATAGGACGTCCGTTGCGGCCAAACCATCGACCAGCGTGTCGATGAGGTGTCGCCCTTTCTGCTCCCTGATCGCCAACGCCTGAGCGATGACGGACGGGACCTGCGTGTGGTCTGACAGTGGAGCAAGGTCCACGAAGAACACGCCATTATCGAAGCGGGGCAGGACGTCGTTCGCTACCTGAAGGGCCAGCCGCGTCTTGCCCGACCCTCCCGGTCCGGTCAACGTCACTAGTCGGTGGTCGGCGAGCAATCGCATGGCATGTGCGATCTCGTCGGCGCGGCCCACGAAGCTGGTGAGCTGCAGCGGCAGGTTGTTGGGCCGGACGTCGAGCGATCGGATCGGCGGGAAGTCGCTCGGCAGCCCGTCGATGACGACATCGAAGAGATGCTCGGTGTGAGCAATGTCGCGCAGCCGGTGCTCTCCCAGGTCGCGCAGCGCCACGCCGTCGGGCAAGTCGCGCTGGGTCAGGACACGCGTTGCGTCCGAGAGCAGGACCTGTCCGCCGTGGGCGGCAGCTGCGATTCGGGCGGCCAGGTTGACGTCGATCCCGATGTAGTCATCGCCGCCGAGGACTCCTTGCCC
>DASSDH010000182.1:0-2470 GCA_035697245.1 Jiangellaceae bacterium
GAGTACGACCGCGCCCTCGACCAGGCGGATGGCCAACGCGAGGCGGAGGCCGAGCTGGGAGACCGCTCCAAGCGGCACGAAAAGCTGGAGCTGCGCAGTCTCGACTCGTCTGAGCGTGAGGATTTCGAGCGGCGGTGGTCAGAGGTGCAGGGCCAGTTCGTGGACGACCCCAGCAATGCGGTGCGCAATGCTGACCTGCTCGTAGTTGAGGTGATGGCCGCCCGTGGCTACCCGGTCGAGGACTTCGACCAGCGGGCCGACGATCTGTCGGTGAGCCACCCAGAAGTTACCCAGCGCTATCGGGAGGCCCGCCGCATCGCCCAGGCAAACAAAGACGGCACCGCCGACACCGAGGATCTGCGCCAAGCCGTGACGGCTTACCGGTCGCTGATCTTGGCCTTGCTCGCAGATCACGGCGATCGCAGTCGGCATAACGGCACAGAGAGCGAGCACGACAACAAGCAGATGACGGAACGGGAGACCAAAGCATGAGCACGGAGGCGACAACTACCGACGACGGAACGACCGGCAGTCCCCAAAAAAGGGACGACGCCAGCAGCGCGGCCGAGCGGCTGGGCGGCCCCATCGACGACGAACAGAGCCCGGACATCGCCAGAAGGGCCGAGACCAGCGATGATCGTCAAACCGACTGGGTCGCCGACGAGGACGAGCAGAGGCCCGACACCGCTACCAGGGCCGAGACCAGCGATGATCGTCAAGCCGACACCGGCGCAAGACAGGGCACGACATTAATCCCCCCTGAGCGGGCAGAGAGCTATAACAGCCGGTGGAATGAGCTCAAGAGCGAGTTCGTCGACGAGCCGGGCCGTGCCGTACGTGGCGCAAACGAGCTGGTCGGAGAGGTGCTCGACGAGCTGGAAGAGCTGTTCCGCCGCCAGCGCGCCGATCTGGAACACGGCCTAGATAGCGAGCAGACCACAACCGAGGATCTGCGGCAGGCACTCGGAAGCTATCGCTCGTTCTTCGATCGCCTGCTCTCGTTCTAAGGGCAGCGGGCTACCCGGAGCGGGCAAGCGCATCCCGGCGTAACTCTTCCCGCTCCGGGGGTGCGCGTCGGGAACCCACTGATGTCGACGTCTAGGCCCTGGTCGAGGTCTTGAACGCCCGGATCCGCCACTGCGAAAGCCGGCTTAACCTGTGTTGGGACCCGGGGCTGAAGAAGCTCTACCACCAACCACCAAGTGTTTGGATCACCCGACCGCGGTACCACACACCTCGATGCTAAGTACGTAGCCTGGTCAGGTCACTGTTGTGAAGCCCGGTCACTGACGCCAAGGCTGACGTCATACTCGCCGCCAGCACCAATGAACCGCCGACTGCTGCCCTCAGGCGATGTCGCCAGACAGAAGCACAACCATGAAGTCGAATCCCGGTGCCGAGCCGGTTCAGAGGGCCGCATCCTCGGTCGGAAGTCCGGCCGACCACTACGCCCTCGCCTGGGCCACCGGCCGCGCCTTTCCAGCGTGCGGCTGGCTGCCCATCACGGCGGGAGTCCTCTTCCTCATCGCCCAGGTCGTGATATGGACAATCGACCAGCGCCTGAAACTCGACGCCGCCCGCGATCCGGTCTTCACGCGGCGAAGATCATCCATCTCGAAGAGCCCGGAGCGCAGGGCCTTGGTTCAGGATCGTCATCGACAGGAAGTGTCGACCCCGAACCCAGCCGCCACAAGGCACGAGCTGAGCCAGCAGGGACATGTCCGCGGCCAGTTGATCCTCCGCCATCTGAGCCGACGTGGCGCGCCTAGGTCAGTTGCAAAATCACAATCACCAAAATGATGATCACCAACACTCCGACGATGACGCCGATAATTCCTCGGTTCATTTCGCCTCCCTCCGGCTCGCGTGCCGACCAGCGCTACGGTCCGGGCTTGGCTACCGACCCGCACAGCAGTCGAGCCGGAGCGTACGGCCGCGGCTGCATGAGTCGAACCTAGCGGAGATTGGCGAGCCCCGCGGGCGCAGCGATGCAGTCCCCAGATGCTCACGGCCGAGCGTGGCCGGTGAGGGACCTCCGACGCCAGTCAGGTGGGAAATTGATGGGTCACCGCTCGCCATTTCGTAACCCAAGGGAACTCAGCTGACGAGATTGCCCAGATTGCATGGGCGACCATACCGTGCGGGTTCTGTGACAAGGTCCAGCACTACCTCGAAGCACGTCGACTGACGAACCTCACTCCTATAGGATCAAGAGCCCTCGCTGAGCACGGCGGCTCGCTACTCCGCATGTCCTCGCTTCGCTGCGGGCCGCTCCGCGTCGGTCCACTGATTTTCGTGTCACGGCGTCACGGTGTTGAAAGACGGGTTGCCCTTTCAAGCACACCCAGCAGCGACTGCAGAACGGTCATGTCTCCGATGATGTCGATGCCGGGCTCGACGTGTCACCGCCGAGCAGTCCGATCATCCTGGCTTTGGTCAACGTGAGTGTCGCGCCGGCTGCCTCCTCGGC
>DASSDH010000183.1:0-9440 GCA_035697245.1 Jiangellaceae bacterium
GGATGCGCCCACGGAACCTCGAGGAGATCGTCGGCCAGGAGCAGCTGCTCGTGGAGGGGTCTCCACTTCGACAGCTGGTCGAGCACGACCAGCCGATGGCGCTCGTGCTGTGGGGGCCGCCAGGCACCGGGAAGACCACGATCGCATATGTCCTCAGCCGGGCCACCCAGCGCAACTTCGTCGAGCTGTCGGCGGTCAGCGCGGGGGTCAAGGACGTGCGCGCGGTGATCGACCAGGCCCGGACGGAACTGGTGCGGAACGGAACGGGCACCGTTCTCTTCGTCGACGAAGTGCACCGGTTCTCCAAGACCCAGCAGGATGCCCTGCTGCCCGGCGTCGAGAACCGCTGGGTATCACTGGTGGCCGCGACGACGGAGAACCCCTTCTTCGCGCTGATCAGCCCACTGCTGTCCCGCTCGCTCCTGCTGACTCTTCAGCCGTTGACCGACGACCAGGTCGGTCACGTCATCGACCGGGCGCTGACCGACGAACGGGGACTCGCCGGCGAGGTGACGCTGGCGGACGACGCCCGGGATCACTTCATCCGGCTCTCCGGTGGCGACGCGCGCCGCGCCCTGACGTACCTCGAGTCGGCGGCGGGCGCCATCGCCGAAGACATCGACGTCATCGACCTGGCTACGGCGGAGAAGGCCGTCGACCGCGCCGCCGTGCGCTACGACCGGGCCGGTGACCAGCACTACGACGTCACCAGCGCGCTCATCAAGTCGATCCGGGGAAGCGATGTCGACGCCGCGCTGCACTATCTGGCGCGGATGGCAGAAGCAGGGGAGGACCCGCGATTTCTGGCGAGAAGACTGGTGATCTTGGCCAGTGAGGACATCGGGCTGGCCGATCCCAGTGCGCTGCAGACGGCCGTTGCCGCCGCGCAGGCGGTCCAGATCGTCGGTTGGCCGGAGGCCAGCATCACCCTGGCGCACGCAGTCATAGCGCTGGCGCTCGCTCCTAAGTCCAACAGCGTGGTCACGGCGATCGGCGCTGCGCTCGGCGACGTACGAGCCGGGCTGGTCGGTCCGGTTCCGTCGCAGTTGCGCGACGCGAACTACAGCGGGGCCCGGCTGCTCGGGCACGGGTCGTCGTACACGTACGCGCACGACGACCCCCGCGGCGTCGTCGAACAGCAGTACGCACCAGACTCGGTCGCCGACAAGGCCTACTACCGGCCCGGCACCCGCGGTGCCGAGCAGAACTACGCCGAGCGGCACGCCAGGCTGCGAAAGATCATCCGTGGTGACGAGTGAGTGGGCAAACGCCCGGATACCCAGATACTTGCCCGAGTAGTGAGCGATAGGGTCGGGATCTTCCGACCCGCCCAGTCGAAATGGGGTCCTCGACCATGTCCGCAGGCGAGATCGCCGGGCTGATCGCGGCCGTGGCGTTCGTGCTGCTCGTCGGTGTCATCGCCGTGCCCATCCTGAAGCTCGGCAAGACCGTCGACGAGCTCACGCTGACCGTTCGCGACCTGCGTCAGGAGCACGTGGCCAAGACCAGCGTGACCGTCGACGAGACCAACGCCCTGCTCGCCACCACCAACACGCAGCTACAGCGCGTGGACGCCATCACCTCGAACGCGCAGACGCTGACGTCGAACGCCGCCGCGATGTCATCCCTGGTCGCCGCCACGCTCGGCGGGCCGGTGATCCGCGCGGCCGCGTTCAGTTACGGGGTTCGTCGGGCGCTCGCGGAGCGCCGGAACGGGGATCGCCGGGCCCGCCGGAGCCGGTCGTGAGACGGCTGTTCTGGGTCGCCGTGGGTGCGACCACCGGGGTGCTCGTCGTCCGCCGCCTCAACAAGGTCACTCGTCGGCTGACGCCGGCTGCTGGTGGGGACGGAATCTCGACCCGGGTCTCACAGGCGGTTCGGGACTTCGCCGACGACGTCAAGGCTGGGATGGCCGAACGCGACCTCGAGCTCCGCCACGCACTCGGCATCTCGGCCGACGGAGGGCCGGCGCCCGACGGTGACCCGGAGGCGGTCGAGGCCCTCCTGCGCCGAGGCCAGGTGAGGAGTCCGCTCTGATGCAGACAGCGGAGATCCGCCGGCGATTCCTCGAATTCTTCGCCCACCGCGAGCACACGGTCGTGCCCAGTGCACCGCTGGTTTCGCCGGACCCAAATCTGCTCTTCACCGTGGCCGGGATGGTTCCGTTCATCCCCTACCTCACCGGTCGGGAGGCGCCGCCGTACAAGCGTGCCGCCAGCGTGCAGAAGTGTCTGCGGACCAACGACATCGAGGAGGTCGGCAAGACCACTCGGCACGGCACGTTCTTCCAGATGAACGGCAACTTCTCCTTCGGCGATTACTTCAAGGAAGACGCGATCGAGTTCGCCTGGGAGCTGGTGACGGCAGCCCAGGAGACCGGCGGGTACGGATTCGACCCGGACACCATCTGGGTGACCGTCTACCGCGACGACGATGAGGCCGCGCAGTTGTGGAAGCAGGTAGCGGGCCTGTCAGACGAGCGGATCCAACGCCGCGGCGTCAAGGACAACTACTGGCACACCGGCCAGCCCGGGCCGGCCGGGCCGTGCTCGGAGATCTACATCGACCGCGGCCCGGAGCACGGTCCAGAAGGCGGACCGGTCGTCGACGAGGATCGCTACTTGGAGATCTGGAACCTCGTGTTCATGCAGGAGGCGATTGACTCGGTTCGGACCAAGGAGGACTTCCGGATCGTCGGGGACCTGCCGAGCAGAAACATCGACACCGGCATGGGCCTGGAAAGAGTGGCGTACCTGCTGCAGGGGGTCGACAACCTCTACGAGATCGACGAGGTCTACCCCGTACTCGAGCGAGCCGCGGAGTTGTCAGGGCGGCGTTACGGCGCCAACGGCGAGGACGACGTCCGGTTGCGGGTCGTCGCGGACCACGTCCGCAGCGGCCTGATGCTCATCGGTGAGGGGGTGAAACCGTCGAACGAAGCCCGCGGCTACGTGGTGCGGCGGCTTCTCCGGCGCAGCATTCGGACGATGCGGCTGCTCGGGGTCGAGGACCCCGTATTGCCGGAACTACTCCCGGTAAGCATGGCGGCGATGCGCAGCTCCTACCCGGAGCTGGAACGTGATTTCGGCCGGATAGCTGAGACCGTCTACGCCGAGGAAGAGACGTTCCGGTCGACGCTCCGCAATGGCACCCAGATCTTTGACCTGGCGGCGACGGAGACCCGGGCGGCCGGAAGCAGCACACTCGCCGGCGCGACCGCGTTCCGGCTGCACGACACCTACGGATTTCCCATCGACCTGACCCTCGAGATGGCCGCCGAGCAGGGGCTGGACGTCGACGAGGGCGAGTTCCGTCGGCTGATGACCGAGCAACGCGACCGAGCCAAGGCCGACGCACGGGCCCGTAAGACCGGCAAGGTCGACGAGTCTGTCTACCGCGGGCTCGCCGGCGACCTCGGCGCTCCCGTCGAGTTCACCGGCTACGACGAGGTCACCTCGGAGGCGTCGGTGCGCGGGCTGGTCGTCGGTGACACGTCGGCGGATTCGGCCCACGAGGGTGACGAGCTCGACGTCGTGCTCGACCGGACGCCGTTCTACGCCGAGGGCGGTGGTCAGCTCGCGGACCACGGGGTTGTCGAGGTCGCCGGCGGCGGACGCATCGAGGTGCTCGACGTCCAGTCGCCGATCACGGGACTGATCGTGCATCGGGCCCGAGTGGTCGCCGGTGAGGTGAGTGTCGGCGCCGAGGTCGTCGCGGCCGTCGACGTCGAACGCCGTCGAGCGATCTCTCGATCGCACACGGCGACGCATATGGTGCACAAGGCCTTCCGGGAGGCCCTGGGCGAAACCGCGACCCAGGCAGGCTCGGAGAACGCCCCGGGACGGTTTCGATTCGACTTCGCGGCCGCTGGCGCCGTACCCGCAAGTGTCCTGGGTGATGTCGAGGCGCGGGTGAACGACCTGCTCGTCGCTGACCTCGACGTCCACGCGGAGGTGATGAGCCAGGAGCAGGCGATGGCTGTCGGTGCGATGGCTCTGTTCGGAGAGAAGTACGGCGACCGGGTCCGGGTGATCTCGGTCGGCGAGTGGGCTCGCGAGTTGTGCGGTGGTACCCACGCCCGGCGATCCGGCCAGCTCGGCCTGGTCAAGCTGCTCGGCGAGTCGTCGATCGGCAAGGGGGTCCGTCGGGTCGAGGCGCTCGTCGGTATCGACGCCTTCCGCTTCCTCGCCCGCGAGCACGTGCTCGTCGAACAGCTCACCGAAACCCTGAAGGTGCGCCCCGAGGAGTTGCCTGACCGCGTCGGTGCACTCCTGGAACAGTTACGCGAGGCGCAGCGAGATCTCGCCCGGCTGCGCCAGAGCCGGTTGCTAGCGGGTGCAGCGGACCTGGCTCGGGGCGCTCGGGACGTGTTCGGCGTCGCGTACGTCGGCCACCATGCCCCCGACGGGGCAGATCCTGATGACCTGCGGCGGCTGGCCTTGCAGATTCGCGCGGAGGTTCCCGCTGATCGCCCGGCCGTGGTCGCTGTCGCCGGAGTTGTGGCAGGACGTCCGGTGGTCGTGGTGACCGTCAACGAGCGCGGCCAGGAATGGAACCTGAAGGCCGGAGCACTGGCCCGGGTGGCCGCCGAGGTGCTTGGCGGCGGCGGCGGTGGAAAGGACGACGTGGCGCAGGGTGGCGGTGCCGATCCTGACCGCGTCGATGACGCGCTGGCCAGGGTCGAGCACGCGGTTGGCGAGGCCGTCACGGGTGGCTCCTGAGCGTGCGCCTGGGCGTTCGGGTCGGTGTGGACGTGGGCAGCGTCCGGGTCGGTGTGGCGGCATGCGACCCTGACGGGATGCTTGCGACCCCCGTGGAGACTGTTCACCGCGGAACCAGAGACCTGGATCGGCTAGCGGACATCGTGGCCGAGCGGGCGGCAATCGAGGTGGTCGTCGGACTTCCGCTGTCGTTGTCGGGTCACGAGGGTCCTGCGGCGAGCGCAGCGCGAGGATTCGCGCGCGATCTCGCGCACCGTGTGGCACCATGCTCGGTGCGGCTCGTCGACGAGCGCCTGTCCACGGTGGCGGCAACGAGAGGCATGCGTGAGCGTGGAATCTCGGCTCGGGACAGCCGGAGCGCGGTCGACCAGGCCGCGGCCGTCGTGATTCTGCAGAGCGCGCTGGACGCCGAGCGTGCCAGCGGCCGGCCACCAGGCGAGATCGTGCGGGCGGGTGAATGAGTCACATCGGTCTCACGATGGACGACGGCCCGCGTACGACCCGTGGTCATCACCGCCGCCGGCGGCGCCGGCGGCGGAGTCGGTTCGGCTCGCGTATGGCGGTCTTCCTGTCCTTGTTCGTGGTGGGCGGTCTGCTGGCAGTGATCTTCTTCGGTGGCCGTGCGTTGTTCGGCGACCGGTTTGCCGACATCTTTGCGTCACCAGAGGACTATCCCGGCCCCGGTTCGGGTGAAGTCGTCGTGACGATCGAGTCGGGGGCCTCGCTACGGTCGATTGGTGCCACCTTGGCTGACGCGAACGTGGTCGCCAGTCAGGAAGCGTTCGTCGCGGCGGCGGAGGAGAACCCCGATGCGGCCAGGATTCAGGCCGGCGTGTACACCTTGCGGGAGGAGATGAAGGCCTCCGACGCAATCGAAGTCATGATCGGCACCACGACGGTGCTCGCAAAGGTGACGATCCCGGAGGGATACCGGATCAGTCAGATCGTCACTCGGGTCGCCGAAGAGACCGGGTTCGTTCCAGCCGAGATCCAGGCGGCCATCGACGAGGGCACCGCGCTACCCGCGTATGCCGAGGGTGCCGCGGAAGGCTTCCTGTTCCCGGCGACGTATGACATCAAGGCAGACACGACGCCGGCGTCGGTCGTCACGATGATGTTCGATCGCTTCAACCAGGCGGCGGACGTCGTCGATCTCGAGGCCGCGGCTGCGGCGCGGAATCTCACACCGCGGGAGGCGGTCACTATCGCGAGCATCGTCCAACGCGAGGTCCGCCGTGACGAGGACATGCCGCGGGTCGCGCAGGTGATCTACAACCGGCTGACCGGTGCCTGCAGTGCGCATGGAATCCCGGCCGGGTTGCTGCAGATGGACTCGACCATCCACTTCGCCGTCAACGACGACACGGACACCGTCTTCACTACCGAGGTGCAGCGCCAGGTCGATTCCGTTTACAACACCTACATCCACGCCGGCATCCCGCCTGGCCCCATCGCGTCGCCGGGCGAAGCAGCGTTGCGGGCTGCCCTCGAGCCCGCCGGTGGCGCGGACTGTTACTTCTCGGCCGTGAACCTGGACACCGGGGAGACCAAGTTCGCCGTGACCCAGGAGGATCACGCCGCCAACGTGGCGGAGTTGCAAGCGTTCTGCCGCGAGAGCGACCTGTGCTGACCTGACCGTGGTCGTCGGTGTCATTGCCGTCCTGGGGCTGGTCGCCGGCGCCCTGCTGCCGTCGCTCGTGGCGAAGCTGCCCGACCGTGATCGAGAACCTGGCGAACGGGCGCGGACGTCGTACCGCGTGCTTGCTGCAACCCCCCGGCTGCGGCCGGTCTTGTCCGGTGTGACCGCGGCGACCTGGGCGGTGCTTGCTGTGGCCCGCGGATGGGTCCCGGACCTGCCGGCCTACCTGCTGGTGGCGGCGCTCGGCGTTGCGCTTGCCTGGGTCGATCTGCGCGAGCACCGACTGCCCGACATGCTGACGGCCCTCGCCCTCACCGGCGGAGGACTTTTACTCGGGCTGGCGGCAGTGGCGACCGGCGACTGGGTCGGTTACGGGCGGGCGTGGCTTGTCGCCGGCGTCATGTTCGCCGCCTTTCTGGGGCTCGCGATGCTGCGCCCGGCCGATCTCGGGCTAGGCGATGTGAAGCTGGCCGGCGTTGTCGGTCTGATGCTGGGCTGGCTCGGGTGGGGGGAGGCCATCCTGGGTACCTTCCTGGGCTTTCTGTTCGGCGGCGCGGTCGGCATCTTCCTATTGCTGGCGGGCCGGGCCGGTCGGCGAACCGCGCTGCCGTTCGGACCGTTCATGCTCCTGGGTGCGCTGGTCGCCATCGCCGCTGGCGGAGTCGTGATGGACGCCTACCTCGGCCGCTGACCCGCCTGGGGGCTCGTGCGAGGATGCGGCCATGTTGCGATGGCTCACCGCTGGGGAGTCGCACGGGCCGGCCTTGTGCGCGATCCTCGAGGGGCTTCCGGCGGGAGTCCGGGTGACCACCGGCGATCTGGTCACCGCCTTGGCCCGCCGCCGGCTCGGCTACGGCCGCGGCGCTCGAATGAGCTTCGAACGCGACGAGGTCAGCTTTCTCGGCGGTGTCCGCCACGGAGTGACGATCGGCGCACCCGTTGCCGTCCGCATCGGGAATACGGAGTGGCCCAAGTGGGAGCAGGTGATGGCGCCCGACCCGGTGCCGGCGGACCTGCTCGACGGCCTCGCGCGCAATGCAGCGCTCACCCGGCCGCGGCCAGGTCACGCGGATCTCGCCGGCATGCAGAAATACGGTTTCGCCGAGGCTCGGCCGGTGCTCGAACGGGCCAGCGCCCGCGAGACGGCTGCCCGCGTCGCACTCGGCGCCATCGGTGCCCATTTCCTCGCACAGGCGTACGGGTTTCGACTGGTCAGCCACACGGTCGCCCTCGGTACCGTCGCTGCGCCGGATGGCGTCGTGCCGGACCCGGACGACGTCGAGCGGCTCGACGCGGACCCCCTGCGTTGTCACGACGAGCAGACAAGTGCCCGCATGGTCGCCGAGGTCGACGCGGCACACGCCGAGGGCGACACCCTTGGCGGCGTCGTCGAGGTCGTGGCTTTCGGACTGCCGCCGGGACTCGGCAGCTACGTGCACTGGGATCGCCGATTGGACTCCCGGCTGGCCGGTGCCTTGATGGGTATCCAGGCGATCAAGGCCGTCGAGGTCGGTGATGGGCTGGCGACCGCGCGAATCCGTGGGTCGGCCGCCCACGACGAGATCATCTCGACCGAGCATGGCGTCCGGCGGTCGTCGAGCCACTCGGGCGGCACGGAAGGTGGGATGTCGACCGGTGAGCCATTGCGGGTGCGGGCCGCGATGAAGCCGATCTCGACCATTCCCCGCGCGCTGCGGACCATCGACACGGCCACCGGCGAAGCCGCGACCGCGCACCATCAGCGATCGGACGTCTGCGCTGTGCCGGCCGCAGGTGTCGTGGCGGAGGCGATGGTGGCACTGGTGCTGGCCGACGCCGCCGTAGAGAAGTTCGGCGGCGATTCTGTGGCAGAGACAGCTCGCAACCATCGCGCCTACCTCGATGCCCTGCCCGGCGTCCTTGCCGTCCAGTGAGCCCACGGGTCGTGCTGGTCGGTGCGCCCGGAAGCGGTAAGACGACGATCGGCCGGCGGCTGGCAGAACGCCTCGGCGTGGGCTTTCGGGACAGCGACGCCGACGTGGAGCTGGTGGCGGGCAAGCCGATCAGAGACATCTTCGTCGACGACGGCGATTCAGCCTTTCGCGAGCTCGAGCGCGCCGCCGTCGCCGCAGCGCTCGACGAGCACGACGGTGTCCTCGCATTGGGTGGCGGCGCCGTGCTGGACGCGGGCACGCGGCGCCGGCTCGCCCGGCACCACGTCGTGTTCCTCGACGTCGGATTGGCCGACGCCGCGGCGCGGACCGGAATGAACCGGGACCGGCCGTTGCTGCTGCTCAACCCGCGTGCCGAGCTCAAGCGCATGCTCGACGAGCGTCGGCCGCTGTATCTCAGCGTGGCGACGTCGACCGTCGACACGGCCGGACGAGGTTCCGACGACGTGGTCGAGGCGGTGCTCGCGGTTGTCGAATGAGCCCAGCCGCATCCAGGTAGCGGGGGAGCGGCCGTACGACGTGGTCGTGGGCTACGGCCTGCTCGGTGAGCTGCCAGGCCTGCTCGGGTCGCGCGTCGAGACGGTAGCGGTGATCCACCCGCGGGCGCTGCGGGCGACGGGGGAGGCGGTACGGGACGACCTCGCCGCAGTGGGCCTTGCGGCGCACGCGGTCGAGATCCCCGACGCGGAGGAGGCCAAGACCGCGGAGGTCGCCGCGTTCTGCTGGTCGGTTCTCGGCCGAATCGGCCTGAGCCGCTCGGACGCGGTCGTGGGTGTCGGCGGCGGCGCCACGACGGACCTGGCTGGCTTCGTCGCGGCCACCTGGCTACGCGGCGTCCGGACGGTACTGATCCCGACAACCCTGCTCGGCATGGTCGATGCCGCTGTCGGCGGGAAGACGGGCATCAATACTGCGGAGGGCAAGAATCTGGTGGGTACGTTCCACCCGCCGGCCGGGGTGGTCTGCGACCTCGAGGCGCTGCGAACGCTGCCGGTGAACGAGTTCGTCGCCGGGCTCGCGGAGGTCGTCAAGTGCGGGTTCATTGCCGACCCGGAGATCCTCGGGATCGTCGAGCAAGATCCAGCGGCGGCCACGCAGCCGGACGGGACCCACGTCCGGGAGCTGGTCGAGCGTTCAGTACAGGTCAAG
>DASSDH010000184.1:0-2162 GCA_035697245.1 Jiangellaceae bacterium
ACGATGGCCCGCCTTCGACCGGCAAGCCTGGAGTTGATAACCGAACGCAAAGAGAACGCTCAACTTCGGCCTCTACGGTCGGCGGTGACCTGCGGCAACGGCGCCTGGCACAGCGGTTCCCGGTGGTTTGCCCTAGGAAGAGGTCTGCGGAGTTGGAGTCCCTACAAAGGAGTCCGATCGTCTGACCAGCCCATTCGTTGATGGGCTGCAGTCTGCCGAGTGGCGTCCCCGGCCACGCAGCGGTCGGAGAGCGCATTACTTCGCGTTGGAGACCGGCGCATCGCGACGCAGCATCATCTAGCGTCGGCAGGCGACGTCGAGCGACTGGCGGCATCGCTCCAGCGCAGGGAAGGCAATCCCGAAAGCCAGCCATGGGTCATGCGACGTGGCGCTCCCACGAAAACAGCACCGCGACGACGAAGTCGTTCTCGCGCACGTGGTGAGAGACCTGGAACTCGAGGTGGACGAAGCCGATGTCGTCCGGGGTGAACACGTGCGTACTGTAGTCGCGGTCGCTCGACGGACGACGCGCTGCGCCGGTGCGCCAGCCGGCGACCGCCTCAGTGGGGAAGCCCCACTCGGCGGCGTACTGGGTGATCAGCCGCTCGGTTGCCTCGAGGCCGGCGGATGGAAGCTGCACAGTCAGCCGGTCGGGATCGCTAGCGCGGCTCGAGCTCAGCATCACCGCCAGCTCCGCCCGGGCGCGATAGACGCGTCCGCCAGGTAGCGCGACGGCAACGTCGAACGGCCGGCGGTTGGGGTTCATCCATATCCGGCTGTCAGTGCCCTCCGGGAAGCCGACGGACTCGCGGGTGGGCGGGCCGGACAGGTCCAGGACCGTGCTGCCCGTCTCGGCCGCCAACAGCGGCTTGGTGCCGGCGACGGCGAGCGCACGCGGGTGGGCCGGCAGGGGGCCGAAGTCCACGTCCCAGCGCGTCAGCGCAGCGGCGACGAGCCGGTCGGCGCGGGCCAGCAGCCGGTAGCGGGTCGTGCGCTGGGAGACCGGGGTGGCCACCAGCACCCGCGCCTCGTCCGCGTGGTCGTGCACGAAGGCGAGGTAGTCCGGCAGCGTGTCGTCGTCGATCAGCTTCCAGCGGTTCGCGAACACCGCGATGTTGCCGTCGGCCAGCGGCGTCCGCACACTGATCGCGGCTCGCGGCAGCCGCGCGACGAGCGTGAGTGGGTACCGCTCAGGGTAGGAGTCGGCGCCGGGCACCGACGGCGCCCCGGCGAGCGTCAGTAGATAGGTGAACGCCGGACCCTCCGGCCAGTGGTACCGGAGCATCTGGAGGTAGAAGCGGTCAATGATGTCGAACTGCTCGCGGAACAGCAGCGTGCGGTTGCCACGATCGACCAGCGCGGGGTCGCTGTTGCGGCGGCCGGTGTCGATCTGCCGCCACGCCTCGAGGGTGGCGGCGTCGATAATCCGCCCGCGGTAGAGCTCCTCGATCTGCCGGGTGCCGTGGGCGACGTAGGCCTCGTGCATGGTCGCCTGGTCCTCGAAGATCTTCTTCTGCATGGTGAGAAACGTCGTCTCGTAGAAGCCGAGGTCGCCTGCGGCGCGCCTTGCGAGGCTTCGCGAGGCTCGCCCGAACACCGCGTGCATCGCCCTGCGCCAGACCTCCGGGACGAATCCGATGTCCCTGAAGCCGGCGTAGAAGGCCGGGCCGATCATGCTTGCCATGCCGGCCCACTGGAGGTGCGGGTGGTCGAGGAACAGCCGCCCGTAATAGTCATAGACAGCCTCGACCGTTCGCCGGTTCTCATCCACGCCGCGGGCTGGTTGCCAGTTGGCCCGCTCGATACCCGCCCTGTTCAGCGCCCGATTGAGCAAGGCCTCCTTCAGCTCGTGCGGTTCCATAGCCCGATCACCCACACGACGTTGGGATCGTCGCTGGATTCGCCGACGAGATACAGCAGACAGGCTGGATTGTCGTCAGAATGAGGGCTGGCGGCCCCGAGATCAGCCCTGGCCTCTCTTCGACGTCGCGGCGTGGATGGCTCGCCAGACCCGCTCGGGGGTCACCGGCATGCCGATGTCGGTGACCCCGAGCGGGGACAGCGCGTCGATCACGGCGTTGACGACCGCCGGTGGGGAGCCGATGGTGCCGGCCTCGCCGACGCCCTTCCACCCACCCGGATTGCTGGTGGACGGGGTGATG
>DASSDH010000185.1:0-4681 GCA_035697245.1 Jiangellaceae bacterium
CGCCGTCTCCGGAGGTGTCGATGGGCGTCGGTGTGGGCGTCGGACGTTCCTTGGTGCCGACCAGGACGACCTGCGTGACGGGCGCCACCACGGTTTTCTCCGAAAGCACCCGCTGCTCGCCCTCCGTGCCGTCGACGATCAACACCTCGACCACCCGCTCGATCTTCCCGTCGCGACCCTCGACGTCGACCTGGGTCTCGCCTTCGTAGAGCGAGCTGTCGTTCTTGCGGGTGACCTCGTGCTGGACGGTGACCGTCACGGTTCGCTTCTCGGCGACGACCCGGTTGACCGTGAGAGTGAGATCGTCGGTCACCCGGTTCTCCAGTGCTGGGCTGACCCGGTCGAGCGTTGCCAGGGTGATGCCGGCGTCGGCGAGGGCCTCCCGGACCGTGATCGCCGTGGTGATGATGGCCTTTGACTGGCCGTCGGCCACCAGCGTCAGGTCCTTGGCCGTGCGGACCTCGAAGTCGAGCCCGCGAAGTCCGATTCCAAGCGAGCGCGAAACCGACAGTTCTGCGCCCGCGGCCCGGATGCCCATGTCCTCGAGCGCTTCGTCGACCGAGAGCGCGGTGGTCCAGACCACCCGCTCCGCGCCGTCGACGGTAACCGTCAGCTGGCGGCCGAACCGTACGGCGATCTCACTGTCGTCTTCCACCGGGCTGTCGACCGAGGGGGCGACGACGTCATGGGAGCCGAGCTCGATGTCCTGGTCGGCCAGCACCTCGCCGACGGTGTCGGCAAAGGTGGTGACGGACTCGGCCTTGCCGTCGACGCTGAGCGTGACGGTGTTGTCGAAGGTGGTAAAGGCGGTTGTTCCGCCGACAAGTGCGGTAACGACGGCAACGTTGATTGCCAGCGTCTTCAGGGGGAGACGCACGGTGCTCCAGGGGACTCGATCTGCCCGGGTACGGGTCTCCAGCCGGCGCTGCTCCTTCCCCCGAAGTCCGCTGGAATGCTTCCCGATCCCGGCTAACAGTCACAGGACGGTAACGGCTAGCGGGCTGGATGCCAAACTGGCGCGCCGGTTTTGACCTGATTTACCAGGGTCCGAACGCGTCGTCGGTGTTGCGCTGCAGAGCAATGCAGGTGGTTTCGAGGTCGTGTCCCAGCACGTCGGCAATGGTGCGGACGGTAACTGGCACGCGGTAGGACGCGTTCGGTTTCCCTCGGTGCGGATGCGGCGTCAGGAATGGTGCGTCGGTCTCGACGAGCACCCGGTCGAGCGGCGTGACGGCCAGGGCCTGGCGCAATGAACCGGCGTTGGAAAACGTCACCGAGCCGGCGAACGAGACGAACCAGCCGCGGCCGGAGCAGTACCTGGCCATGTCGGCATCCCCGGAGAAGCAGTGGAAGACCACCCGATCCGGCACTGGCACGTCATCGAGGACGCGGAGCACATCCGAGTGTGCGTCCCGGTCGTGGATCACCAGTGCCTTGCCGTGTCGCCGAGCCATCTCGATGTGCGCACGGAAGGACTCCTCCTGGACGGAATGGCCGTCTTCCCCGGTCCGGTAATGATCCAGGCCGGTCTCGCCCACGGCGCGTACCCGGTCGGTCGTACCGGCGAGCCGGTCGATCTCGGTCAACGCGTCGTCGAGGTCACCGCGTGCCGCCAACCGAGGTGCCTCGTTCGGATGCAGCGCCACGCCGGCCACCACGGACGAGAACCGCTGCGCAGCACCAACGGCCCAACTGGCCCCAGGTAGGTCGCAGCCGATCTGGACCACCCGCGTGACGTTGACCGCGGCAGCGGCGGCCAGTGCCGCCTCCGGCTCGGCCCCTGACTGCCCCGGGCTGCGGGCGATGTCCATGTGGCAGTGGGTGTCCGTCACGGGGGACGGGAGCGGATCGGGCGCCGGTGGTCTCGGCATCGGCTCCCTCCCTTCTCCTCTGCCGTGATCATGGCAAACTCGACATGATCACGGAATCGAGGGACAGCGCGATGGCGGAACTGAAGACACAGCCGAACGACGACGACGTGGCCGCCTTTCTCGAAAACGTGCCGGATCCGCAGCGCCGCGAGGACGCCAAGCAGGTGTGCGCGCTGATGGCTCGGGTCACCGGTGCGCCCGCAACGATGTGGGGCAGCAGCATCATCGGCTTCGGTCAACAGCATCTGGTGTATGACAGCGGCCGCGAGCTGGATTGGTTCGACGTCGGGCTGTCGCCGCGAAAGCAGTCGTTGACGCTCTACATCACCGAGGGGTTCGACGGGTATGCAGAGCTGCTTGGCCGGCTGGGCAAGCACTCGACCGGAAAGTCCTGCCTCTACATCAAGCGGCTGTCCGACGTCGACCAAGACGTGCTCGAAGAGATCGTGACTCGGTCGGTCGCTCGGACGCGGGACGGCTAGTCGGGCTGGATGCGGGGGAAGAGGGGACCGCCCTTGACGACCTCGAGCCCGCCCGGGTAGCCGCCCCAGGCAGCTGCCGCCGGTAGCAAAGCGTCCGCCGGCGAGCCGGCCAATCCGATCCGCCGCCAGAGCTCGTCGCAGCTCGTCGGGATAGCCGAACAGGCGAGCAGAGCGACGATGCGTAGCGCCTCGAGCGCGTCCCCCAGCACGGCGTACACCTGCGGCCCTGGCGGCAACTTCCACGGCTCGTTGGCCTCCAGGTACACGTTTGTTTCCCGGACCAGCCGCCAGGTGGCCTCGAGGGCGACCGACGGCTGTACGTTCGCCCACGCATTCGCGGCAGCTTCGACGACCTCGGCGGCCGCGGCGACCAGCGGGCTGTCGAGGCGCGGCGCCGGACCGATGCCGTCGCACTTACTACCGACCACGGCAGTCACCCGGGCCAGCAGGTTGCCGAGGTTGTTGGCCAGGTCGCCGTTGTAGCGGTCGACCATGCGCTCGTATGAGAAATCCCCGTCGGGCCCGAATGGCGTGTCGCGCAGAAAGTGGTACCGGAACCCGTCAACGCCGAACTCCTCGACCAGGTCGGCCGGGGCGATCTGGTTGAGCTTGGTTTTGCTCATCTTCTCCCCGCCGACCAGCAGGAAGCCGTGCACGAACACGGTTTTGGGTGGTTCAAGCCCTGCGGCGAGGAGCATCGCCGGCCAGTAGACGCAGTGGAAACGCAGGATGTCCTTGCCGATCAGGTGCGTGGCGGGCCACCAGGTGGCGAACCGCTGGTCGTCCTGCCCGTACCCGATGGCGGTGATGTAGTTGGTGAGGGCGTCGAACCACACGTAGGTGACGTGCCTCGGGTCCCACGGGATTGGGACGCCCCAGCTGATGGACGTCCGGCTGATGGAGAAGTCCTGCAGACCCTGCCGGATGAATCCCAGTGCCTCGTTGCGCTTGCTCTCGGGCTGGACGAAGTCAGGCCGCGACGCGTAGAGGTCCAGCAACTGCTGCTGGAAGTTGGACAGCTTGAAGAAGTAGTTCTCTTCGCGTACTTCCTCGACCGGCCGGTGATGGATGGGGCACAGCGTCCCGTCCACCAGGTCGTCGACCGTGTAGTAGGCCTCGCAGGCGACGCAGTAGAGGCCCTCGTACGTGCCCAGCTCGATATGCCCGTTGTCGTAGACCTGCTGGAGAATGGTCGACACGGCGATCCGGTGGCGTGGCTCAGTGGTGCGGATGAAGTCGTCGTAAGAGATGTTGAGCAGCTTCCACGCGTCGCGGAACCGCTCGACCGTTCGATCGGCCCACTCTCGCGGCGTCACGCCGTTCTGCTCGGCCGCGCGCTGCACCTTGAGGCCATGCTCGTCGGTACCGGTGAGGAACAACGTCTCATCGCCGCTCTGCCGATGCCACCGGGCGACCGCGTCGGCGATCACTGTCGTGTACGCGTGGCCGATGTGCGGGGCGTCGTTCACGTAGTAGATCGGCGTTGTGACGTAGAACCTGCTCACGGCGGTCAGGTTACTCAGGGTGTGGACATCACTCCGAGTGGGTTTCTCCCCCGCGGCGGGCGGCGACCGCGGCGTAGACGACCCGCTTCGGCAAACCGACCTCCCGGGCGACGGCAGCGATCGCCTCCTTGCGGTCATCTCCTACCGCTTCGCGCTCGGCCACCATGGCTGCCGCGTCGGCGGCGGTGGTCGCCGGCACCGCATCGGCGGCACCGGCGACGACGAGCGTGATCTCGCCGAGCACGTCGCCGCCGGCGGTCCAGGACGCCAACTCGCCCAGCGACCCCCGTCGGATCTCTTCGTGGGTCTTGGTCAGTTCCCGGCAGACGGTGGCGTGCCGCTGCTCGCCGAACGCGTCCCGCATCGCCGCGAGCGTTGCGGCGAGTCGATGGCGGGACTCGAAGAACACCAGCGTCCGCTGCTCGGCCGCCAACGCCGTGAGCCGGCGGTTGCGCTCACCGGCCCGGCGGGGAAGGAATCCCTCGAAGCAGAACCGGTCGGCTGGCAGGCCACTGACGGCGAGCGCCGCGAGCGCTGCCGACGGGCCCGGCACGACGGTCACCCGGACGCCGGCGGCTACGGCCGCCTCTACCAGCCGGTACCCCGGGTCGGACACCGACGGCATGCCAGCGTCGCTGACCAGCAGGACCCGTTCACCGCTCCGAAGAGCCTCGACCAGATACGGCGTCCGAGCCGCCTCGTTGCCGTCGAAGTACGAGACGACCCGCCCTCCGATCCGCACTCCCAATGCGCCGGCCAGCCGGCGCACCCGACGGGTGTCCTCCGCGGCAACGACGTCGGCGGCTGCGAGCTCACGGCCGAG
>DASSDH010000186.1:0-5722 GCA_035697245.1 Jiangellaceae bacterium
GCAGCCAGCTGCTGATCTATCCGGTCCTGTGGATCCTGATGCCGAACGAGGAGACCGACTCGACGACCGATCTCGCGGAACCCGTCCCCGCGGTTTAGCCGTACCCGATGTTGACATCCGCCATCGGTGCTGGCGCTGGAAGCGGAGGGCCGAACCGGTTGGCACGCAGCGGGTTTCAAACGACACTTCACGCTGTGGAGCAACTCGTGACGCAAGATTCGCTCGTGCTGAGGCCCGTTGGGTGGGTGGAGTCGCCGCTGCGGTCGCGGGAGGAGGCTCCGCTCCAGGGGGATGAAGGAGCGCCGGACGCGCTCGTGGTGTTCGAGCGGGCCGTGCGCGAGGCGCTGGATGGGCTCGAGGTCGGCGCCGATGTGCTGTTGATCACCTGGCTCGATCGCGCGGATCGCGATGTGCTGGTCGTGCACCCACGCGGAGACCCGGCCCGGCCGGCCACCGGTGTGTTCAGCACCCGCTCCCCGGACCGGCCCAATCCGCTCGGTCTGCACCGAGTCAGGGTCCTGTCGGTCGACGGGCTGCGGGTGCGGGTCCGGAACCTGGAAGCCCTGGACGGAACCCCGGTCGTGGACGTGAAACCGGTGCTCGACCCGGGCGTCGAGCGGTGATGCGACCAAACAAGTAGTAACCGAGTCATTCACCTAGCGCCAGGTCCAGGAATTCCACCAAGTCCTCCGGGGTCGGTCTGGCTGCATCCGGCCTGAACACCAGGTAGCGCACCTGCCGCCCGTCGCCCTGCAGCAGGCCGTCCGGGTCGGGCAGGTCTGCGCCATGCTCGAAACCGACGTGCACCTCGTCCGCCCGCGGAAACAACGCCGCGACGTACCCCTTGTCGGGGTGATGAAGGCCCACGCCGTACCAGCCGAGGTAGATCTTCTCGGTCAGCTCCGGACGTCCCGTGAGGACTGCCGCCCGAAGCCGCCGAGTCAGGTCGGCAACCTCGCCGTTGTGTTCTGCAAGCAGGTCGCGCAATCCATCAGGCTCGCCGCCGGTGGTCATGGCCATGCCTCCAACCAACCACCCGCCACCGACAATCTCGATGCTGCAGACCGGCCCGGAAACCGGACTGGATCGACGGCGAGCGGACCGCCAAAAAGTGCGTCAAGCGCAATCGGGCTGCCTACGGTGGGAGTTGTGGACGGCCGTCGTCCGCAGGCGAGTCGAACGCCGCTCCGGGTTGTCGTGGCTGCGGTGGGGGTGATGGTCGTGGTGCTCGGGTTGTTCTGGACGCTGCAGCGCTCGCTGATCTACCTGCCACAAGGCTCGCCAGGCCGCCCGGCGGCCGACGCTGTTGCGGGGGCACAGGACGTCACGTTGATGACCGCCGACGGGTTGCCACTGGCGGCGTGGCATGTGCCGGCCCGCCACGGCCGCGCGACAGTGCTGGTGGCCAACGGCAACGCCGGTCATCGCGGGTTGCGTGCCCCGCTTGCCGCCGCGCTGGCACAGCATGGGCTCGGAGTCCTGCTCTTCGACTACCGCGGCTTTGCCGGTAACCCGGGGAGCCCCAGTGAGGATGGACTCGCACACGACGTGCGTGCGGCCCGTGCCTACCTTGTCGATGACGCCGATGTTCGGCCCGAGGCGCTCATCTACTTTGGCGAGAGCCTGGGCGCCGGCGTCGTCGTCGGGCTCGCGGCGGAGCACCCACCAGCCGGGCTGGTGCTGCGGTCGCCGTTTACCTCGCTCGCCGATGTCGGCCGCGTGCACTACCCATTCCTGCCGGTACGAGCGTTGTTGCGGGATCGATACCCCGTGCTCGACACCATCTCGCGCGTCGACGCGCCAACGGTCGTGGTGCTCGGCACGGCGGACAGCATCGTGCCGCCCGAACAGAGCCGGGCGGTCGCGGCCGCGGCGCCAGGGCTGCGTCAGCTCGTCGAGATCGTCGGCGCGGACCACAACGACCTCGCGTTGCTGAACGGCCGCGACCTGGTACGAGCAGTCGCTGATCTGGCGGACGAGACAGCAACGTCGTCGAGCTGAGGACCGAAGATCGTGTTCAGTCGTCGGCGTGGCCGTTGCGTAGCGTGGTGACTACAGGCCGCGGTGCGGTGTCGACGGCGAGCTGGAACACGTCCGGGCGGTGGTAGTGGCCGACCGGGTCGAACAGCCGCCGCGCAGACAGCACCTTGGTGAGATCCAGCTCGGCGACCAGGATGGTCTCGGCATAGCGGGCCGGTCCGGCGAGGATCTCGCCGTTGGTGCCGACGATCACCGTGTTGCCGGGCTCCACCCATTCGGGGTCCTGCGGATCGGTCTGCCATACCCGCTCCCGGTCGGGGAAGTCCGCCGGGATCTGGTCGACGCGCACGCACGGATTGACACCGATCACGTAGCAGCGGCCCTCCCGGGCGATGTGTCGCATGGTCGCAACCCAGCCGTCACCTCTCGCGAGCGTGGGCGCCACCCACACGTCGACACCTTGTGAGTACAGGAAGAACCGAGCCAACGGCATGTAGTTCTCCCAGCAGATCAGCCCACCGATGCGGCCGAAGGGTGTGGGGTAGACGTCGAGCGTCGAGCCGTCACCCATTCCCCACACAGTGCGCTCGGAGCCGGTCGGCATCAGCTTGCGGTGCTTGCCGAGGAGGGTGCCGTCGGCGTCGAAGTACAGCAACGTGTTGTAAATCGTGCTGCCCGTCGACTCTCGTTCGTTGACCCCGATCACCAGATAGACGCCCGCTTCCCGAGCCGCTGCCCCGAGCCGATCCGTGGTCTCGCTCGGCACGACGACGGCCTGGTCAGCGAGCATCGCGAACCACTGCTCGTCGCCGTCCCAGATCCGTGCCCCGTCGATCCAGATCGGTGTACCAGGCACGAAGGCCTCGGGAAAGACGACTAGATCGGCCGCCCGCACCGCAGGGTCGGCCATCAACTCCTCTACCTTGGCAAGCGTCGCCCCGCGATCCATCAGCACATATGCGGCCTGCACAGCCGCAACCGTAAATGTCGCCACCTCGGCCCTCCTGCCTCGACGATATGCCGCGCTCCGCCCGGTGTAAGGGTCTTTGTCGCCGCGGCGAATCAGATCAGCTGGGTGGCTCCGAGCCCGAGTCGGCGCCGTCCTGGCGCCGGCGACGTTCGACGAGCGCTTGGAGCCCGTCCAGCATGCACCGCAACCCGAACTCGAAGAACTCCTCGCCCGTCGAGGCAAAGGCGTCCTCGTCGAGCGTCGCGATCAGCGGGTAGCGCCCGGTGCTCATCGCCTTCTCGATCACCGGCCCTTGCGCCTGCCAGAACTCCTCGGTGGTCAAACCGGTACGTTGCTCGGCGGTGACCGCGTTGTTGTGCATTCGCGCGGCAGAAGAGACGAAGGCCTCGATGACGCCGATCGCGTTGACCTTCTGCTGGCTGGTCAGGCCCGTATCGTCCAGGCCGTGCAGGGCGACCTCGAATCCGTCGAGGGAGTTCGGCCCGAGCAGCGGCCGGCTCTGGTCCACGAAAGGCAGCCACGGATGACGCAGGTAGAGCCGCCAGATACTGCGACCCAATTCCTCCATCGCACTGCGCCAGTCATCGCCGAGGCGATCCACTGACGGATCCTGGCTGTTGGTCTGGTCGAGCATGAGGTCGAGCAGCTCGGCCTTACCGGGGACGTACCGGTAGAGCGACATGGTCCCGACGCCGAGCGCTTCGGCCACCTTTCGCATGGACGCCGCCTCGAGGCCCTCGGCGTCGGCGATCTCGATCGCGGCGGCCACGATCCGCTCCAACGTCAGCGTCGGCTTGGGGCCGCGGGTCGGCTTTTCGTCGAGGTCCCACATCAACGAAAGGCTGCGGTGGATGTCGCCGCTGCCGGAGTGTTCGCTGGTCATGAAATCACCTGCTGGAGGGTTGCCAGCCGATCTGCGTAGAGTGTACGCTTGTCTGCGTACGCCGCACTCAGTTTAGCTGGTGGAGGAGCACATGACCAGCACGGACATCGCGATTCTGGTCGAGAGCCTGGAGAAGCGATACGCCGAGAAGCGCGCCCTGGACGGCTTCGACCTCGCTGTTCCGTACGGCAGTGTCTACGGGCTGCTTGGTCCCAACGGCGCGGGCAAGACAACCGCCGTTCGGATCTTCGCCACTCTCATCCGCCCGAACGGCGGCCGGGCGATGGTCGGCGGGTTCGACGTCGTCGGCCAGCCACTTGACGTCCGTCGGAGCATCGGCCTCACCGGCCAGTACGCCGCAGTCGACGAGATCCTCACTGGTCGGCAGAACCTGGAGATGTTCGGCCGGCTGTTCCACCTTGGGGCCAAGCGGGCCAAGCAGCGGGCGGTGGAGTTGTTCGAGCAGTTCGATTTGGTGGAGGCCGCCGACAAGGGCGTCAAGGAGTACAGCGGGGGAATGCGGCGCCGACTGGACCTCGCGGCGAGCATGATCCTCGCGCCACGCGTCCTCTTCCTGGACGAGCCTACCAGCGGGCTGGACCCGCGGGGCCGCAATGAGGTGTGGAACGCGGTGCGCGACCTGGTCGCCCAGGGAACAACCGTCCTGCTGACGACGCAGTACCTCGACGAGGCGGACCGGCTAGCGGACCGGATCGCGGTGATCGACCACGGTCGCACGATCGCCGACGACACCCCGGCCGTGCTGAAGAGCACCGTCGGCGGGGACAGGATCGAGGTCGTCTGCCGGGATACCGCCGACCTCCCGTCGGTAGTGAAGGTGGTGGCACGGGTGTGTGAGGGCGAGCCGGAAACCGATGACGCGGACCGTCGGGTCTCCGCTCTGGTGACGGATCGGGTCGCTGCTCTGACCGACGTCACCCGGGGGCTGCGGGACGAGGGCGTCGAGGTGGAGGACATCGGCCTGAGCCGCCCAACGCTCGATGACGTGTTCCTGCGGCTGACCGGTCACCGAACCGAGGACAGCACCGACGCGGCGAAGGAGGCAGTGGCATGACCACGGCACGACTGGAGACTCGTCCGGGGCGGATGTACTGGGCGTTCGCGGACTGCTGGACGATGGTCCGCCGCGGGCTGCTCTATTACGTGCGGCAGCCGTCGACCATCGCCTGGCAGCTCGGCTTCCCGATCGTGTCGGTGTTGCTGTTCGTTTACGTATTCGGCTCGGCGATGGACATTGGCGGCGGGGACTACAAGGACTTCGCCATCCCCGGGATGTTCGCGATGACGATGGCATTCGGGTTCATGAACACCGCCTGGATGATCGCGATCGACAAGGAGAAGGGAGTCACCGACCGGTTCCGGTCGATGCCGATGGCACCGTCGGCGGTGGTGTCCGGCCGTGGGGTGTCTGATGTGTTCAGCGCGAGCGTCGACCTGACGGTGCTGGTGATCATCGCGCTGGTGGTGGGCTGGCGATCCGACGGCAGCGTGGCGGCCACTTGTTATGCGTTCCTGCTGTTGCTGTGGCTGCGGTTCTCCCTTATCTGGATCGGTGTCTTCCTTGGGCTGCTGGTGCCCAACCAGGAGGCCGCCGGGAATCTGTTCGCGATCGCGTTCCCGTTCGGGATGATCTCCAGCGTGTTCACGCCGCCGTCGCTGATGCCGGACTGGCTGGGGGCGATCGCGATGTGGAACCCGGTCTCCTCCACCGCCAATGCGGTCCGCGAGCTGTTCGGCAACCCGGTACCCACCGGCGACAGCTGGATCGAACAGAACGCCCAGCTCATGGCCGTCGTGTGGCCGATCATCATCACCGTGATCTTCCTGCCGCTCGCCGTCCGCAAATACCAGCGACTGTCCCAGTAACC
>DASSDH010000187.1:0-26629 GCA_035697245.1 Jiangellaceae bacterium
GCTACTCGGGTTGTACTCATCGGTCAACCCCGGCAGCAGCGAAGACCACCCGACAAAGACCGGATCATCAGCATGCGCCGACCGCTGACCAGCCGGCACCACCAACCCCACCGCCAGGACCAAGACAGCAACCACACCAACACGCCGCCCCAAACGCATCATCAGCTCCCTCAGCACAAACCCGGCACACAGCCGAGCAACCGGCTACGCGGAAGGACGACGCCCGTCCGGGGCTGCCCTCACCCCCGCCATCCGAGGGCAGACCCGCTGACCGACAGGGCCCAACCGAGCTGGACCCCCGTTGCTCCTGTTGTCCTGACGGCGGGCGTGGTGGCCTACGGGCGTCGTCCTGCGCGAAGTTTCGCGTACTGGCCGCGCCGGCGGCTAGGGAGCGGCACCCTGAGTTAGTCGGCCGCGGTCCCGGACTTAACCAGCCCGGTCAGCCCGCTGCGTCCCGTGACCTTCGTCTTTGCGACCAGGTTGGCGACGTGCGTCTCGACCGTGCGGGGTGAGAGCACCAGCCGCTCGGCGATCGCCCCGTTGGTCAGCCCCTCCACGACCAACTGCAGGACGTCCATCTCCCGGCTGGTCACCCCGAAACCGCGGAGCCGGGCCGGCACCACGGTGTCGCCCCGGCCTTGCCGAGGTACCGGGGCGCCGGCCGTGCGCAGCACCTCCCGGCAACGAGTGGCCAGCCGGTCGTCCCCGCGCCCGACGAACACCGCCAGCGCCTCCCGGGCCCAGCCGATCGGGTCTCCCCAGCTTCCGGGGAGCGCGTCGCCGGCGACCAGCAGCCGGATCCGGTGCCGCCACCAGGGCCGGGAGCTCATCGCGGCATCGGCGGCGGCGAGCAACTGCTCGGCCTCGGCCGGCCGACCCCGGCGTCCGGCGTCGACCGCGTCGGCGTAGCCGAGCAGCGCGCGGTTCTCCCAGTTCACCCCGGACGGGCGGGCCTCGGCTCGGGCCTGTCCCCCCTCCCGGTCGTCCAGCGTGCGCACCAGCGCCCACAACCCGTAGGTGGGCGCCGGCGCCGTGGTCGGACTGCGGCGCATGAACTCGATGGCGCGGTCCAGGCATTCGGCCAGCCGGGCCCGGTCGTCGTCGAGCAGCGCGACGTGCGCGTACACCGCGCCCCAGATGCCGGCGTTGACGTCCAGGTCGTCCGGGGCGAGCTGGCGGGCGTCGGCCACGCAGCGCTCCATCGCCGGGGTGTTGCGGCGGTGCGCGTGCGCGGCGGCCTGGAAGAACAGCGCCGTGGCCCGCAGCTGGTCCATCCGCAGCCGGCGGGCGTGCTCAGCGCTGCGCTCGGCGTGCACCAGCGCGGCGTCCGCGTCCCCGTGCAGCAGGCTCGCAGCCATCTGCACTTCGACCGTGGCCGCCAGGCCCAGCGCGCCGGCGTCCAAGGCAAGCGCTCGGGCCCGCTCGAGCCGGATCGTAGAGCCGTCCAGCAGCAGGTCCACGGTGCCGAGCTCGTGCAGGGCGGAGACCCGTTCCAGCGGCAGGTCGTGGTCGATGGCCAACCGCTCGGCGGCTAGGAACGCGTCCCGGGCCGCCCCCAGGTCGGTCACCCGCGCGGCGCGGCCCAGTACCTCCAGCGCCTGGCAGGCCACCGACCACTGGTTGCGCTCCTCGGCCTTGATGAGCGCCAGCTTGGCGATGCTCTGTGCGTCCTCCGGCTTACCGCGTTCGTGCGCCAACCGAGCGGCCAACACTCTGGCTCGCGGGTCGTCGGTGTCCGGCAGCTCGGTCAGCCCGGAGGCGGCGACGTCCCACCGGCCGGCTTCGGCCGCCACTTCGGCCAGCGTCAGTCGGACCCAGGTCTCCCCGCGTGCCAGCAGGTCCTCGCCCAGCGCCAGTGCCCGGTCGGTGTCACCGACATCGGCCAACACCTCGACCAGCACCGCCTCCGCCTTCCGGCGCAGCGCCGGCTTGTCCGCGGCCAGGGTCGCCGCGCGGGTCAGCTGGGCGTCCGCCGTGTGCAGCGCGCCGCGGCGGCGGGACTGCCTTCCGGCGGAGAGGTACAGCTCGGCGGCGCGGGCGTCCTCCCCTGCCGCCATCCACAGCCCGGCGGCCAGGTCGTAAGCCATCGGCTCGCGCCGCTCGACGACCGCGGCGGCGGCTCGAGCCAACGCCCGGTGCTCCGGTGGCAGCAGGTCAGTGCGCACCGCGTCGCACGTCAGCGCGTGCCGGAACCGGAACGTGTCGGTGTCGGTGGCGTCCACCACGACCAGGCCGGTGGCCACCGCGGACCGCAGGCCGGCCAGCACCACCTGCTCGGCCAGTCCGGTGATCTCCAGGATCATCCGCCAGTCGAACCGGCGGCCGAGCACTGCGGCGGTCTCCACCACCGAGCGCGCGCTCGGCTCCAGGCCGGCCAGCCGGCTGTGCACAGTGGCGGCGAACGTGCGCGGCACGTTCGTGGTCAGCGGGCCGGTCAGGGTCCCGTCCGGGGCCAGCGCGCCGACTGCGACCAGCCCGGTGAGCAGCTCCTCGACCAGGAACGGCAACCCGTCGGCGTGCTCGATGACGAACACCACCAGCTCCTCCGGCGGAGCCTCCGACAGGCACGAATCCACCACCCCGCGCACGTCCTGCGGGCCGAGCCGGTCAAGCGGGATGACTTCGGCCTGGCAGGCATGCGCAAGGTCGACCAACCGCTGCGGCGGGTCCAGCTCGTCTCGGGCAGTCGCTACCAGCACCACCGGCGAGGTGCTCGCCGCATCGGCCAGGTAACTCAGCACGTCGAGGGTGTCCGGGTCAGCCCAGTGCAGATCCTCCAGCACCAGCATGGAGCCGCTTGGGCTGGCCAGCGCGGTCACCAGCCGCAGGATCGCCTCGCCCAGGATGACCCTGCCGTGCGGGTCGGACCGGCCCTCGATGCCGGCATCCGGGAGCAGCGCGGACAGCGCGGGCAGGTACGGTCGCAGGCCGTTCTCCCGAGGCAGCGGACGGCCCCGCAACGCGGCGCTGAGCGCCTCGGCGAGCGGGCGGTACGCCTCGCCGGACGGCACCGCCCGGCCGGAGAACACGCTGACGCCGGCTCGCCGGGCCACCGCAGTGCCCTCCTGAACCAGCCGCGACTTGCCCACCCCGGCCTCGCCGTGGACGAGCACCATACGTCCCGTGGTCGTCCTCTCCATGCCTTCCAGCAGACGGCACAGGCGGTCTAACTCACCGCCTCGGCCGACTAGCCTGGACGAGTACGCCTGCCAGGGTGGGGTCAACGGTTCCGTCCCGGTGTCTCCCGCAGCGAATCACGGTGCTACCGCGACACGACTCGCGGGCAGCGCAGCGTAGCGGCAGACCAAGCTTAGCGGGACCCGGAATCCGGGAATGGACGACAGCTTGCCGCATTGGGTCAAGAGAGTGCTTTCCGCGGCGAACGAATGTGAAGTAGCGTCTTCCTTCGCGGTCGGGGGCCTCCCCCGTGGCCCCTGGCCGCCGGTCTTTCTGTTCCGGAAGTACAGACGTCGACCACCGTGACAGTAGGGACAGACAATGGGCAGCATCGCAGTTCACGAGTTCATCAGTCTCGACGGAGTCTTCGAGGACCCGAGATGGACCTCCGACTACGGCTTCGACCCCTCGATGGGCGAGACCCTGGGCGCGATCACAGGAGCGTCGAAGGCAATCCTGCTGGGGCGTAAGACGTATGAGATGTTCGCGCCGGCCTGGTCGACCCGCACCGTCGAGGACGACCCCGGCGCACCGTTCTTCAACAACACCCACAAGTACGTCGTCGGCTCAACGGAGCCGAACGTTGACTGGGGCCCTTCCACCCGCCTCGGGCCGTACGACCCGGACGCGACCCGCACGCTCAAAGACGAGACGGACGGCGTTATCTACATTTCCGGCAGCGGCACCCTGGTCCGCGCGCTGCTCAAGGACAGCCTGGTCGACGACCTGCACCTGTTCGTCTACCCGGTCGCACTCGGCCAGGGCAAGCGGCTGTGGGACGACGGTGTCGACCAGACCAAGCTCACGCTGAAGGAGCACGACGCCTACGACAACGGCGTCGTTCACCTGAACTACGGCCCCGCCTGATCCGCCGCGCTGTGCGGTCGGTTCTGCTTTCCGTCGAGCCAGAGTGTGTCGGACTCGTCGCTGTGCGAGCCGGTTGTTCCTACGTGCTTCGCGTCGATCTTCGCTCCGTTCTTGATGACGTGCACCAGAGCCATGGCATGACCGCGGCCTAGGTCGTAGTCCTCTTTGAGCCACTCGACGATGGCTCCCGCCTTCGTCGACTCGTCGTAGCCTCGTTGGTGCGCCAGTTCGATGAACTGACGAGGCGTCAGCCCGGTCTTGTCCTCGATGTTGTCCAGATATGCCTGAAACGACATGGGCTTTCCTTCCTTGTGCTCGCCCGTGGTCCAGTTCCTGGCGCGACCCGATCGACGGCTGCTCGAAGGCAAGTCAATCAGGCCACTGTCCTGACCTTGCGCTCTCGTCGCGCTCGACCTCCGCCTCGGCTCGGTGGCCGCAGCCCTTCATGCCGCATCATCGCCGGTCCTGTCGCTGGCTTGTCCAGCCATACTTGCCAGGTGCACGCCGGGACGGTGGGATGAGCGCCGGGCCGACCCTGGCGGTCACCGGTTCGACCGGACGGCTCGGTGGCCGGGTCGCCCGGCTGCTAGCCGCCTCGAACGTGCAGCAGCGCCTCGTCGTCAGGAACCCGGCCCGAGCACCCCGGCTTGATGCCGCTCAGATCGCGGTCGCTGAGTACGGCGATGCCGGGGGCGGTCGGCGGGCTCTCGACGGCATGCGGACCGTGTTCATGGTGTCCGGATCGGAGACTCCGGACCGGGTCGACAAGCACCGCACGTTCGTCGACGCAGCCGCCGCTGCGGGCGTCGAGCAGGTTGTCTATGTCTCGTTCTACGGCGCCGCAGCCGACGCAACCTTCACCCTCGCCCGCGACCACTGGTCCACCGAGCAGCACATCCGGGCCAGCGGCCTGCGCTGGACTTTCTTGCGGGACAACCTGTACCTGGACTTCTTTCCGGCCATGGTCGGAGACGACGGCATGATCCGTGGGCCGGCCGGTTCCGGACGAGTCGCCGCCATCGCCCAAGACGACATTGCCGACGTGGCGACTGCCATCCTTCGAGAACCCGCCCCGCATGCCGGCCAGACCTACGACCTCACCGGACCGGAGGCTCTCACCCTCGCCGAGGTGGCCGACCAGCTCTCCGGCGCCACCGAGAGCGTCGTAGGTTACGTCCCCGAGACAGTGGAGGAGGCCTACCGCTCGCGCGCCCACTACGGCGCCCCCGATTGGCAGGTCGACGCCTGGGTAAGCACCTACACCGCGATTGCTGCCGGCGAGCTCGAAGGAACGAGCGACGTCGTCGAGCGAGTAGCCGGGCACCCGCCTTTGGGGCTCGCGGAGCTGCTGACGGCCCGCTTGCATGACCTCAGGCTTGGCTCGCCGCTCTGACACCTGTCCGTGCGGCACACAAGCTGGAAAACTCGGCGCCGTGGTGCACAGCCCAGACGTGGACGCCTGGTTCGCCGACTTCCAGCATCCACTCAAGGATGCGATGCTCCGGGTCCGCGAGATCATCCTCGAAGAGCCACGGATGGAGGAGTCCATCAAGTGGAAGACGCCGACCTTCGGCTATCGGGGCAACTTGGCGAGCTTCAACCCTCGGTCGAAGGCGCACGTCAGCCTGCTGTTTCACACCGGAGCATCGATCCCCGGCGAGCATCGCCGCCTCGAGGGCGGCGGTGACACCGCCCGGTACATGCGCCTGGCTGACCTGACCGAGGTCGAGGCGGCGGCCGATGATCTGCGCCGAGTCGTCGCAGCCTGGTGCGACCGGCCGTGAGGACGGCACTGCCCGTGAACCGCTCGGGCACCGACGCAGTAGTCGTCGGAGCGGGCGTCATCGGGTTGACGACCGGAGTCTGCCTCGCGGAAGCCGGCTTGACCACGCGCATCGTCACGGCAGCGCCCACCGAGCACACGACGTCTTACGCGGCAGGCGCGATCTGTGGTCCGGTGTTCGATGAAACCGACGATCCTGCCGGCGCATGGAGCCAGGTCGGGTTCGACGAGTTCACGGCGCTTGCGGCCAATCCACGCACCGGGGTCCGGCTACGCGAGAGCGTCTTCGTCTCACCAGTCGGGATGACCGGTCCCCCGCCGATCCTGCGGCCAACCGACGTACGAGCTCTCCGCCCGGACGAGGTGTCCGCAGGATATGGATCCGGCTTTCTCGCCACCATTCCGTGCGTCGACATGCCGCGGTACTTGAAATATCTCGGCGAGCGGTTCGAAGCGGCGGGTGGAGTCGTCGAGAGTCAGGAGCTGGCCTCGCTCGCGAATGCCGCCGAGTTGGCGCCGCTGATCGCCAACTGTGCCGGCCTCGGCGCACGCAAGCTGGTACCGGACCTGTCCGTCCGCCCGATTCGCGGTCAGCACGTGGTGGTCGAGAACCCCGGCATCGACCGGGTGTTCATGGAGCCGCCGTTCGGACCAGCGTGGGCGGGAATCATCCCGCATGGCGATGTCGTGGTCCTCGGCGGGATCGCCGTCGAGGATGACTGGAACCTCGAGCCGGATCCTGAGGTTGCCGACCAGATCCTCCGCCGCTGTGTCGCCGTCGAGCCACGACTACGGAACGCCCGCGTCGTCGAACATCGGGTCGGGTTGAGACCCGGCAGGGCGTCGGTGCGGCTGGAACGCGAGGAGATCGACGGGGCGGTCGTCGTGCACGACTACGGCCACGGCGGCACCGGGGTGTTGCTGTCCTGGGGGTGCGCCCGGGACGCCGTCAAACTTCTCATGACGGACTCGACTCGGCGCCGATGATGGCGGCGAGGCAATTCTCCGGCGGCTTGGTGCGTTGTGATGGATTGACCGTCCACGAGAAACAGGGATCACGCCATGGGCATCACCCGGCTCAACCACGCAGTGCTCTTCGTGCGCGATGTCGAGCGCAGCGTCGCTTTCTACACCGACGTTCTGGGCTTCCGGCGCATCGACATGACGCCCGAGGGCTTCGCGGGAGCTGCATTCCTGCAAGCGCCGGGCTCGACGAACGACCACGACCTCGGGTTGTTCCAGATCGGTGAGGCTGCTGGTCCGTCGGGAGCCGGCCGTACCACCGTGGGCCTGTACCACCTTGCGTGGGAGCTCGACACGCTGGCCGAGATGAAGCGACTCGCCGGGTTGCTGGGCCGACACGGCGCGCTCACCGGGTCGTCAGACCACGGGACAACCAAGAGCCTCTACGGCCGGGATCCCGACGGCCTGGAGTTCGAGGTGGCCTGGATCGTGCCGGCCGATCGCATCGACGACTCCGCACTCGACGCGCGCAAGCGGATCGGGCCGCTAGACCTCGACGGCGAGATCGCACGGTACGGCGCGGACACCCGGGGCGGGGTCGGCATCTCGGTGCCGATATAACTGCGAGGCGCCATCCTGCGCGGACGCAGCCACGGGACCCATCACCAGGCTTGTCCGTACTTCACCAGGCCTGCAAGCCTGGTGATGTATAGGCAGGCATGGTGAACGTGGTCATTCCGGTGCGCTGCGTTGGGAGCTGGCCGTCGAGGTCGCTTGCCGGCGCTGGCGTGACCGGGCATAGGCATACACGCCCACCGCAGCGACACCGGCGACGGCCACTATTGGCACCCACCACGGCATGCCATCGGCGCTCGGGTCGGCCTCTCCTGGAGTGATCTTTGGTTCAGGAATCGGTTCGCCGTCGAGCGCGGCGGCATAACCTTCAGCCGCGCCGATCGCTGATCCAGCCCAGTCGTGCTCCCGAAGCGGCGGCTCGATCGCTACCGTGGCGACCTCGGTGAGCTGGTTGTCGGTCAGCGGGTAATCCGGATCAAACGAGTCGCCGAACTCCCGATCGCCGGTCGCAATCGCGAGCAGCGCGTCGTTGAACCCGAAGCCGTTGCGGTTGGCCGTCTCGTTCGCCCAGTCCTCGGCGTTCAGGCCAGCGAACGATTCGACGTAGACGACGAACAGCTGGAGCTGGTGATCGGCATCGAGCTGAGCAAGTGCTGCTTCGACCTCACCGCGCCTGTCACCGAGGGCATCGACCCGGTCGGTGATCTGGGTCTCGATGTCGACGGGATCCTCGGCGTGGGCGGTCACGGCCCAACCCACCAGCACAATGCCGGCGCCGATAGCCGCAGTGGGACCGACCCACCTCCGCATGGCGACCCTCCGCGACGACATCGTCGATCTCCTGCGGAGCGTAGACGTACCCCCGATGTCGGCCACACGTAACCGCCGGCGCCGTGGATTTGGCGCTCGAGGGTGCGCGCAGGCAGTGTGTCGGGGTGAGTGAGGACGTACTGCCAGATCGCACCGACGTCGTCGTGATCGGAGGAGGTCACAACGGCCTGGTGGCCGCGACCGTCCTAGCCGAAGCCGGCCTCAAGGTCGTTGTGGCGGAACGAGCGGCCACTCTGGGCGGCGCCACCAGAACCGAGAACTGCTTTCCGGCGGTGCCCGGACTGCGGCAATCGACCGGGGCCTACCTGCTGGGGCTGATGCCACCAGAGGTACTCGCCCTGGCCAAGGGCCGAGTCCGGCCGCTGCGCCGGGATCCGCACTACGTGCTACCGACGATCGGCGGGCCGGGCGCTCCATATCTGTGGTTCGGCCGGGATCGGGCGGCGAGCCGAGCCCAGCTCGAAAGGACGTTCTCCGCCGCCGATGCCACCGCGGACGACGCCCTGCAGCAGGAGCTCGGGCAGCTTCGCGAAGACCTCGCTCCAGCCTGGCTCGCGGAGCCGCTCACCGTCGAGGACACCGCCGAGCGCTATGTGCGCCCACGCCTTCGCGAGACGTTCGTCGACCTCGTTCGCGGCACCGTGGTCGACTACCTGGCACGGTTCGGCTTCTCGTCAGAGTTGCTCGTCACCATGTACGTCGTCACCGACGGGCTGTCCGGCCTCACCGCCGGTCCGGACACCCCGGGCACCGGCCACAATTTCCTGGTCCACAACATGTGCCGGCTGCCCGGCGCCGACGGCACCTGGATGGTGGCCGAAGGCGGAATGGGAGCCGTGTCCGGTGCCTTCGCCGAGGCCGCCGCCAAGGCCGGCGCCCGGCTGGTCACCAGCGCCGAGGCCACCGCGCTCGCCGTTTCCGATGGTGATGTTTCGGGTGTCGTCCTCGCCGATGGCCGCGAGGTCGCGGCAACGGCCGTCCTGGCGGCCTGCGATCCGTGGCGCACCGCGCGAATCGCCGGTGCAGACGCGCCGGCTGAGCTGGTGAGCCGGCTGGACCGGGTCCGCCGGCCCGGAACCACTCTCAAGATCAACCTGGCTCTGCGTGACCTGCCGAGACTGAGCTGCCTACCGCCTGACGCGCCGTCACCCTGGGGATCGACCGTGCACCTGCTGCCCGACGCCACCGGCCGGCCGTTGACGGCCGTCCGCGCGATGTGGGACGACGTCGAGGCTGGCCGGCTGCCCGACTTCCCCACCATGGAGTGGTACATCCACACGACGGTCGATCCGACCCTCCGCGATGATGCCGGCCACCACTCCTCGGCGCTGTTCGTGCAGTCGGTCCCCTACGACCTCGCCGGCTCGACCTGGACCCAGGCCCTCGAGCCGTACGTAGAGCACCTGATCGGGCTCGCGGACACGTTTGCCCCCGGTACCGCCGGTCTGGTCGCGGACACGTTTCCACTTCCGCCGCCGGACATCGAAGAGCATTTCGGCATCACCGGCGGTCATATCCACCACGTCGACAACACCGTGGCCTTCGCCGACCGGATCCCTTACGCCACCGGTTTGCCCGGGCTCTACGCCGGCAGCGCCGGCTGCCACCCGGCCGGCTCCGTCATCGGCGCCGCGGGGTGGAACAGTGCGCACCGACTGTTGCGCGACATGGGACGACAACCGGCGGAGAACACATCGGCTGGAAGCGCCGACTAGCCTGTACCACGAGCAGCTTTGACTGTCGAGCAGGGAAGCAGGCGAAGGCTCCGGTGACAGCGCAGACCGGCCCGTTGTCGGGCTTCGGGCCGAACGAGTGGCTCGTGCAAGAGCTGTACGAAAGCTGGCGCGAGGACCCGGCCAGCGTCGAGCGGTCGTGGGCGGAGTACTTCGCCGGGCTTGCGTCCGAGCAGCAATCCGACGGTGACCAGCGCGCCGGCCAGCCGAGCAGGGAGGCAGCCGTGAGCACGTCCGCGGAACAGGCCCGAACCGACACGGGACCCGACGCTGAGGCACAACTCGCGCCCGAAGATGCCGCCCCGATGGCCGGGCTGGCCGGGGACCGTGCGGCCGCCCAACCCGGGCCGGCGAAGGCCGGACCGGCGACGCCGACCGATGCGAAGGCCAAGCGGTCAACCGCCGCGCCGGCAGCGGGGACAGCGACGAAGCCGGCCCCCACGACGCCAGCCTCGACCAAGCCGGAACCTGCGAAGACGGCCCCGGCGGAAGGCGACGGCGCGGTGGCGACAACGACGCCGCTGCGCGGATCGTCGGCCCGGGTGGTCGCCAACATGGAAAGCAGCCTCGAGATCCCTACGGCGACCAGCGTGCGGGCGGTCCCTGCGAAGCTGCTGATCGACAACCGCATAGTGATCAACAACCACCTCGCCCGCTCACGCGGAGGCAAGGTCTCCTTCACCCACGTCATCGGCTTCGCCCTGGTCAAGGCGTTGAGGCAGATGCCGGAAATGAACTACTCCTACGACGAGGTGGACGGCAAGCCGGTCCTGGTCAAGCCGGCCCACGTCAACCTCGGCCTGGCCATCGACATGCAGAAGAAAGACGGCACCCGGCAACTGTTGGTGCCGAGCATCAAGCGGGCGGACACTCTCGACTTCGCCGGGTTCTGGGCGGCGTACGAGAATCTCGTCCGGCGCGCCCGCGGCGGTCAGCTGACCGTCGAGGACTTCGCCGACACCACGATCAGCCTGACCAACCCGGGGACCATCGGTACGGTCCACTCGGTGCCCCGGCTGATGAAGGGCCAAGGCACGATCATCGGTGTCGGTGCGATGGAGTATCCCGCCGAGTTCCAAGGTGCTGCCCCCGAGACACTCGCGCGGATGGCCGTCTCGAAGGTCATGACGTTGACGAGCACGTACGACCACCGGATCATCCAGGGCGCGCAGAGCGGTGACTTCCTGCGCGTCGTGCACGGGCTGCTGTTGGGAAACGACGATTTCTACGACGAGATCTTCCGGGCGCTGCGCATCCCGTACGAGCCGATCAGATGGGCGGGCGACGTTCCCGCCAGCCATGAGGACGAGGTCGGCAAGCAGGCCCGGGTGCTGGAGCTGATCCACGCCTACCGCGTGCGCGGGCACCTGATGGCCGACACCGACCCGCTGGAGTACAAGCAGCGCAGCCATCCCGACCTCGACGTCACGACGCACGGGCTCACGCTGTGGGACCTGGACCGCGAGTTCGCCACCGGGTCGTTCGGCGGCGCCAAGCCATTCATGCTGCTCCGCGACATCCTCGGCGTGCTGCGCAACGCGTACTGCCGGACCGTCGGCATCGAGTACATGCACATACAGGAACCGGACCAGCGGCAGTGGATCCAGCACCGGGTCGAGCGGAAGCACGAGAAGATGGACCGCGAGGACCAGCTTCGCATCCTGCACAAGCTCAACCAGGCAGAAGCCTTCGAGACGTTCCTGCAGACCAAGTACGTCGGCCAGAAGCGGTTCTCACTCGAAGGCGGCGAGTCGACGATCTCGCTGCTCGACGAGATTTGCGAGGCGGCCGCCGAGGCCAAGCTCGACGAGGTCTGCATCGGGATGGCCCACCGAGGCCGACTGAACGTGCTGGCCAACATCGTCGGCAAGAGCTACGGCCAGATCTTCCGGGAGTTCGAGGGCAACATCGACCCGCGCACGGTGCAGGGCTCCGGCGACGTGAAATACCACCTCGGAGCGGACGGCCAGTTCGTCAGGCTCAACGGAGAAAAGATCAAGGTCTCCCTCACCGCCAACCCCAGCCACCTCGAGGCCGTCAACCCGGTGCTGGAAGGGATCGCACGCGCGAAACAGGATCTGCTCGACCGCGGAGAGGAGTTTCCGGTACTGCCGCTCCTGGTGCACGGCGACGCCGCGTTCGCCGGTCAAGGAGTGGTGGCCGAAACGCTCAACCTGTCCCAGCTGCGCGGCTACCGCACCGGCGGCACGATCCACGTCGTGGTCAACAACCAGGTCGGCTTCACCACCTCACCGGAGCAGTCACGCTCGTCGATCTACTGCACCGACGTCGCGCGGATGGTCCAGGCGCCGATCTTCCACGTCAACGGCGACGACCCCGAGGCATGCAATCGGGTGGCCAGGCTGGCGTTCGAGTTCCGCCAGGAGTTCGCCAAAGACGTCGTCATCGACCTGGTGTGTTACCGACGGCGTGGTCACAACGAGGGCGACGACCCGTCGTTCACCCAGCCGTTGATGTACGACCTGATCGAACAGAAGCGCTCGGTTCGCAAGCTCTACACCGAAGCCCTCATCGGACGCGGCGACATCACGTTCGAAGAAGCCGAACAGGCGCTGCGGGACTACCAGCAAGAGCTGGAGCGAGTGTTCTCCGAAACCCGTCAGGCGGAGGAACAGGCGGCGGCCACCATCACCGTGCCGTCGTATCCAGTCAAGCCACTGCCGGCCGGCGGCCGGGTCACGGCCGTGACCGACAAGCTGCTCAAACAGATCGCAGACTCGTACCTGAGCCTGCCCAACGGGTTCACGGTCCACCCGAAGGTCCAGCCGCAACTGCAGCGCCGCGCCGCCATGCTGACCGAGGGCGGGATCGACTGGGGGACCGCCGAGATCGCCGCGTTCGCGTCGTTGCTGGTCGACGGCCGGCCCATCCGACTGGCCGGCCAGGACAGCCGGCGCGGCACGTTCGTGCAGAGGTTCGCGGCGATCGTCGACCGGCGCACCGGCGTGACGTACATCCCGCTGCAGCACTTGGACAAGAACCAGGCCAAGTTCTACATCTACGACTCGCTGCTTTCCGAGTTCGCGGCCATGGGCTTCGAGTACGGCTATTCGGTGGCCCGGCCGGAGGCGTTCGTGCTCTGGGAGGCTCAGTTCGGCGACTTCGCAAATGGCGCACAGACGATCATCGACGAGTTCATCGTGGGCGGCCAGTCGAAGTGGAATCAGCGCTCCGGCGTCGTCCTGCTTCTCCCCCACGGCTACGAGGGACAGGGGCCGGACCACTCCTCCGGCCGGATCGAGCGCTTCCTGGCCATGGCTGCCGACGACGCCTTCCGAATCGCCCAGCCGTCGATTCCCGCGTCGTACTTCCACCTGCTCCGGCTCCATGCGCTCGGCGAGGAGCACAAGCCGATGATCGTGTTCACGCCCAAGTCGATGCTCCGTCACAAGAAGGCGGTTTCCGCGGTGGAAGACCTCATCGGCGAAACCGCGTTCCGGCCGGTGCTTCCCGACAACGACGTCGACGCGTCGAAGGTCGACAGAGCACTGCTCTGCTCCGGCAAGATCGTGTGGGATCTGCGGGCTGAGCGCGCCAAGCGGGCCGACCAGCACACGGCGATCCTGCCCGTGGAACAGCTCTACCCGCTGGCGACCGAGTACGTGCGGACTCAGTTGAGCCGGTTCCCCGGGTTGCGCGAGGTGCGGTGGGTCCAGGACGAACCGCTGAACATGGGACCGTGGCCGTTCATGGCTCTGCACCTGCTGCCGAAGCTTGGGGTCGACTTCACCGGCGTCACCCGCCCCGCAGGGGCCGCTCCGTCCTGCGGGTCGCACTCGCTGCACGTCGATCAACAGCGTGAGCTTCTGGACCGGGCCTTCGCGTAGATGTACTTCACCGACCGCGGGATCGAGGAGCTCGAGCATCGGCGCGGCGATGAACAGGTCACCCTCGGCTGGGTCGCCGAGCACCTGCGCGAGTTCGTCGACGACAACCCGGAGTTCGACGTTGCGGTCGAGCGGCTCGCGACCTGGCTCGCCCGGGTCGACGAGGAGTGACCACGTCGGCTGGGTTACGCGACGTCAGGATCTGCGTCTTCGGCGACTCGTTCGTCGCCGGAGTTGGCGACCCGAAGGCGCTGGGTTGGGTCGGTCGGGTGGCCGCGAGGACCCCACCGTCGACCGGTGTCGCCCTGACTGTCTACCAGCTCGGCGTCCGGGGCCAGACGACCGAGGACATCGTCGTTCGAATGCCAATGGAGAGCTCTCCGCGCTTCGCTCGCGGAGACGAACACGGCGTGGTGCTCGCGGTCGGCGTCGCGGACGCCTTCACCGACTTCCCGGTGGCCCGGTCGGTCGCCACCCTCGAGTTCGGCCTGCAGTCGATGCAGACTCGCCGGCTCGTTGTCGGCCCGCCACCGGTCGGCCCAGCGGAGACCCGGGCCCGGATCACAGAGCTGGACGACGCCTACGCCTCGCTCTGCCGCCGTATCGACGTGCCGTACATCTCGACGTACCGAGCGCTGGTCGAACGTCGCTCCTGGTCGGCACAGACCTTCGCCGACGGTCTGCACCCCGCGCAGGCGGGTTACGGGATGCTCGCCGACGTCGTGTTGACCGGCGGCTGGTACGAGTGGCTCGGTGTTCAGAGACCCTAATTACCCACTATCCACCGGCATGACCTCAGGGCGTGAGAACGACCTTGCCGAAGACCTCCCCACGCTCCAGGGCGGCAAAGCCCTGGCGTGCCTGTTTCATCGGCAGAACCCGGTCAACCACGGGGCGGACGCCGGTGCGCGAGCAGAACGTGAGCAGGTGTTCCAGCTCTTGCCGCGTTCCCATGGTCGAGCCCAGCACCCGTAGCTGGAGGAAGTAGATCCGGCTCAGCTCCGTGTCTGCGGTCCGGCCCGACGTCGCGCCGGAGAGGACCACGGTCCCTCCTGGGCGTACGGCCCGGAGCGAGTGTTGCCAGGTCGCCGCGCCAACCGTCTCCATCACGGCGTCGACCCGCTCAGGCAGCCGTTCACCGGTCCGGAAGACCTCGTCAGCACCCAACTCGACGGCGCGGGCAGCCTTGTCCGGATCCCGCGAGGTTACCCACATCCGCGCGCCTGCCGCCGCTCCCAGCGTGACCAGCGCGGTCGCCACTCCTCCGCCCGCTCCCTGCACCAGCACCGTCGAACCCGGCCTGACCCCGGCTTGGGTAAAGAGCATCCGATAGGCCGTCAGCCACGCCGTCGGCAGGCAGGCAGCCTCCTCGAACGACAGCGTCGGAGGCTTCGGGACGAGGTTGCGCCGGGGAACCATGACCCGCTCGGCCATCGTCCCCTGATGGCGCTCGGACAGCAATGAGCGATTGGGGTCGAGCGTCTCGTCGGCACGCCAGTCCGGGTCGGAGATCACAGCGTGGACGACGACCTCGTTGCCGTCGGCGTCGACACCGGCGGCGTCGGTTCCGAGGATCATGGGCAGCCGATCCACCGTCAGGCCCACACCTCGAAGCGACCACAGATCATGGTGGTTCACGGCGCTGGCGCGCACGGTGACGACAGTCCAGCCTTCGGGTGGGTCCGGCTCGGGCCGATCTCCAAGGGCCAGTCCGGTCAGGGGATCATCGGCGTCGAGGCTGTCGGCATAAACCGCGAACATGGTCGCGACCCTATCCAGCTGCGACTCGAGCCTGTCCGTGCCGAGCACGACCTCTGTCTCGCGTTGCCAGGTCGACCGGCCGCGTGAACTCGCGGCGTCGGCTGCAGCCGCGCCTTAGTCCGTCGTCTGCCTCGGCGGAAGCTCGGTCACGTGCAGGGCGGCCTCTTCGGCGGACAGGCCCGAGCCGCCCGGATCCAGGCCGAGCAGGTCTGGATCGGTCCGTGAGTGCGATCCGTCGCCACCGGTGACGAGCTGAGCGATCTCCCGCTGGGTCCTGCGGTCGTCCGAGGCAGGGCTCTCGGCTTGGTCGTCATCCGGGTCAGGCTCCTCCTCCGCGAGCCGCTGATCCAGCGACTGCCCTGGGGCCTGTTCTGCGGCCGTAGTGCCAAAGCGAAGGGAGCCCCGGTAACGGTCACCGGCGTCTCCGGTGTTGTCGCCGTTGCCGTCGAGCAACGTGTCCTCGGCGCCATCACCTTCGAGGACCTCGCCGACGTCATCGCGTCTAGTCATATGCTGACCTCGGAACTGGCCGTATCGCCACGGCCTCGCGAGCGGTCAGGAGCCGCTTGCTACTCACACTAGTCCTCAGGACCTCCTCCGGCCCGAGCGCGACCGGCGCTGGGCGGCGGAGACGTCTCGAGGCCACCGACAGCCGTGCATGATTGACCTCACCATTTCGTTGACGAGGGGTGCCGAACCAATGGGTCTGTTCGACCGGCTGAAAGCCGCTCTCGGTGGCCGAGACGACGCTGATGATCTCGAAACCGCGCCCGAGATATCCGTCGACGTCAATGTCCGCCGGGCGCAGCTAGAAGAACTCCACGCTGCGCTGACCACCCTCGCCAGCGACATGTCGGGCGACGGTGGGCGGATGGCCAACCCAGGCTGGCGTGGTCGGGTCGAAGACATCCGGTTCGGAGCCGCCGAGTGTGCGCGGCTGAGCCGCGGCGGGTTCGACCGGGCGGCCTTGCTGGATCTCGCGGCGGAAATCCGACCGCTCTACGGCAGTGGCCCGGTGCCGCCGGAGTACGCGCCTTTCCACGCGGCACACGAGCGGGTTGTCGCGGCTGCGGCGGCGGTGCGCGCCCCGCTGCCCTCGGAGGCCGGGCCGCCAGCAACGACCTGACATCGGGAGTTCTTCCGGTCTTGGTCGCCGGTAAACCTTCCCGGCGGGTACCGCGTCGTATCGACATCCGGGTACCACCAGGGGAGGAACGGTCATGAAGATCCGGGCATTGGTTCTCGCCGTGATCGCTGGTCTCGTCGGCGCCATCACGCTCACCGCGCCGGCTGCGCAGGCGCACACTCCGTACTGCGGCATCACCTGGGGATCGCTGCCCAAGGCGGCGGACTCGTCGGAGGTCGCACTGCTCACCAACGTCCGGGCCGGCCGACACGCCTGTTTCGACCGGTTGGTCCTCGACTATGCCGACGACGCCGACGGTTTCCAGGTTGGCTACGTGTCGGCGATCGAGGGCATCGCGCTGCCTCGGCCGGTTGACCTGAGGGGCGACAGCCTGCTGGAGATCGTCGTGCAGACTCCCTATGGCGAAGACGCCCCGAGTTTCTGGTCCGGGTATGACCCGCGGAACCCGGACGAGCTGGTCGACGTCGCCGGTTGGCGAACCTTCCGCCAGGTCAGCCTGGTCGAGGTCTACGAGAGCCAGGTGACCATGGGACTCGGCGTCCGGGCTCGGCTGCCGTTCCGGGTCTTCACCCTCGACGGTCCGGGGAACGGGTCGCGCATCGTCATTGACGTCGCCCACCGCTGGTAGTGCTCCTCTCGGGGAGGGTCGGCTGAATGCCGGCCCTCCCTCGGTATGCGGGTGCAACGGATACCCAGGCAGACTCGACCGGGTGAGCAAGCAGAGTGCCGGGATCCTGCTCTACCGCCGGACACCAGGCGGTCCAGAGGTCCTGCTCGGGCACATGGGCGGGCCATTCTGGGCTGACCGGGAGAACGGTGCGTGGTCGATCCCGAAAGGCGAGTTCCTACCCGACGAAGACGCCGAGAGCGCCGCTCGGCGAGAGTTCGAGGAGGAGCTCGGCGTCCCGGTACCGGCGGCTGAGCTGATCGACCTCGGCTCCGTCCAGCAGTCCGGCGGAAAGATCGTCACCGCCTGGGCCGCCGAGGGTGAGATCGACCTGAGCAGCGTCGTGTACGGATCATTCACGATGGAGTGGCCCCGCGGTTCGGGCCGCTTCCAGCAGTTCCCCGAAATCGACACCGCCGCCTGGTTCGACCTGCGGGCTGCCCGGGCCAAGATCGTCACTGCGCAACGGACATTTCTCGAACGGCTTACCGACCACCTCACCGGCGGGTGAGAAGCCGCGGCCGCGGCCAGACCCGGCACAGCGCAATGGCCACCACTGCATCGGCGCGCACCGGCCCGGTCTGCCACGAGTCGACGCCTTCGGTCGGGTTGTCGCGCTCGATCCACCAGCCGTCGGAGTCCGGCCATCCGATCCGCTTGACCGACAGACCAGGGCGGTCCGGCAGTTTCACCACCACGACCCGACCCGGCCTCGGCGCCGCGCCGTAGCGGATGAGCAGCCGGTCGCCGTCGTGCAGCGTCGGGTCCATGGATCGGCCGCGGACCACCGCAAACCCCCACCTCGGAGCGGCGCTGCCGTTGGTGTTCCTGCGACTGTTCCGCACGCGACTCCCTTCCGTTCAGACTGGCGGGTTCGAGGTAGGGTCGCCCGGGTAGACAGACCTGCGGGGCGCAACACCCCCGCCGTTGGCGACCGTCACGGAAAGGACATCGCATGCTCGCGCGCTTGTTCGCCCGCACCATCGAAGTCTCGGCCCACTGCGACCTGCCCTGCGGTGTCTACGATCCGGCCCAGGCCCGAATCGAGGCCCAGTCGGTCAAGGCGATCTGCGAGAAGCTGCAGGGCAACGACGACCCCGACTTCCGCACCCGAGCGCTGCTCATCAAGGAGCAGCGCGCAGAACTGGTCAAGCACCACCTCTGGGTGTTGTGGACCGACTACTTCAAGCCTCCGCACTTCGAGAAGTATCCCGATCTGCATCGGCTGTTCAACGAGGCCACCAAGCTTGCCGGCGGCGGACCAGGCGGTGCCAAGTCCTCCGACGACCCAGCTGTGGCCGACGATTTACTCGCCAAGATCGACGAAATCGCCGAGATCTTCGCCGAGACCAAGGCTGCTTGACCCGAGCCGTCGGGTTCGTAACAGGGGCACCACCGCCACGGCCCACCGGCCGGCGTGGTGCCTCTGTGCTGACAGGAAGGCGAGGAGATCGTGATGTCCAGCGACCACGTCGAGCTTCGTGTGCCGGCGTCGGGGGCGTACGTCTCGGTCCTGCGGACGGCTACTGCTGGCCTGGCCGCGCGGCTGGACTTCACCGTCGACGACATCGAGGACCTGCGCATCGCGGTCGACGAGGCGTGCGCGGTGTTGCTCCCCCTGGCCGACGCCGGCGCCCGCCTCATCGCCCGATTCGACCTCGAGCCGGGCTCTCTGCAGGTGGCGGTCTCGGTGCCCTCGGACGCGACGGAGCCACCGAGCCGGAACACGTTCGCTTGGACCGTGCTCACCGCGCTCGCCGGCGACGTGGAGGCCAGTGTCGATGACGGCCGGGTCACCTTGACCCTGCGCAAGACGCTGGCGGTGAACCCCGGGTGATGTCGGCGGGAATGGGGGTCAACCGCGAAGAGTCCCGGGTTCTGCTGGAGGAATTGTCGGTGCTCGCCGCGGACGAACCACGTCGCGGCGACATCCGAAGCCAGCTGGTCAGCATCCACCAGCCACTCGTGGAGCATCTGGCCCGACGCTTCCGCAACCGCGGCGAACCGTATGACGACCTCGTCCAGGTCGCGACCATCGGCCTGATCAAGGCAATCGACCGTTACGACCCGGCGCGAGGTGTCGAGTTCTCGACGTATGCCACACCGACCATCGTCGGGGAGATCAAGCGCTGGTTTCGCGACAAGGGCTGGGCGGTACGGGTTCCGCGCCGACTGCAGGAGTTACGCCTGGAGATCGGCGCCGCCACCGGGGCGCTCGCGCAGGAACTCGGCCGGTCCCCGACGGTTGCCGAACTCGCCGAGCGCATTGGTGCCAGCGAGGACGAGATCCTCGATGGCATCGAGTCCGCCGCCGCCTACAGCACTCTGTCGCTCGACGCTCCGGAGGGAAGCGAGTCCGACGGGCCGTCGGTTCTGGACATGCTCGGCGCCGAGGACGAGGCCCTGGAGGGTGTCGAGAACCGGGAAGCACTCAAGCCGCTGCTCGCCGGGTTACCAGAGCGCGAGCGGCGGATTCTCTTGTTGAGGTTCTTCGCCGGCATGACCCAGTCGCAGATCGCGGTCGAGGTCGGGATATCGCAGATGCACGTGTCTCGGCTGCTTGCCCGCACGCTTGTCCGGTTGCGGGAGGGTTTGCTCGACGAGGCTTGAGGACCCATGGCTGTGAGCTCGGGTGCTGAATACGCCGAACTCATGACTCCTCCCACTCCGTTCGCGAAGCTCTGTTGGCTGTGACCGCCTGCAGCGCGTTGCGTCGGCTCAGCCCGACATTGAGCTCGTCCACGCGCACCACGGCACGAGCGACAAGACCGATCGTCTGCTCGATCAGCGATGCCGACAGACCAGTAACCGATTCTGCGATGCCAGTCATGGAGTCCTCTCCGAGGGACCACGCTCGATGCAAGCGTGGCCACCGAGGATGTCGATGCGGTTTCGTTCCGGTAAATCATCCTTTCCGGCAGGTCATCTCCGCCCCAGTGCCGCGCGCGCCGGCGCCGAGAGCAGTGCGACCAGCGCGCCGGCGCAGGCGAGCCCGAGCAGGCCCGCGCCGAGCCAGAACCCGCCAGTCGCCATCTCGTACACCACGCCCAGGGCAAGCAACTGGAGGAACACCGCGGCGCCGAACGCCCAGCGTTTCCGCGCTGCCAGAGCTACGGCAACCACCATGATCAGCACGCCGAATAGTGCCAGGTAGGCGGTCGCCCCCTCATACACGGCAGGGTTGCTCGGATCCTCGCTCGAGCGGCGCATCAGGTTCCACCCGGCGAAACCGACCAAGGCGGCTCCTTGCAAGGTCACGACGCCGGCGGCGACCAGCAGCGCGCCTGGTCGGTGGCGGTCGTCGGACGGCACCCGGACAGGCTACGGCCGGCAGATACCCTGACCGGCATGCGCGCCCTCGTCGTCGTCAACCATCAGGCGACGACGATGTCGCAGTGGGTTCGGGACGTGTTGCTCGCCGCGTTGCGGCACGACCTCAAGGTCGAGGTCGCCGAGACCAACCATCGCGGCCATGCGGTCGAGCTCGGCAGGCGGGCGCGTTCCGATGGCATCGAGCTGGTCATCGCCGCCGGTGGCGACGGCACCGTCAACGAGGTCGTCAACGGCCTCCTCGACGACGAAGCCGGCCCCACCGTTCCCGACCTTGCGATCGTGCCCGCCGGCAGCACCAACGTCTTCGCGCGCAACGTCGGTCTGCCAGAAGACCCGGTCGAGGCAACAGGACTGGTACTCGACGCCGTGCGCGCGGGGCGACGAACACCGATCGGGCTGGGCCGGTTGGACGAGCGATGGTTCACCTTCTGCGCCGGCATCGGGTACGACGCCGACGTCATTCGTGCCGTCGAGGAGCTCCGGGCGCGCGGCAAGCGTTCGACCCTGCCGCTGTACACGCGAACAGCCGTTCGCCGGTTCTTCGCCCAGCCGCACCGCCGGCACGGCCAGATCGTGCTGGAGCGTCCTGGCGCTGAACCGATCCCGGGGATCAGCATGGCGGTGGTCACCAACTGCGCACCGTGGACCTACCTCGGCGGGCGACCGCTGAACCCTACGCCGCAGGCGAGCTTCGACGCCGGGCTCGACGTGTTCGCACTGCAGGGTCTGCGGGTGTTCTCCGCGCTTCGCCACCTCGCGGAGATCACGCTGACCACCAATCGGGGGCCGCGGGGAGGAGACGTGTTCGTGTTGCACGACGTAGCCGGCTTCGTCCTGTCCGCGCCGGCACCGGTACCGGTGCAAGTCGACGGCGACTACCTAGGCGACCGGCAACGGATGACGCTGCTGTCCCGTCCGGCGGCTCTGCACATCGTCGCCTAGCCGGTTCCGCCCCGGGGTCCCGGCCCGGGTTGCGGGAAATGCGTGCTTCGTCCAGGTATTGTGACAAAGAAGACACCGGTTCGTGCCCGGCAAACCCTTGTTCTCCCGAGAAGGGTTTGTCACCCTTGGACTGCCGTGCGGCCGACCACCGGTCTGCCCGGCCGGAACTACGTAACCCCCGCCGACGTTGTCGGGTTGCGGTGCTCGTGGAGTCGTGAACCATTTCACGTATACACCGTGCCGGACGGTCAGCCGCCCGGCGTCATCACCCGTACGAGGAGTGAGTGAGTTTCATGGACTGGCGCCATATTGCCGCCTGTCGTGACGAGGACCCGGAGCTGTTCTTCCCGATCGGCAACACCGGTCCCGCCCTGCTGCAGATCGAGGAAGCCAAGTCGGTCTGCCGTCGCTGCCCGGTCCGCGAAGAGTGCCTGCAGTTCGCACTGGAGACCGGACAGGACGCCGGCGTCTGGGGTGGGCTGTCCGAGGACGAGCGTCGAGCACTGAAGCGACGCAACGCCCGGGCGAGGGCGCGCGCCTACTGAGCCGGTTCGACTGCGCCCCGCCTGCCCTCCGGCTGGCGGGGCGCTTTGATGGACGCGTGCCGACCCCAGCGGACGGACCCTAGGCCTGGCGGACGGGGACCTCCAACACGACTCGCGTTCCTCCGCTCGGACGGGGCCCGACGTCGAGCGTGCCGGCAAGCTCACCGACCACCAAGGTCCGGACGATCTGCAGTCCGAGCCGGCCGGACTCGTCGACGTCGAACCCGGGGGGCAGTCCGCGGCCGTCGTCGTCGACCACGACCCGAAGCCAGCCGGCCCGACGGTCCGCGCCCAGCCACACCTCACCGGGCGAGGTTCCCAAGCCATGCTCCACCGCGTTCTGCAACAGCTCGGTAAGAGCCATCGCCAGCGGGGTCGCCAGCCCGGAGTCGAGCACTCCGAAATCTCCGGCGCGGCTCGCGCGCACGCGTGGCTCGGCCGCGGCCACGTCGGCAACCATCGAGAGCAGCCGGTCCGCTACCCCGTCGAAGTCGACGGTGTCGTCCACCGTCTGGGACAGCGTGTCGTGCACGATCGCGATGGAGCCGACCCGTCGCACGGCCTCCTCGAGCGCGGCTCGGCCCTCAGCCGGGCTGATCCGCCGCGCCTGCAGTCGCAACAAGGCCGCCACTGTCTGCAGGTTGTTCTTCACCCGGTGATGGATCTCGCGGATGGTCGCATCCTTGGTGATCAGCTCGCGTTCACGCCGTCGTACCTCGGTCACGTCACGGCACAACACCAAGGCACCGACGTGCTCCCCGCCGGGGTCCAGCGGGATCACCCGTAACGTCATGAACGTCGCATTGCCCTCGACCTCGGTGAACCGGTGCGCCCGCCCCTGCAGGACTACTTCCAGCGCTTCCTCGACGGGACCCTCCGGTGGGGCCAGCCGCGCGGTCACCTCGCCGAGCCGCTCTCCGACGAGGTCCGCCGTCAGACCCAACCGGCGGTAGGCCGACAGGGCGTTCGGGCTGGCGTACGTGACGACCCCGTCCATTCCCAGCCGGATGAAGCCGTCACCCACGCGCGGGCCGGCCTGACCGCCGACGTCGGTTCCCGCGTCGGGAAATCGACCCTCCGCGACGAGTTTCGCGAGCAGAGCCGCCGACTCGAGATAGGCGAGCTCCAGCCGGCTCGGGGTCCGCACCGAGATCAGGTTGGTGTTCCGCGCTACGACGGCAAGGACCAGGTCGTCGCGACGCACCGGGATCGCCTCGACCCGCACGGGTACGTCGTCCCACCATTCCGGATCCCCGTCGCGACGGATCACACCGGCGTCATATGCGGCGTCGACGAGAGCCCGTCGTCCACGGGGAACGAACGAGCCGACCAGATCCTCGACGTACGCAGTGGGCCCGGTCGTTGGTCGCATCTGCGCGGCGGCTCGGAAACCGGCCCCTCCGCGCTCAGGCACCCACAGCACGAGGTCGGCGAAGGACAGGTCGGCGAGAAGTTGCCAGTCGGCGACCAGGGCGTGCAGCCAGTCCAGATCCGCCTCAGAGAGATCGGTGTGCTGACGCACGACGTCGTTGAGCGACGGCACGACAGCGAGCCTAACGACGGTTCCACCCTGCCCTGACCCCTCCCGGCGGCGGGGAGTTCCCTCTGCCAAGATGCCGGGGTGCGGATGTCGTATTGGGAACGGGTCGTCGCGGACGGTTATCGCGTACCGCACGGCGCCGCCCTCGACGATCTCACGACGGACCTGGTCACCATGCTCGGGGACCCGGACCCCCGGGTGCGCGACGACATCGCGTATTCGGTGCTGTCCACATGGATCAGCGACGGCGTCTACGACGAGCTACTCGCTGGGCTCGGTGACGGACTTGCTCTCGGCCTGCGGGTCGGCTTGGGCGAGGACGGCACCGACACGGTGCTGCGCCGGTCGTTCTCGGCGCTGTGCCTGGCCGCCGTGGTCGCGCGGGACAACACGGTGCACACGCTGCACCCGACCACCGTGCTGACCTGGGCGGACCGCTCGGTCGCGTGGTTTCTCGCCGAGCGCGACCTGCGTGGCTGGGTGCCCGAGCGCGGGCTGGCCAACGCCGTCGGAAACGGTGCTGACCTGCTGGCGACCCTGACGGCGTCGCGACACCTGGGCGCGGAGGAGTTGCGGGTGCTGCTCGACGTGGTCGTCGAGCGTCTGCTGAAACCGACCGAACACCGGCTCACGGCCGGTGAAGACGACCGGCTCGCCTTCGCGACCATGTCGCTGTTGCACCGGGACAGCATTTCCGTCGATGTGCTGGAACGATGGCTCGAGCGGCTGGCCGCGATCTGGGCCCCGCCGGTGAGCCCGAACGAACTGGAGCCCGCTACCCGAGCCAATGCCGTTGCCTTTGCCAGGGCGCTGCACCTGCAGCTTCTGCTGGGAGTCACCGGCACTCCCGCGCAGGACGCCTCGGCCAGCCCGGCGCTGACCCCAAGCTGCCGTCCCGATCTGCTGATCGCATTGCAGCGCTCACTGCGGGCGAGCGCTCCGCACATGTTCCGGCGCCCGTAGTGGGGATGAGCGTCGTACCAGGCGAAGGGCATGGCGGCGATCATGCCCGTGCGGTGTTCGCCCGCTACGGGATCGACACCATGTGGACGCTGTCCGGTGCCCACGTGTTCCCGCTGTACGACGCGGCCGTGCGCGGTGAACCGGCGATGCGCATCGTCGACGTGCGGCACGAGCAGACGGCCGTGTTCGGCGCGGAGGCGACAGCGAAGCTCACTCGGACTCCCGGCCTGGCGGTGCTCACGGCCGGCCCCGGTGTGACGAACGGGGTCAGCGCAATCGCGCAGGCGTACTTCAGCGGTGTGCCGCTGCTGGTCGTCGGCGGCCGGGCGCCGCAGTACCGGTGGGGAACCGGCGCGTTGCAGGAGCTCGATCATCCGCCGATCCTGGCGACGATCACCAAGCACGCGACGACCGCGTTCGCGCTCTCTGAGGTCGCCGGAGTTCTCGACCACGCCGTTCAGGTCGCTGCCACGCCGCATCGGGGACCGGTCTTCGTCGACGTTCCTATGGACGAGCTGTTCGGCCAGGCCGAGGTCGACTTGCCGCCACCGAATACCCCTAGCGTCGTCGAGCCCGATCCGGATGAGCTGACGAGGATCGCCGCCCGGCTCGCGACCGCGGAGCGACCCGTCCTGGTGCTCGGGTCGGACGTTTGGCTGGACTGCGCCGACGATGCCGCGGCCCGGTTCGTCGTCGAGAGCCGAATCCCGGTGGTGGCGAACGGCATGGGCCGCGGGATCCTGCCGCGCGGGCACCCGTTGTTGGTCAATCGCGCACGGTCCGCGGCGTTCCAGCGTGCCGATCTGGTCATCGCGGCCGGCACGCCGCTGGACTTTCGGCTCGGCTACGGCGCCTTTCCCGGCGGTGCCGACGTCGTGCACCTCGCCGACTCGTGGGACCAGATCGCCGGGCACGTCCAACTGACCGGAGCTGCGGCGGGCAACCTCACCGCGCTCTTCGACGGATTGCTCGCGGCGTACACCGCCGAGCTGCGCCGGACGTCTCCCGACGACTGGGCGGCAGAGTTGCGGCAACGTGCCGACGCAGCTGCTGAGCGCGACGCTGCGCTGCTCGCAGCCGAATCAGACCCGATCCATCCGGCTCGGATCTACGGCGAGCTGGTTCGGTTGCTCGCCGACGACGCCGTGGTGATCGGCGACGGCGGCGACTTCGTCTCCTGGGCGGGCAAGTTCGTCGAGCCTGGGCGGCCCGGCTGCTGGCTGGATCCGGGGCCGTTCGGCTGCCTCGGCGCGGGCGCGGGCGCGGCCGCAGCGGCCCGGCTGGCCCGGCCATCCAGCCAGGTCGTCCTGCTCTACGGCGACGGAGCTGCCGGGATGTCGCTGATGGACGTCGACACTCTGGTGCGGCACCGGCTGCCGGTCGTCATCATCGTCGGCAACAACGGCGCCTGGGGCCTGGAGAAGCACCCCATGCGGTTCCTCTACGGCTACGACGTCGCCGCCGATCTGCGGAGAGAAACCCGCTACGATGCGATTGTGGAGGCGCTCGGTGGCGCGGGCGAGACGGTGAATCGGCCAGCCGAGGTCGGACCGGCACTACGACGGGCCTTTGCGACCGACGTCCCGTACCTGGTGAACGTCGTGTGCGATCCGGAGATCGCTTACCCCCGCTCGACGACCGGCGTGTGATCAACGGAGGCAGCGTCAGCTGGCACGAGCACGGAAAGCCGCACGGTAGCCCTGCGGCGTCGTGTCCAGCCGCTTGCCGAAGTGATGGCGCATGACCGCGGCGGTTCCGAACCCGGACCGGGCGGCGACCGCCTCGACCGGGTCGTCACCCTCCTCGAGCAGCCGCTGCGCGGCTGAAACCCGGCGGGCGAGCAGCCAGTCGTAGGGCGTGGTCCCCGTCTCAGCGCGGAACCGGCGCGCGAACGTCCGCGGCGACATGTTCGCCAGCTGTGACAACGATTCGACGGTCAGTTCCTCGTGCAGG
>DASSDH010000188.1:0-3347 GCA_035697245.1 Jiangellaceae bacterium
TACTTCGAGCTGAGCAGCAAACCTCTCTCGAACCTCTCCCGCCCAGGGCGGCACCCGGATCACGCAGGCCATGTCAGAGCCACACGACGAGTCGAGGGCAGCCGATGTGAAAGCGACCACCCGGGGCACCTAGACCGAGCCCCGCCAGACACCGGTCCTGAGGCAATCGAAACAAGTAGGCTGATGAGCGGACGCTCGTGGGCCGCAGCGTGTGAAGCCGGGATCGTCACCTCGCCGCGCGGTACACCCGTATGGGGACCGTCACGCCTTTGAGCGGAACCGGTCCCAGGTCCTCGTACTGGAACGCCTGCACCCGCTGCGCCACGTCCTTACTGACCACCACCTCGCCGGCCTGCGCGACCGAAGCGAACCGCGAGGCGAGGTTCACGGTGCGTCCGTACACGTCGCCGTCCTGGAAGATCACCGGGCCCGCGTGGATCCCGACGTGCGCCGGCGGAAGCCCGATCGCCGGAGCCTGTTCGACCATGTCCAGACCCGCCTCGACCGCCCGAGCGGTGTCGCGGAAGTGGAACATCCCTCCGTCGCCGAGCCACCGGATCGAGCTCCCGCCCCGGCGGCGAGCGATGTTCTTCACCAGTGACCCGAGCTGCGCGGCCAGGTCGGCCGCGAACCGATCGCCGCGCTCCTCGGTGAGCCGCGTGTAGCCGGTGAGATCCACGAAGCATATCGCGTGAGGCTGTGGGAGGTGGCTCTCAATCCCCTCGGCGTCCAGCGCTGCCTCGACGTGGTTCACGGAGTGCTCGATCCACGCATGGACGCGGTGTCGCCGGTACACCATGACGAGCGCTCTCTCCAGCGCCTCGGCAACCCGGTTGCCGTAGGCGGTTCCGAACTCGATCAGCTCTCGCTCAGTCATGCCCCTCGATCGCAGGCGCTCCTCGACGTGTGCCTCGTAAAGGTCGACCTCGGCCTTCGCGAGGGTGCGCACTGCGTCGGCGTACGTCCCGAACAGCCGGACGGTTGCTTCGTCCGGGACTTCCACGCTCCGGAGGAGGTCCACGACGTCGATCAGCGCAAGGTGGTCCTCGCCCGCGCGGTCCTGCGGGTTCGGCGGCTCGAAGCCGATCGACTCGTGGAGGCGCTCCACGAGCGACTGCGGGACGTCGCGTTCGACGGCGAGGTCTTCGTAGCGCCGGTCGAGATGTCCGGGGCCACGGACGGCGGGGGTGTCGAGGAACGTGATCGAGAGCGCCTTGGAGTCCACGAGACGCATGATCGTCTCGGGCGGGTACCCGGCGTGCGACCACGCGTGCAGCAGCCGCAAGCGCCCGAGCTCCCGGGTGACGGCAGTGGAGAGGTCGTCGCTCAGCGCACCCAGTACTGCGAGGCGTCGAACGAAGTCGATCGGCACGTTCGCGCGCCGAGCGATCTCGTCGAGCTGCGTGTCGTCCATGTCATTCGCCGTCACAACGGCCTCCCCAGGTTGGCTGTGGTGTCGCTAGTGTCGAGATGACGGCACGTGCCCCAAGTGCAGATGGCTGTACTCGCGCGACGCCAGCAGTGCATGGAATCGAGTCAATCGTGCCTACCACCCCCACGACGCCCGCCCCCACCCCCAAGGACGACGGCCAGGACCGTCCGTCCCGCCCTGATCCCGGGCCGAAGGGACACATTGGTTGGGTGGTGGCCGGCTCGTTGGCCACCGGATTCGTCGCTGCTCTACTCCTCGTCGCCGCCCCGTTCATCTCGACTGAGGAGAACGACGTCACTGGCGCTGTCCTGTGCGGATTCGCGCTGGGCTGGGCGATGTTGGCCGTGCTCTCGGTGCGGTTCACCGACCAACCACAGCGATGGGCCGCGGCTCCGGCACTGTTCATGGGGCTGGGGGGTCTTCTCCTCGTTGGGTTCGGCTCCTCGGCGCACCCGGTGCTCAGCTGGGTGTGGCCCCCCGCGTTGCTGGCGTTGGTGATCTGGATGGTCGTCCGCGTCCGTCGTCAGCTTCGCAGCCGAAGCGGACGCTGGCTGCTCTACCCGGTGTTCGCGCTCATGGCTGTGGCCGCGATTGGCGGCGGGTACGAGACGGTCGCTGAAGCGCTGGATGAAGACCCCCCAATGCCGGGTCAGTTGATCGACGTGGGCGGACACAGCCTGCACCTGAGGTGCAGCGGCTCAGGCAGCCCCACCGTGGTTCTCGAACCGGGTGCCGGCTTGATGTCGTCGGTTCTCGGGTGGATCACCCCGGCCGTCGCCCAAGAGACCCGGGTCTGCGTTTACGACCGCGCAGGTCACGGCTGGAGCGAGCTCGCTGACAGCCCCCAAGACGGCGCGCAGATTGCGACCGACCTCCACACCTTGCTCGAGCGCGGAGACGTTCCTGGACCCTACGTGCTGGCCGGCCACTCCTTCGGCGGCCTCTACGTGCAGAGCTTCGCCGCCCAGTATCCCGACGACGTCGCCGGACTGGTGCTGGTGGACGCCACCGGACGGAAGTCGGAAGCGACCCCGGCAACATCGCCCGACGACGAGAGCTCCTACGACATCATGGGCCGTGTCTCCGCACTGCTCTCGTCCACGGCCGAATTGGGCGTCGGGCGCTTGCTCAGCCAGGGCTCGTACGACAGTTTGCCGCCGCAGTCTGCCGACGAGGCAGAGGCCACCGGGTCGACCGCCAGCAATTTGCAGAGCACGATCGACGAGTACCTCCAGGCGAACACCTCGACGGGTCAAGCTGCAGCTCTCGAGGACTTCGGCGACAAGCCCCTGGTCGTCCTGACAGCCGGCAGCGGAAGTGATGCCGACTCGATTGCTGCCCACGACGACCTGGCCGCCTTGTCGACCAACAGCGCGCACCGCGTGATCGACGGCGCCACCCACGACTCGCTGATCTCGGACGAGAAAGACTCAGCCGCGACCACTCAAGCGATCCTCGACGTCGTCTCATCGATCCGGAACGACGAGCCACTGGACAGGTAATCCGGAGGAGCAGCGGCGAGAGCCCCTCAATCTCCTTGTGGCCGCACTCGGTCCGTGCCCTGACGTCCCGCCGCTCACGCACGCTCCTGCCGCGATCCGCGCCGTCATGCCGATGTCAGCACGCCATCTCACCTGGGCTTGGGAAGGACAACCGGATGCGGCCCGCCTGCCATTCCTGCAGCGGCCCAGACGCGTTCCCGAACTGGAACCGCTCGGGGCGCTCTAACTCATTTCTACTGTTCAGAGCTTGTATTTCCGATCCCGCGTTGCCAACGGCTGAACGGGCGCTGCTGTCCTGACGGCGGCGCCGCCACCACCCGCGAGAATGAGGGCATGGTGCACGGTTCCGAGGAAACCGTCGCGTTCCGGCTCTGGCCGCCGGTCGCGATCGGTGCGCCCCTGCTCGTCGGGTG
>DASSDH010000189.1:0-6560 GCA_035697245.1 Jiangellaceae bacterium
CCAGCTGACCTCAAAATGCATCGTCGATTGGGAAGCTGGACTTGGTCTCGCCTCGAACAGCGAGTTGGGGTCGCCATTCGGCAGGTGGCTCGGAATGGCGGCGGCAGGCGGTCCGTTGAAGGGGACGGCTGGGGCACTCCCGAGGCCGGGGGTCCCAGTCGTCGCCCGAAGCCAGCAGGCGGTTACGGCATGACCGCGGCCCGTGACCTCACCGGCCTCGGGGGTCCGGGCCGAATCAGACGATCTGGGCACCGTCACCGCGCCACCTCCCCGGCGAACCGCGGCGCGAGCCACCGTGTCCGTTGAGGCGGCCGACGTGCCTCCGACAAGAGCCAAGGTCGACCGGCTCCTGGCCCGCCAGACCCGCCAGCAACCTCGTCACGAGGAGACCGCCGGGACACGCCACATGACGCTGCGAGGCCGGGGCGGCGCACGGTGCGGATCAGCGTGAACATCCCCATCGGGTGCAAGCAGTGGCTCTACCCGGTGCCGGCGTTCTGGCCGTCCGCACGCGAGTGTTCGCGCGGTCGACCTCAGGTCGCCGCTGCGAGCTGGGCATCGCGGCGGCTCGCCATCGCCCGCAGATGTCCGGGACGGCCTCGGCGCTGTTGGCTCAGCGTGCCTTCCCATCGGACGGGGGGACCCGCTTGCGGTCGGCCATCGTCTTCCAGAAGATCCGGAGGTCCCGTTGGCGGGCACGCTGCCAGGATGCCGATCCTCGCCCGAACCAGTTCGTGGGCCGGCTGAGAAGTGTCTGTTGCCTACGACAAAAGGCCTCACCCAGCTCCTGGCGCTGCGGGGTGCCACGAGGCGGGTAGGGGCAGAGTCCGAACGCGCAGCCGTCCGCGCAACTCGATCCTGGGTTGCTCTTGCCTGGCCGGGCAACGCTGAGGTCGGGCCGCATCGTGGTGCGGTCGCCGATGAGGCACGGTGGAAGGCCGTCCTGGTTCGCTCGACGGAGATACCGCTCGTGCTCGTCGGGCTCTCCCCGTTCGGCCAGATTGAGCAGCAGCAGCACGTCGGCGACGAGTTGTTGGGCACGACGGTCCAGCGCGGTCCAGCCTGTCGAGGGCGGGATCCATAGGTTGTGCATCCGAGGTTGGCTCGGATCGCTCGGGTGAGATCCAACCTTGCTGATCACGCCCGTCTCGTCGATCCACAAGTACCGCTCCGGGCGGACGCTCACCAGCGCCCTGACCGCGAGCTCCGCCGTCTCGCGAACGAACGGATGCACGTTGTGCCCGGCCGCTGTGCCATTCGTCGCGATCGAGAGCCACCGGTCTACCCGCCTCCTCGGGTCGGCCCGGGTGCTGGCCACGTTGCGCTCCGACGTCGAGTCGGTGGTGTCCGCGAGCGCCCACAGGGTCAGCGCCTGGATGAGCGTCAGCTGGGAATACCAGAACCTGCATTGCCCGAGCAGCTCCTCGGCCTGCTCCGCCAGGATGACCCGAGCCTCTGGGGAGGTGGCGAAGTGGCGTGCCCGCCGGTTGGCTGCCGCCTTGAAGCCCTGGCTGATCGCGATCTCCACTGTGAGGGGCAGTGGGCACTTCCCGTCATCGGGCGGGTCGGACCTGATCCACGCCAACCATTCGACGAGGAACGACTTCACCTCTTGTCGATCCGTTTCGTTGCTCACGGAACCAAGGAGCAGGGGGATGAGCCAGGCGCACATGATGAGGCGGCGCCGCTCCATTTCCTTCTTCTCGCGCTCGTCGGAGGTCCGCTCGGGCGTGGCGACTTCCCTCGGGGTCGGTTCGAACTCGGCGCGAAGCGCATGAAAGGCCGTGTCGCCACCAGAGCCGATCTCCTCTGCGGTCGCGAGCCGGACCTCGTAGGAGCGCTCTTGGCAAGCGACGTCGAAGAGGTCACGGTACGCCTGTTCGAGCCCCTGGCTGGCAAGCGCATTCCTGGAGTCCTTGGCGGTCTGGCGGAGCACGTCACCAAATCTGTGCACAAGGTTGAGCTTCGCCGCCACGAGGCCCTGTTCATCTTGGGACTCGACGAGTTGCCACCGACCCTTGAGCGCGGCCGCGATCTGGGGGTACCGGGCCCGTCCGCAGGCGCTGTCGACTTCCAATGCCGTCATGTAAAGGTCCAGGGACTTCTCGTCCCAGCGTCCGTTCGCTGCGTCCATGAGCTCGCCGACGCTGGGGCGAACTCCTGGTTCGGCGGTCGACTCTCCGTCTCTGGATCGGAACGCCAATGAGATGAGGAACTCGCGGCTCGGTCCCGGCTTGAGGCAGAGCGCTCCCCTCAGGAATCTCGGCTCGTCGAGAACGACGTCCATGAAGCGTGACCCCAGGTACGCCTGCATGATGCTGTGTTGGAACCGCACGCGGTCGCCGTGGGCCTCGACCAACCCGAGCTGCTCCCCCCACGTCGCTGCAAGCGCGAGGCTGTCGCGGGACATAGATTCCGGCTCCTGCGCCCCGATGCGTTGGGCACCATCGGGCCAGTCGCCGTGAAGCTCGATGAGCCGCGCCTTCAGTTTGTCCTCCAGCAGCTTCGCATGGGCCGCCGAGCTCTCGCTGTCGTGAGGACCCACCAGTTGGTCGAACCTCACCTCGAGGGTGTCCTGCGCCAGTCCGATGCACGCCAGCGCCGAGATGTGCTCGACCGCGGCGAGTCGAGCCCGACCCGGCAGAGCCAGCTCCGGACGGAGCCGGCCACCGACCAGCGCGTCCGTCCAGGTCTTCAGCAATCGGCGCCGTACCCCCACCCGATCCACACCGCGGGTTTCGAGCCCGCCCCCTTCGCTGCGACCCGCCACGGTCCCCAGCAGGTCATGTTGGTACAGCTGCTTGGTGATTTGAAGTTACAGCGGGGCCTCCGTCACCTCGGCCCGCTCGACGACCCAGTCCACCAGGTGCTCGTCGGCGCTGTGCCCGCCCTCGCCGATGTAAGCCAGTGCGGCCTCCTCGCTCAGCGGCTCCAGCTCGGTCACCGCCGCCTCGATGTCCCTCAGCGGGGCATGCGGCCGCGAGGCGATGACCAGCGGCAGACTCTGCTCGCCCGCCTCCCGGATCGCGCGCCGTATCAGGATGTCGCGGTCCCTCTGCTTCTCCCCCTCGGCGAACACCTCTTCGAGCCCATCGGCGAGCACGACGACCCTGTCCTCCTTGCGAAGCCATCGCCACGCTTGGTCGCCGACCGCCCGTGCCACGAGCCCCCTGCGGAGCAGCGACTCGTCCACCTCGCGGCAAAACCGCACGCGGGCCAACTCGCTGAAGTCGAGCATCCCCTCACCGACCTCGCGCAACCGCACCGGCACCGGGATCGCTCCACGCTGGGCGAGCACCTCCGTGAGGCGGACCATGACCGCGGTCTTGCCAACCCCGACGCCCCCGATCAGCAGGTACGGCCGCCTCGCCTCACGGTCCCTGAGCTCTTGGCTGATGACGTCGCACAGCTCATCTCGCCCAATGACCTGCTCCATTGTGCTGTGGGCGGCAGTCGGCACGAACTCGCGAGCGTTCGTTCTGGCCTTGCGCGCAATGGGCTGCTTCGCTCGCCACAGTCGCCAGACGACGAACACCGCAGTGACCAGAGCCACCGTCAGAAGGGATGAGCCGAACCCTAGGAAGACGCCGCACTGCGTTTCGGCGCCCTGGCACCGGTCCTCCAAGTTGACGATCCAGGGCTGGCCACGCACAAACACGGCCACTGCCCAAGCGATCCACAGCACAAAGAGCAGCGCGCCCGCAGCGATCGCCGTCTCCATTGCCATCGTGCCGCGCCGGCGGTGCCAATGGCTGCCGCTGGCGATCTTGGCAGTCCTCCTCGTCCACGCGCGTAGGTCGTGCGTCGCTGACGACCAGCGACGAGTCGACGTCATGGCTTCCCCCGTCGGCATTTGCCGTGCCCGGACGCCCCCGCCCAGCCATGTCCGGTGGTCGATCGCCGTCGGCGGCCGAAGGCCCACAGAACACAGACCATTGACGCCTCGCTTCTCACGACAGGTGGGAAACCCGCACCCCGTAGTTGTCCCGCAACTAAGCGTAGCCACATGCTCGGACACGGACGAGGGCCTTGCGCTTACCGCCTCTGACAGCAAGGTGGAGCGCCGCGCCGACCGGCCTGCGAGTTAAGGGCTCGAACGGCCGGTGCTTTTGCGGGCCGTTGTCCGAGTGCGTGTCGCCGCGCGGGCATCCACCGCCGGCAACGGACTGGCTGAGCGCTTGGTGCTACGCCCGCGATCGCCGACGATCGGTGAGGGTGCGAATGATTGTTCCATCGCCGCAATTCGGGGCTCCGGTCAGCACTGCCCGTCGGGACCCAGAACCTCGCCAAAGACCAGCACGCTCGCGGCGGCGACCCCTCGCGCACCGCAAGTGCATCGGTGGGCTCCCGACGATCGGCTTCACCCACACGGAGCGACCGATCTCGGAGCATCCCGACTAGTGCAGCCGCGTGCCATTCCATGATGACGACAGCGGACCCGGCTTGTTGCAACTCACCGCGATCAGTCAAGCCGTCATCGACCAGTAGGTCGCGGTCAGGCCGCGGTGCAACGTACGCGCGTCGCTCTGGGAGCGCTTAAGCCCTGCCGCTCTTGTCTACGTTGGCTCTCTACGCGTCACGTCCGTGCCGACGTGCTCCACCAGGCACTCGAGGGCATGGACGCGGACAACGACTCGTCGACCGAGGTGGAGCGACGGGATCTCGTCCCGACTGACGTGCTCGTAGGCGAGCGGCCGGGCATCCAGGAGCGCTCCAGCCTCCTCGACGGTTAGCGTGAGACGGTCCGTGGCCATGCGAACCACCGCGTCATCAACCAGCCCTCACTGGCGCTAAAGCGAACGTGGCCAACGATCTCTCACATCGCGTAGCAGGATGAGCGTCACGCCTAGGCCAGCTGCAGGCGCAGCCTGCCGGGCTCATCCATCCGCGCCCTCGTCAATTTCACGCCCGCACTCATACCCCTCCCCCTAGCGCTGTCCGTCAAAGGCGCCAGGTGCTTATCCAAGAGACAAGCAAGGTGTAACGCGCCGGATCCGGTACACCTGGACGGAGGAACACGTGTACAAAACCGCAGGTCAGCGCACGTACGGGCACTCGCCGATACACCGGAGGGGCTTCTTAATCCGCAGGTTCTGGGTTCGAGTCCCAGGGGTACGCACGAAGGCCCTGGTCAGAGTACTGACCAGGGCCTTCTAGGTTCGGCCGGACGCTGCGGACGGTCGAACCGCAGACGGCGGCCGCGAAGTCAGCCCATGAAAGGCTGGACCAGACGCCGGCGCGAGAGGAGGCTCGCAACGATCGGATCCACGGCGCCATCGAAGTGATCCCCACGCCGCTATGGGCAGTGCTGTTCTCAGCGCCGGCCTCATCTTTCGTGTTCATGCTGTTCTTTGCCGACAGCGGGAACGGGCACCCAGCCAGGCATTGCTCACCGGCGCGGTGGTGGGGGGTGATCACACATCGATACCGCTGCTGGTCAATTTCTCAACAGACCGGTCCACGACGGCAGCGGCGGCCTCCGCGCGGTGGCAATGGAGCGGACGTTGGAGATTATCGATCAGAGCTGGCGATCGTCGCCCATGACGTGCCACTCCCGTGGGACGAACGCGGGAATCCGTCGTAGGTACTACGTGGAGGCGGGGCGAGCGCCGGCAGCACGGTGGATGACCCGGTCTCATCCCGTCGGGGCGATGCAGGTGCGCCGACGGCGGGACACGGTGGCGGCATGGGATGCTTGCTCGCACTCTTCGCCGGGATGTTCCCCGCTTCGCACTCATCATCTTCTGGATCGCGAGGCCTGAGCGGATGGACGACACCTTCACCACGTTCCTCTGGCCGCTACTCGGCATCATCTTCCTGCCTTTCACGACGCTGATCTATGTGCTCTTGTACGTCCCGGGCACCGGCGTCACCGGCTCCGACTGGTGGTGGATCGCCCTGGCCGTGATCCTCGACGTCGGCCACTGGGGCGCGACGGCGAGCCAACGGACCACGGTCCCCCGCGGCGCAGCCGTCTGACCACCGGACAGCGACGGCAGCCCACCGACGAAACGTGATGGCGGGCAGACGTCAGGGGCCGTCTGGTGGGTCGGCCGCGGGCTCGAGCTGCGCCTCACCTACCGTACACACCACCCTCGTTCGGGTCCTGCCCCGGGGCAGGATCGGCCGGTGTGGTGAAGGCGACCCGGAGCAAGCTGGTCAGCTCGGCCGCGTCGACCGAGATCGGCTCCGCCAGTCGGCCGGGAGGCAACCGGGTGACGACCGGGATGTCGATGACGCGGTCGATCCGATCTCGAAGGGCTGGCGGCACCTCCAGCACCGGCGGCCGATCCACGTTCGGCCCGAGCCTGGGATCCAGTAACAGGACAGGATCGGTCAGGCGGACCGGATCGACTGCGACCGGGCGGGGGCCAGGGACCCCCCTCCTGCCGCCATCGAAGTCCGCCACTCCGACCCCGCTTCCGAACCCCCGCCGAGGTCGGATGCTTCAGGTCTCGCCCATCGTCCTCCGGCCCACACGAGAAAGCAACCGGTACGTAGCGTCCGGGCCCGACGACCAAGCGTCTGTTGTCGATGGCAGGAGATGCCGACCGGTCCTC
>DASSDH010000190.1:0-2227 GCA_035697245.1 Jiangellaceae bacterium
TCGCGAGTTCAGCACGTCCGCCATGTGGTCGACCGCGTCCCAGACGTCGACGAAGCGCAGATAGAGCGGGGTGAAGCCGAAGCGGGCGTAGTCCGGGTCGCGGAAGTCGCCGACAACCTCGCGGGCGATGAGCGCTTGTACCAGGCCGTAGGCGCCGGGGTGACGGAGGCATACCTGCGAGCCGCGTTCTTCGTGCTCACGAGGGACCTCGACGCTCACCCCGTACGCCGACAGTCGTTCCTCGGCCAGGGAAGTGAAGTAGTCGGTCAGCGCGAGGGACTTTGCCCGGATGTCGGTGATGGACACGCCGTCGAACGCGTCCAAGGCCGCGTCGAGGGCACTCATGGACAGGATCGGCGGTGTCCCGGTCAACATCCGAGCGACGCCCGGCGCCGGACGGTAGTCACGTTCCAGGGCGAAAGGCGCCAGGTGGCCCATCCAGCCCGTGATCGGCTGGTCGAGCGCATCGTGCCAGCGCCGGTGTACGTAGACGAACGCCGGTGCTCCCGGCCCCCCGTTGAGGTACTTGTAGCCGCAGCCGACCGCGAGATCTGCGTCCCACGCGTCGAGGTCGACCGGCACAGCCCCGGCAGAATGGCACAGATCCCACAGCACGACGGCGCCAGCCTCGTGGGCAGCGGCGGTTATCTCCGCGGCGTCGTACATCCGCCCGGTCCGGTAGTCGACATGGGACAGCTCGACAACGGCGACTGACTCGTCCAGCGATGCCGCGACCTCGGCCGGGTCGCACCAGCGAAGCTCCAGACCGGTCAGCCGGGACACGCTCGCGACGACGTACGAGTCGGTCGGGAAGTTGCCTGGGTCGCTGACCAGCACCCGGCGGTCCGGACGCAACCTGGCAGCGGCAACCAGCAGCTTGAAGATCTGGACCGTGGTCGAATCGCCGACGATCACGGTGTCTTCTGGCGCTCCGATCAATCGGGCGAGTCGCGCCCCGACCCGGGCCGGTAATCCGATCCAGTCGTGGGTGTTCCACGACTGGATCAGGTCGCGCCCCCATTGCATCTCGACGACGTCCGCGAGCCGCTTCCGGACGCCGACTGGTAGCGGCCCCAACGAGTTGCCGTCGAGGTAGATGAGCCCGCCGGGTAGTTCGAACCTGCTGCGGAGGTGGCTGAGCGGGTCGGCCCGGTCGAGTGCCCCGGCGTCGGAGCGGCTGCTCATGCCCAGCACCGTACGTCTCTTCAGCCCAGACGGGATGGTCGCGTGGGCGGGGTCAGCCGAGATCGCCGAGGCGTTCGCCGGCCAGCGTCAACAACTCGCGCAGCTGTTCCTCGTCGGCGCTGGCCGCACTGAGGTCCACGAACGAGACAGCCGACCCGTTGATCACCAGGCCGTAGAGGAACACCGTCCCGGCTCCTTCGGCGGTAGCGCGCCAGACAGTGCCGTCGAATCCTGTCTCCGGGCCACCCACGCCGCCCAGGTTCTCCACGGTGAGCGATGGCTCCGCACTGCAGACATCGCCCGCCGCGACGAGCGTCGTGTAATACTCGCCAGCTTCTTGGTCGGAGCCGAACCTGGCGATCGTCTGCTGGACGGAGGTTCCACCGGCGTCGAGCGGGTCGGTGTACGCCCGACTTTCGAAGCTCTCGGCTCCCGACCCGCCCGTCAACTGGAGGCACACGAAGCTGGCCCACCCCTGTTCGACCGGCACGACGTCGCCGGCAAACACCTGGTCGAGCCCGGTCGCCTTCCCGACATCCGCCAGTCCCAGCCAGCCCGGCACGTCCCCTGCCGGCTCGGGGAACACGAGCTCGCGGTCGATGTCGGAAACGCAGGCACCGCCAGTCGCCGAGCACAACCTGCCGACGGCGGCCTCGGCGCGGTCCGTCGGGTCGGGCTCGTTGGCGTCCATGGCGAACCCGCCGTGCGTCACGCTCGTGACCGCCGATCCGCTCCGGGCAAGGGTGATGCTGAGGATCAGCCGCGCTTCGTCTTGGCGTGGGGGCGCCCAGTACCGGATGAGTATCGTTTCGTCACCGACCCCGGTCACTGACCAGATCTGGTCGAGCGCGAAGTCCGAGTCGCCCTCCTCAACGCAGGAAACGACCGCGTCGCGACTTGCGGACAGCCGAGCGGCAGCTTCGTCGACAGTTGTCGCCGCCTCGACGACCTGGTCGATCCGGCCGTCGCCGTCCGGATAGTCGAAGGACCGGCGCAGGACATGCTCGCCGTTGGGCGGTTGCGGCGCGCACGGCCACGGCTC
>DASSDH010000191.1:0-33219 GCA_035697245.1 Jiangellaceae bacterium
CCCGACGGGCCCATGATGGCCGTGTAACGGCCGCGGGCGAACGCGACGGACACGTCGCTCAACGCGACCACCTGGGTATCGCCCTCGCCATACACCTTCCAGAGCCCGACAGTGCGCGCTGCGGCGTGGTCGGAGTTCGCGGGGGGAGGGTTTGGCACGGTCACTGAGACTCCTCGGTATGCCGTCGTGACACTCCGACGCTACGGCCTAGCGAACCGCCCCGCCTCGAGGACTCGGCCGGTTCCTCGCCCCCGCTTCGGGGGACGACGTAATTGAGAACCTGGTTCCGCGGGAGGACAAATGCCCCGATGCTCGCTGGGTCGTCCATAGTCGGTCGTTTGCGTTGGTGGTTGTGCACAGGTCGCGTGATGGCACGTGGCCGGCAGTCTGACCCGTTGGACATGGTCGAACACATGTTCGAGGACGCCGGTGGATCTTCGTATATGAACGCAGGCCATGCCAGCGGAACTCCCCGAGCAGATGGGCGAGTTCGGGGCGCGACCCGATCGTCACGATCTCCACGATGCGCATTGAAGCCCAGCCCCGACAGGAGCGCATCATGACTTCATCGTCGAGAATCGCGAAACGAGGCGCCGCCTTGACCGGCGTCGTCAGGCGCCGACCGAAAGAAGCCCCTGATGTCTCTCACCATGGGAACCGGACCATTCGGACACGCTCCGTGGGGGGTGTCGAATCTGGACCTGCAGCCCGAGCAGTGGCGGTACCTGGAGCCGTCCCCGCGGCGGATCAGGGGATTCGTCGGCGACGAGGTCGCGGTCGACTGCGGGGAGCCAATGCTGTTCTTCGAGCACGGCCAGTTGCCGCGGTACTACTTCCCCCGCGACAACGTCCGCACCGACCTGCTGACTCCGAACGGACACACCAAGTTCACCGAGGGAAAGGGAACGGCTCACTTCTTCGACCTGGTCGCCGGCGACCGTCGCGTGAAGAAGGCGGGTTGGACCTACGTGACCGACGGCGCGACAGTTCCGGATCTGAGCCCATACGTCGCCTTCTACTGGCGGGCAATGGACCGGTGGCTGGAGGAAGACACGGAGGCGCTCGCGCACGCCCGCGACCCGTATCACCGGGTCGACGCCGTGCCAAGCTCGCGGCGGGTGCGGGTTTTGCTCGACGGCGAGGTGCTGGCCGAGACGAGCCGGCCAGTGGTGATCTTCGAGACTGGGCTTCCGGCGCGGTGGTACATGCCCCGCGAGGACGTGCGGGCCGAACTCGAGCCGAGCGACCTGCATACCGTGTGCGCGTACAAGGGCCACGCCTCGTACTTCTCGGTCCGTACGGCGGGCGGACTTAAGGAGAACTTCGCATGGACCTATCGCGACCCGCGCGGGGACGCGGTGCCGGTCCGGGATCTGGTCTGCTTCTTCAACGAGCAGGCGGACGTCGAGGTCGACGGGGCCATCGGGGAACGCCCAGGTGGGCCGTGGGCGGAGCCGAACTGGTGGCAGGGCGCCGCCATAACATTCGAACGCCAGGTCTGAGAGGCGCGGTCAGATGTCGACCGGTGCGGTCCGCGGCGAGGGCGCCTCGTCGGAAGCGGCCGCATCGGGTGCTGCGGTCGTCGGGAGCGGTGGCGGAGTACCCCCGAAGGTCGGGCACAGCTGCTGGTGGGCACACCAGGCACACATCGGGCCTGGGCTGGGCCGCCAGTCGCGAGTGGCGGCCGCTCGTTCTATCGCCCGCCACAAGGCGCCGACCTTTCGTTCGGTGGCACGCAGGTCGGCCTCATCCGGCTCGTATCGGAGCACCTCGCCGCTACCCAAATAGACCAGTTGCAAGAGGCGGGGCACCTGTTCATAGATCCGCCAGAGCACCAGAGCGTAGAACCGCATCTGGAACATGGCCCGCTGCTCGAACCCGGCCGGCGGAGCGTTGCCGGTCTTGTAGTCGACCACCCGCAACTCACCGGTGGCATCGGCTCGATCGAGCCGATCGACGTATCCGCGGAGCAACAGCCCGGACTCGAGCGTGGTCTCGACGTAAAGCTCGCGCTCAGCCGGCTCGAGGCAGCGTGGATCCTCCAGTCGGAAGTATCGGGTCACCAACTCTTCGGCCTCGGCCAGCCAGCTGGTGAGCGCCGCATCGTCATCCGAAGTGAACAACCCGGCGACCTCGGGTTCGGCCGCGAGCAACAGTTCCCATTCCCGCCCCACCAGCGCCGTCGCGCGTTCCGGCGTGCGCTGGGCGGCCGGCAGATCGAACAGCCGCTCGAGCACCGCGTGAACCAGCGTTCCCCGGGTGGCGGCGTGGCTCGGCGGCTCGGGCAGCCGGTCGATGGTCCGGAATCGGAACAGCAGCGGACATGTCATGAAGTCGGCCGCGCGCGATGGGGAGAGCGACGGCCCCAAGGCCGCGGCCTCGGACGTGCCGGCCGGCCCGGCAGTGCCGCCGCCTGCGGCCGGTTCTTCGGCCGGCTGGGCCGCGGCTGTTGCCGCCACGGTGCTCATGCTGGGGACTGTAGGTCAGCCCACCGACAGCGTCCCAATCGGATTCCGTGGCCTAACCTGGCTGCTGTGAGCAACGGTGGCAAACGGCAGATCTCCATGGGCAGGATCGCCGGCATCCCCGTGCATATCAGCCCGTCGTGGTTCCTTGTCGCGGCAGTCATCACCGTGGCCTTTGCGCCTATCGTCAGGCGACAGTTGCCGCAGTCAGGTTCGGGCGCGTTCGCCATCGCGCTGACCTTCGCGGTGCTTCTCTACGCGTCGGTGCTCTTCCACGAGATCAGCCATGCGCTGACGGCTCGCGCGCTGGGCTTGCCGGTTCGCGGCATCACGTTGCACTTCCTTGGCGGCTACACCGAGATCGAACGCAACGCGCCTACTCCCGGTCGTGACCTGGTCGTCTCAGCGGCGGGTCCGCTGGTGTCGCTGGCCGCGGGCGGACTCGCGTATCTCGCGTCCAGGCCGGTGGATCAGCCCGTCGCCCAGTTCCTCTTGCTCGAGCTCGCGGGCGCGAACCTGCTCGTGGGCGTCTTCAACCTGCTGCCCGCGCTGCCGCTCGACGGTGGACACATCTTGCGGGCCGCCGTATGGCGCGTGACGGGGAAGGAGCACACCGGCACCGTGGTCGCTGCCCGGGCCGGCCAGCTGCTGGCCGTCCTGGTCGTCCTCGTGCCGTTCGTCCTCGCCGGCGGGCGGCCCTCGTTCATCGCGGTCGCCTGGTCGGCCCTGGTGGCGGTGTTGTTGTGGACCGGCGCGACGCAGGCGCTCGCAGTGAGCCGGGTCCGCAGGCGTTTGCCGCGCCTCGACCTCGAGCAGATGACTCGCCGGGCCGCCCCGGTGGCACCAGATGTTCCACTCGCAGAGGCCTTGCGTCAGGCGCAGGGCCGAGGCGTGCGCGCATTGGTCGTGGTCGATTCGTCGGGCCGGCCGACGGGCCTGGTCAGCGAGGCGTCGGTCGTGGCGACTCCGACCGATCGTCGGCCATGGATTCCCGTCGGCCAGGTCGCGCGCTCGCTGCAGGCCGGGCTGGTGCTTCCCGTCGACCTCGGTGGGGAAGAGCTGCTGCGCCGGATGCGGGACACACCGGCGTCTGAGTATCTCGTGGTCGATAGCGATGGCGGCGTCTATGGTGTGCTCGCGACCGCGGACGTCGACGACACGCTGGCCAAGGCCTAGCGTTCTAACCTGCTTGCCGTGACCGATCGGAACGATTCGTCCGCGCGCCGGACGGGGCCGATGACATCCGGTGACCAGGTGCAACTGACAGACCCAAAGGGCCGACACCACACCATCACGCTCGAGGCTGGCAAGGAGTTCCACACTCACCAGGGCTCCTTCCCCCATGATGCGCTGATCGGCGCACCGGAGGGCACAGTCGTGACGTCGACTGGAGGCATCCCCTACCTGGCGTTGCGGCCGCTGCTGGCCGACTACGTTCTCTCCATGCCTCGGGGCGCCGCCGTGGTGTACCCGAAGGACGCTGCCCAGATCGTCGCGATGGCCGACGTCTTCCCGGGCGCGCTGGTAATCGAGGCGGGCGTCGGCTCAGGCGCGCTCACCATGTCGCTGCTGCGGGCGGTCGGCCGGCACGGCAAGGTGCACTCATACGAGCGCCGAGCGGAGTTCGCGAAGATCGCCACGGCCAACGTCGAACGTTTCTTCGGCGGTCCGCAGCGGGCCTGGCGGCTCACCGTCGGTGACCTGGTCGAGTCGTTGGACGAGCCCGCGCCAGCCGATCGAGTCATCCTCGACATGCTGGCGCCCTGGGAGTGCATCGACGCCGTCGCGGCAGTGCTGGTTGCCGGTGGGGTGCTCTGCTGTTACGTCGCCACGACCACTCAACTGGCCCGGACCGTCGAGACCATCCGCGCGCACGGAGGATTCACCGAACCGGCGTCGTGGGAGTCGATGATCCGGACGTGGCACGTCGAGGGACTCGCCGTGCGGCCAGACCACCGGATGATCGGGCACACGGGGTTCCTGGTGACATCCCGCCGGTTGGCGCCCGGCACGGTCGCGCCGCCGCGGCGGCGTCGGCCGGCGCCGGCTGCCCAGGACTGACACCGCACAAGTCTGGTCAACTCGGCCACCGCAGGTAGGGTCGTGACTAGACGACGCTCCGCAGGGGGTGAGGACCGTGCCGACCCATGACGGCAGCACTGACCGCCCGCGTCGCGACGCTGCGCGCGAATCCAGCGACCGCTCGGCACAGATCTCCTTCCTCGAACAGGAAGTGGCCGCGTTACGACGGCGGCTGGCCGACTCGCCCCGGCAGACCCGGGTGCTCGAGGACCGGTTGGCCGACACCGAGGCGCAACTCGCCACCGTCACAGCCCAGAACGATCGTCTCGCCACCACCCTCCGGGAGGCCCGTGACCAAATCGTGGCGCTCAAGGAGGAGATCGACCGGCTGGCACAGCCGCCTGCGGGTTTCGGCATCTTCTTGTCACGCTACGAGGACGGCACGGTCGACGTGTTCACCGGCGGTCGGAAGCTGCGCGTCGCGGTGAGCCCGGACGTCGACACCGAGGGCCTGCGCGCGGGCCAGGAGGTCATGCTCAACGAGGCGCTCAACGTGGTGCGCGCGATGGAGTATGAGCGCATCGGCGAGATCGTGATGCTCAAGGAGGTGCTGTCTGACGGTGATCGCGCTCTGGTGATCGGGCACACCGACGACGAGCGCGTCGTGCGCATCGCCACCCCGCTCAAGGATTCGGTGATGAGGGCCGGTGACTCGTTGCTCATGGAGCCCAGGTCTGGCTTCGTGTACGAGCGGATCCCCAAGAGCGAAGTCGAGGAGCTCATCCTCGAAGAAGTCCCGGACATCGACTACGCCGACATCGGCGGCCTTTCTCGGCAGATCGAGCAGATCCGAGACGCCATCGAGCTGCCGTATCTGCACGCCGACCTGTTCCGGGAGCATCAGCTCCGGCCGCCCAAGGGCGTGCTGCTCTACGGACCACCCGGCTGCGGCAAGACGCTGATCGCCAAGGCGGTGGCGAACTCGCTGGCGAAGAAGGTCGCGGCACGGACCGGCAAGCGCGAGGAGAAGTCCTATTTCCTCAACATCAAGGGCCCGGAACTGCTGAACAAGTATGTGGGCGAGACCGAGCGGCACATCCGGCTGGTTTTCCAGCGGGCCCGGGAGAAGGCCGGCGAGGGAACTCCCGTCATCGTCTTCTTCGACGAGATGGACTCGTTGTTCCGGACCCGAGGCTCGGGCGTGTCCAGCGATGTCGAGAACACCATCGTTCCGCAACTCCTCTCCGAGATCGACGGCGTCGAAAGCCTCGAGAACGTGATCGTGATCGGCGCCTCCAACCGCGAGGACATGATCGACCCGGCGATTCTGCGACCCGGCCGCCTGGACGTGAAGATCAAGATCGAACGGCCCGACGCCGAGGCCGCGCGCGACATCTTCAGCAAATACCTGACGGCCGACCTTCCGCTCAACGCCGATGACCTGCAGGAGAATCATCGGTCTGTAGATGCAACGGTGGAGGGAATGATCCAGCGCGCTGTTGAGCGGATGTACTCCGAGATCGAGGAGAACCGGTTCCTGGAGGTCACCTATGCCAACGGGGACAAGGAGGTTTTGTACTTCCGCGACTTCAACTCCGGCGCGATGATCCAGAACATCGTCGACCGCGCCAAGAAGATGGCGATCAAGGACTTTCTCGAGACCGGCGTCAAGGGCATCCGGGTTCAACACGTGCTCACGGCATGTCTGGACGAGTTCAAGGAGAACGAAGACCTGCCCAACACCACCAACCCGGACGACTGGGCCCGCATATCCGGCAAGAAGGGCGAGCGCATCGTCTTCATCCGCACGCTGGTGTCGGGGAAGGAAGGAGTCCAGGCCGGCCGGTCGATCGACACCGTCGCCAACACCGGCCAGTACCTGTGACGATGACCTCAGCCGGGCACACCTGTTGCGTCACGTCAACGCAAGCTTCGATCGTGACGAACATGTCATTGACGCCAAGCCACATTTGATCGGCGTCCAACCGATGCGATGGATGCCCCGTGGGAAGCCCACGGGTCAAGCGCGGCCAAGGGAGATCGATGGAGACTGACGCCGATCCCATCCGGTGGGGAATCGTGTCGACAGGCAACATCGCACGGAAGATGACCGCCGAGCTCCGACTTCTTCCCGACGCCCGGCTCAGCGCCGTCAGCTCGCGGTCCTCCGAGCGGGCGCAGGCTTTTGCCGACGAGTTCGGCGTCGAGCGTGCCTACGGCTCGGTCGAGGACCTTCTGGCGGACGACAGCGTCGACATCGTGTACGTCGCCACCCCTCATGCGCAGCACGCACCGATCGTCGGCGGCGCCCTCGACGAGGGGCGGGCAGTCCTGTGTGAAAAGGCATTCACTACGTCACTCGCCGACGCCGAGGACCTCGTGCACCGTGCCCGCGATCGGCAGATCTTCTGCATGGAGGCGATGTGGACCCGGTTCACCCCGATCGTCGCCACAACGCGGGAGATCATCACGGCTGGCGGCATCGGGGATGTTCGTACGGTCAGCGCGGATCTGGGTTTCGTCGCTCCGCGGGATCCTCGGCACCGGCTGCGGGATCCGGCACTCGGCGGTGGGGCCATGCTCGACCTCGGCGTCTACACGGTCGCGTTCGCGCAGATGGTGCTCGGGGAGCCCGCCACCGTCGAGGTGCACGGCTCGCTGAGCCAGCAGGGTGTCGACGCGGAAGCTGGCCTGCTGTTGGGCTGGAACGGTGGCGCCCGAGCGTTGCTCGACATGTCGCTCCTCGCTCATCAGGCGGGCACGGCCAGGATCGTCGGCACCGAAGGACGGCTCGACGTACCTGCGCCGTTCCACCATCCGACCCGGCTGGTGCACACCGTGGCCGACGGATCCGTAGAGGTTCACGAACGCGAACCCGAGGGCAGGGGGTACGTGCCGATGCTGCGGGCCGTTCACGACTGCCTGCGAGAGGGCCGGACCGAAAGCGATGTCATGCCGCTCGACGACACCGTGGCGGTGATGCGCATTCTCGATCTAGCGATGCGGCAGCTCGGAGTGCACTATCCACCGCCAGCGCCAGTGACATGACCTGCCGTCGGAACTACCCGTCCGACCGACGGCTTAGGCTCGTCGCATGAGTGCCCGTCGCGTCGTCGGGATCGAGACCGAGTACGGCATCGCGGTCCCCGGCAACCCGGCCGCGAACTCGATGCTGACGTCGTCGCAGGTGGTAAACGCGTACGCCGCGGCGACGGCGCGAGCGCGGCGGGCCCGGTGGGACTTCGAGGAGGAGAGCCCGCTGCGCGACGCCCGCGGGTTCGAGTTGTCTCGAGAGGGCGCCGACCCGAGCCAGCTCACCGACGAAGAGGTCGGACTCGCCAATGTCATCCTCACCAACGGCGCGCGGCTCTACGTCGATCATGCGCATCCGGAGTACTCCTCTCCCGAGGTCACCTCCCCCCTCGATGCCGTGCTCTGGGACAAGGCCGGCGAGATGGTGATGGCCGAAGCCGCGCGGCTCGCCGCCTTGACACCGGCGTCGTCGCCCATCCAGCTGTACAAGAACAATGTCGACAACAAGGGCGCCTCGTACGGGTGCCATGAGAACTATCTGACGAGCCGGCAGACACCCTTCGCCGACATCGTGCGGCACCTGACCCCGTTCTTCGTATCCCGGCAAGTCGTCTGCGGCGCGGGCCGGGTGGGCCTGGGGCAGGACGGCACCCGGCACGGATTCCAGGTCTCGCAGCGGGCCGACTACTTCGAGGTCGAGGTCGGCCTCGAGACGACACTCAAGCGGCCGATCATCAACACCCGGGACGAACCGCACGCCGATCCCGAGCGGTACCGGCGCCTGCACGTCATCATCGGCGACGCCAACTTGTCCGAGGTGTCGACCTACCTCAAGCTCGGCACGACGTCGCTGGTGCTCGCCATGGTCGAGGAGGGCTTCCTTGCCGTGGACCTGTCAGTGGAGCGTCCCGTCACGTCGTTGCACGAGGTCTCCCACGACACCTCGCTCAAGCACTTGATGACGCTCAAAGACGGTCGCCAACTCACCGCGGTTCAGCTACAGATGGAGTACGCCGAGCAGGCGCGCAAGTTCGTCGAGAACAGGTATGGCTCCGACGTCGACCCCGCCACCGCAGACGTGCTCGAACGGTGGGAGTCGGTCCTGAGCCGACTGGAGGCCGATCCGATGTCACTCGCCGCCGAGCTGGACTGGGTGGCGAAGCTGGCTTTGCTCGAGTCCTACCGCGAGCGGGATGGTCTGGAGTGGTCGCACCCGAAACTGCATCTGGTGGACCTGCAGTACTCCGACGTCCGCCCAGCTCGAGGGCTGTACCACCGGCTGGTCTCGTTGGGTCGGATGGAGCGACTGCTCCACGACGACGAGATCGCCCGAGCCGTGCACGAGCCGCCCAGCGATACCCGCGCCTACTTCCGCGGTCGCTGCCTGGCGAAATACGCGCCGCACGTGGCTGCCGCGTCGTGGGACTCGGTGATCTTCGACCTGCCGGGGCGGGACGCCCTGCAGCGGGTGCCGACCTTGGAGCCGCTGCGGGGCACGAAAGCCCACGTCGGCGAACTGCTGGACCGCTGCCGGACCGCGGAGGAGCTGGTGCAGGCGCTCTCCGGCGGATGAGTCACCAGCGGTGGACGAGGCGGCATTGTGCTCTCAGCTCAAGACCCGGCTGATGCGGCCGGGCACCCCGTCTGCTAGGTAGGGTCGTCGCAGGACGACCGCAGTCTCGTCGGAGGTGGCCCATGGCACGCGATACAGGCGGGCAGCAGCGCAAGCAGCCCCGCCGCTCCGAGGATGTCGACGTCGACCAGGCTGCCGAGGAGTCCGAGGAGCTCAAGGAGCGCCAGGACAAGCTCGCCGACGATGTCGACGCGATCCTCGACGAGATCGACGAGGTGCTCGAGGAGAATGCCGAGGACTTCGTCCGCGGATTCGTACAGAAGGGCGGGGAGTAGAACCCGATGTCGTATCCAGGCGAGCCGGTTGGACGCCTCCCGAATTCCTTTCTGGCCCCGGGAACAGCGTCGTTCACCGACTTCTTGAGCCGGCAAGCCCCAGAGCTGCTGCCCGGTCACGGCCCTGCTGGCGGGTCCGCCCTCGCTGAGCAGACACCGCACGGCACCACGATCGTCGCGGCGACGTATCCCGACGGTGTGGTGATGGCCGGCGACCGGCGCTCGACCATGGGCAACATCATCGCCCAGCGTGACGTCGAGAAGGTCTTCCCGGCTGACGAGTATTCGTGCATCGGCATCGCCGGTGCGGCCGGGGTGGCGGTCGAGATGGTGCGGCTGTTCCAGCTCGAGCTGGAGCATTACGAGAAGATCGAGGGCATCGTGCTGTCCCTGGACGGCAAGGCCAACCGGCTGTCGCACATGATTCGCAGCAATCTGGGGTTGGCGCTGCAGGGCTTGGCCGTACTGCCGTTGTTCGCGGGCTTCGACCTCGACGTGGGCACCGGCCGGATCTTCTCCTATGACGTCACCGGAGGACGCTCCGAGGAGCACATGTACTACTCGGTCGGGTCCGGTTCGCTGTTCGCGCGCGGCGCGTTGAAGAAGCTGTTCCGGCCCGACCTGAGCGTGTCCGAGGCCACCACCGTATGCATCCAGGCGCTCTACGATGCTGCCGACGACGACTCCGCCACCGGCGGCCCCGACCTGTCCCGCGGGATCTTCCCGGTCGTCTCTGTCGTCGACGCGCACGGTTACCGCCGGTTGGCCGAATCCGCGGTCGCGGAGGTCGTCGAGACCGTCGTCGCAGCCCGGAGTGTGCGTCCGGACGGCCCCCAAGCACCCGTGCAGTGATCGGTCAGCCGAAAGGACGCCTGCGGTGACGATGCAGTTCGGTTACGTCTCGCCCGAACAGCTGATGAAGGACCGGGCCGACTACGCCCGCAAAGGCATCGCCCGCGGCCGGTCGGTCGTCGTCATCCAGTACCCCGGCGGGATTCTGTTCGCCGCAGAGACCCCCTCTCGGTCCCTGCACAAGATCAGCGAGATCTACGACCGGATCGCCTTCGGAGCCGTGGGCAAGTACAACGAGTTCGAAAATCTGCGGGTGGCGGGCGTGCGGATGGCCGACCTGCGCGGCTACGCATTCGACCGGGCAGACGTGACCGGGCGGGGCCTTGCCAACGTGTACGCGCAGACGTTGGGAACGATCTTCACTACCGAACCCAAGCCGTACGAGGTCGAGATCGTCGTGGCCGAGGTGGGTCGTACCGTCGCCGACGACCAGATCTACCGGTTGACCTACGACGGATCTGTCGCCCAGGAGGAGCAGTTCGCGGTCATGGGCGGCTCAGCCGAGCAGATCACCCGATACGTCGCCGAGAACTACCGTGACGATCTGACCTTGCAGCAGGCGCTGCGGTTGGCGGTCGAGGCGCTCGGCAGGGACAGCGGCAACGGCGAGACCCGCACGTTGACGGCTGATGCCCTGGAGGTCGCCATCCTCGATCGCGACAGACCGCGTCGGCGGTTCCGTCGCATCGTCGGTCCGGAACTGGACGAGATGCTGCCCGGACCCGATGAGCCGCCGGCAGCGAGCACGTAGTCTGGCCGGGTGGACCGCCGTATCTTCGGACTCGAGAACGAGTACGGCGTTACCTGCACCTTCCGGGGTCAACGGCGGCTTTCGCCGGACGAGGTTGCCCGGTACCTGTTCCGCAGGGTGGTGACCTGGGGCCGGAGCAGCAACGTCTTCCTCTCCAACGGCGCTCGGCTCTATCTGGACGTCGGCAGCCACCCCGAGTACGCCACGCCCGAGTGCGACTCGATCGTCGACCTGGTCACCCACGACAAGGCCGGAGAGCGGGTGTTGGAAGGGCTGCTGGTCGATGCCGAGAAGCGGCTGCGTGAGGAGGGCATCGCCGGGGACGTGTACCTGTTCAAGAACAACACCGACTCCGCCGGCAACTCCTACGGCTGCCACGAAAACTATCTGGTGGGCCGGCACGGAGAGTTTTCTCGGCTGGCCGACGTGTTGATCCCGTTCCTGGTCACCCGGCAGGTCATCTGCGGCGCCGGCAAGGTTCTGCAGACCCCTCGAGGGGCCGTCTACGCCGTGAGCCAGAGAGCCGAACACATCTGGGAGGGCGTGTCGAGCGCAACCACGCGCAGCCGTCCGATCATCAACACTCGCGACGAGCCGCACGCCGATGCCGAGCGGTACCGCCGGCTGCACGTGATCGTCGGCGACTCGAACATGAACGAGGCGACGACCCTACTCAAGGTGGGCAGCACCGACCTGGTGCTGCGCATGGTGGAGACCGGGGCGAACTTGCGCGACCTCGGCCTGGAGAATCCGATCCGGGCCATCCGCGAGATCAGTCACGATGTCACCGGCAGGCGCAAGGTGCGCCTCGCCAACGGCCGCGAGGCCTCAGCCCTGGAGATCCAGGAGGAGTACTTCACCAAGGCTCGCGACTTCGTCGACCGGCGCGACCTCGGCACGCCCACTGTGCAACGGGTCCTTGAGCTGTGGGAGCGCACCCTCAAGGCCATCGACTCAGGTGATCTGGCTCTGGTCGAACGCGAGATCGACTGGGTGACCAAGTTCCAGCTCATCGAGCGGTACCGCGACCGGCACGGACTCTCGCTGACCCATCCGCGGATCGCCCAGCTGGACCTCTCCTACCACGACATCCACCGTGGCCGCGGGCTGTATTACCTCCTCGAGCGACGCGGGGCGGTCAGCCGGGTGTGCCGCGACATCGAGATCTTCGAGGCGAAGTCCGTGCCACCACAGACCACTCGAGCCCGGTTGCGGGGGGAGTTCATCCGACGCGCGCAGGAGCGCCGCCGCGACTTCACCGTCGACTGGGTCCATCTCAAGCTGAATGACCAGGCTCAGCGGACCGTCTTGTGCAAAGACCCGTTCCGAGCCGTCGACGAGCGGGTCGAAAAGCTCATTGCCAGCATGTGACCTCTTCGGGAACCTTCAGGTTGCTGTTCTAGGGTGGGGACTTCGCGTCCTTCCGGGCGCACCATCTCCCGACTCCGAAGGACGCAACACCGTGCGCAGACCGCTGGCCCTGGCCGCTTCCTTGCTAACCGCCGCGGTCGCACTCTGGTCGTGCGGCTCGGACTCCGAGCCGGACGCCGCTCCGCCGACCAGCTCGACCGAGAGCGGCATCCAGGTGACTGGTGAGGTCGGCGCCAAGCCCGAGCTCGAGGTACCAGCCGGGGACCCTCCGGCCGAGCTCGTCGTCGACGTGCTGTCCGAGGGCGACGGCAGTGAGGTGGCGGCTGGCGACTTCCTGGTGGCGGACTACCTCGGCCAGACCTGGGCGGCGGGCGGCGACGGCGCCGCGAACGTCTTCGACAACTCGTATGACAGGGGGAGCCCCGCCGGCTTTCCCATCGGCGAAGGCTCAGTCATCACCGGTTGGGACGAGGGACTGGTCGGTCAGAAGGCCGGCTCTCGGGTCTTGCTGGTCGTACCCCCGGACAAAGCGTACGGCGACACCCCGCCAGAGGGCTCACCGATCGAGGCCGACGCCACGCTGATTTTCATCGTCGACATCGTCGACTCCTACGGCGATGACGCGGCGATCTCGGGTTCTCCTGTTCCCGATCTGCCCGCCGACCTTCCCACGGTCACTGGCGACGGCGGCGCTGAGGCGCCGACTGTCGAGTTCCCGGCGGCGGCCACGCCGGTCGAGACCTCGACGACCGACGTCCTCGTGACAGGGGATGGGGCCGATCTCGGTGACTCTCTGGTGGTCAAGGTCCTGCAGGCATCGTATGCGACCAAGGAGACGCAGTTCTCCTCGTGGGACGAAGGTGCCGGCCCGATCGTCTTGACGCCCGACCAGCTTCCCGGCCTCGCCGAGGCGCTGGAGGGTCAGAAGGTCGGTACTCGCGCTCTGGTCCGCATCACAGCGGCCGACAACGTGTCCGAACAGTCGCCGCAGGGCGAGCCGATCGCCATCGTCGTCGACATCATCGGCACCGCCTGACACCAGGCTGTCCCCATTCAAGATCCACTACTCAACCGACCGGTTGAGTAAGGCAGCGGCGTGGCGGCCGGCGGCTGCGGCGGCGAGGAAATACGCGGGATCCTCGTCGACGCCGCGCCCCATGGTGGACAGCTGAACAGGAGAGGAGCGCAGGGCCTCGAGCAGGCCGTCGACCGAGACAGTGACGATCCGGTGCCGGGCCAGCTGATGCAACTGTTCGCCGATCAAGGCGGCGAACTCACCGTCCAACCCAGGGACCACGACGTCTACCGCGATCAGGGCTACCCGGCCATATGCCGTCAGGCTGTGGTGGGAGATGCCATGGTGACGTTCGCGCTGGTCGGCATCGCTGATGCGTAAAGACGCCACGCACCGTCCGCCCAGCACCGAGACAGCATTGACCGCCTCGCCGCACGCCACGCCGGAGAAGCCCCATCGGGTGCCGCTGCCCAAGTTGCCCGGACCCTGAGCCACGACGGCAACGTCAGCGTCGTATACGTGCCGCGCTGCCAGAAGGCCGGTGTGCAGGGTCACTGCCTCGGCGTCGCCGCCATAGGCCTGCCCCACCGTCACGACGCCGGTCAGCCAGCCTGCTGCCCGCAGCTGTGCGACGGATCGGCTATACCACATCGGCAGCGCACCACCGTCGGTCATCACGTAGACGACGGTGACGTCAGGCCTACCGTCTCGGATTCCGGCAATAACTGCAGGCAGGGCGGAGTGCAGGTCTGCCACCACGACAGGCATGCCGGCGAGGTCGTCAGCGTCCCGAAGGGTTTCGTGCGAGGGCGACTCCTGCTCGTCGACCCCCAGGACTGTCGTCTGCAGCGGTGTGTATCGGGATTTCACCAGGTGGCCCGGGGAGGGCTGTGGATCGGGCGGCAGTCGGTCGGGAATTGCGACCACCATGGCGTAGCCTCCAGTACCGAGGCCAAGGGCAAGTGCGCTGGTATTGAGCAGCACCCGATCGCCGACGTCGGGCCGGCCGACGACTTGGTCGTATGCGAGGGCGCGAACCTCGCCCTCGCCGTCGACGGAAGCAGTCAACTCGGTGGCGCCGGGCCATGTACGCACCAGCGACACCACCACGCCCGAGCGCCAGCGGATCATCCCGCCGAGGCTAGTCACCGGTTAGCCTCTCGGAGTCAGGAAGGGGCTCTGAACCGCAGTGCCGAAGCAGGCCAAGAGCGAGCGGCTGATGAATCTCGTCATCTGCCTGCTCGTCTCCCGCGGGTACGTGCCGAAGAGCAAGATCCGGCAGGTGGTTGGCGGATATGGCGACCAATCGGACGAAGCCTTCGAGCGGATGTTCGAACGCGACAAGGAGGAGCTGCGCGAGCTCGGCATCCCGATCGAGACGGGTTCCAACGACCCAGCCGGTGACGAGGAGCCGGGTTACAGCATCCGCCGCCAGGAGTTCGAGTTGCCAGAGATCCGGCTGGAGCACGACGAGGCTGCCGTGCTCGGACTCGCAGCCCGGGTGTGGCAGCACGCCAGCCTGGCCGAGGCCACCAGCCGGGCGGTGCTGAAGCTCCGGGCAGGCGGTGTCGACACCGACACTGAGCCACTCGCCGCGGTCGAGCCCCGGGTCGCCGTCGAGGAGCCTGCGTTCTGGCCGCTTTGGGAAGGGGTCCGTGATCGTCGGCCGGTCACGTTCGACTACCGCAGAGCACCCGGTGCAGATCCCATGCGCCGTCGGCTTCAGCCCTGGAGCGTGCTGTCGTGGCACGGCCGCTGGTATGTCGTCGGTTACGACGGCGACCGCTCGGCACCGCGGTTGTTCCGGCTCTCTCGCATCGTGGGTGATGTGACGCCGGCGGGTCGGGCCGGCAGCTACGACGTGCCCTCACCGGCCGAGATCCGGGACGCAGCTGGTCTGCTGACGCCACAACGCGAAACTGGGATCGCGCGTATCAGGGTCCGGCGCGGCAGTGGCTACGGGCTGCGCCGCCGGGCCGCGGACTGCCAGCTGCTCGCTGACGACTGGGACCTCGTCGCAGTTCCATATGCCGACCCGGGCGATCTGGCGGCCGAGGTGGCCGGCTACGGCGGCGACGCTGTCGTCCTCGAGCCAGCTGAGGTCCGCAGCCGAGTAATCGCACATCTGCGCGCCGTTGCCGGAGTTTCGGCATGACCCGCCGGCCCAGCGGTGCCCAAGAGCAGGTGTCCCGGCTGCTTTCGCTGCTGCCGTACCTGCTGTCCCACCCGAACACCCGGGTTTCAGATGTCGCCGATCTGTTCGGTGTCACCGAGCGGCAGATCCTGCGCGACCTCAACGTGCTGTGGTTCTCCGGGCTGCCGGGGCTTGCCATGGGCGACTACATCGAGGTTGACATGGACGCCGCCGAGGGCGAGGGCGTCATCAACGTCTCGAATGCCGACTACCTGACGCGACCGCTGCGGCTCGGGACCGATGAGGCCTTGGCGCTGGTGGTCGCGCTGCGCACGCTGGGGGCGATACCTGGTTCTGCCGAGCGCAGCGCGGTTGACCGAGCGGTCGCCAAGCTGGAACGCGCCGCAGGTGCGGCTGCAGAGCGAGCGGCGGCGGTACGGGTGGAGGTCGACGGCGAAGCTGTCGCCGACGTCGCCGGCACCGTCCGGCGGGCGTTGGACGAGAAGCGCCGGCTGCATCTGTCCTATTGGGTGCCCGGACGCGACGAAACCACCGAACGTGACGTCGACCCGATGCGGCTGGCGCTCGCCGACGGCCGGCTGTATTTGGAGGGCTGGTGCCGCCGCGCGGAGTCGGTCCGGCTCTTCCGGTTAGATCGGATCGCGTCGGTCGCGCTGCTCGACGTCGCGGCGGACGTTCCCGCGGAGGCTCGCTCCAGGGATCTGAGCGCTGGAATCTTCCAGCCGAGCGCTGACGACATGCTGGTCACGATGGAACTCGAGCCGGCCGGTCGCTGGGTGGCCGACTACTACCCATGCGAGACCGTCGAGGAGGTCGGGTCCGATCGGCTGCTGATCAGCATTCGCGTTGCCGACCCCCGGTGGATCCGTCGCCTGTGTTTGCGGCTGGGCGGCACCGGGCGGATCGTGGATCCGCAGGATCTCGCCGACACCGTTGTCACTGACGCGACTGCCGCCCTGGACGCGTACGCGAGGGACGACCGACCCGTCGCCGCGAGGTAGGGTCCAGGTCGTGTCGACGCTGGCGGTTGTTCTCTACCTGGTAGTCGCGGTCACCTTCGTCGCCACGGTGGTTGTCGTCTTCATCAACGGCCGGTCGGTCTACCGCCGAAGCAGGGTGCTCGCACAGGAGCTGACCAGTCTGGCCGCCGACCTGGAACGAACCATGGATGCCGTCGGGCCGTTCGCCACATCAGACCACCAGCCCGGGAACTGAGCCGGCGGCGTACGATCGACAGTGTTCGGCAAACCAACGAGATGGAGTCGCGATGTTCGGCAGGGGTATCCAAGCACCCGAGATCATCCTGATTCTGCTGGTTATCGTCTTGCTGTTCGGGGCCAAGAAACTGCCCGACCTTGCCCGCGGCGTCGGTCGGTCCCTACGGATCTTCAAGGCAGAGACCAAAGGGATGACCGAGGAGGAGAAGGCCCAGAAGGCCGAGAGCCCCACCCCGCGTGCACCATTGGAAGTCGAGGCGCACCGCGACGACGTATCCGCGCCGCCAGGCCCGGATCCGGTACGCGATCGGGTCGGCGATGTCACAGACTCGACTCGGCGTGACGCCTGACGGCAGCACCCGGCTCGGCGACGGCGGTTGATCAGGCCGTGGCGGCCATGATCGGGCGTCGTAGCAAAGGATCTGAGCAGCCGCGCGACCCCGAAGGCCGGATGACGCTTGCCGCGCATCTACGCGAGCTGCGTTCCCGGCTGGTCAAGGCAATCCTCGCGATTGCCGCAGGCGGCGTGTTCGGGCTGGTTTTCTACCAGCAGATCATCGACGCGTTCATCGGTCCGTTCAAGGACGTCGCCGAATCAGAGGACCTGACCGCCGAGATCAACTTCGGCGGCATCGCCGATCCGTTCGTGATCCCGCTCAAGATCGCGTTGCTGGTCGGGGTCATCCTCGCCAGCCCGGTCTGGATCTATCAGATCTGGGCATTCGTCACGCCCGGTCTCTACCGGAACGAGCGCAAGTGGACCGCCCTCGTCATCTTCACCTCGGTTCCGCTGTTCCTGGCCGGCATCGCGTTGTGCTTTTGGCTATTACCGCGTGGTTTGGCCGTCATCCTCGGCTTTACTCCCGACGACGTCGCGAACATCGTCTTGTTCAGCGACTACCTCAGCTTCGTCATGCGGCTGGTCCTGGTGTTCGGGATCGCCTTTTTGCTGCCGGTCTTCGTCGTCCTGCTGAATGCCGTCGGTGTGCTCAGCCGGGAGACGCTTTCCAGTACCAGGCGATGGACAGTGCTCGGCATCTTCGTGTTCGCTGCCATTGCCACCCCCACCGGCGACCCGATCACGATGCTCATGCTTGCCGGCCCGATGTGGATCCTGTTCGAGGCCGCCGTGTTGGTCTGCCGGCTGAATGACCGACGGCGTGCCCGCGAAGCCGGGCCGGCCATCGATGACGACGTCGCCTCGGAACTCGAGCTGGAGCCCGCCGACCCGTCGGACAACCTGCCGTCGCGGCTCGACGACGACGTCACCTGATCGCCCAGTTACCCTTCGCGCGTGTCCCGTCAGATCACGCTGCTCGTGAACCCCACTTCTGGCCACGGCCGTGGCGCGCGGGTCGGTCGGGAGGTCGCGACGCTTCTGTTGGGCGCGGGTCTCGCTGTTCGGCAGCTTGCCGGCCGGGACGTTCGGGAGAGTCAGGACCTGGCGCACCAGGCCGTCGCCCAGGGAACCGACGCCCTTGTGGTGGTCGGCGGCGACGGCATGGTCCATCTCGGGCTGCAGGCGGTCGGCGGCACCGACGTCGCATTCGCGGTCGCACCGGCCGGGACCGGCAACGACTTCGCCCGGGCAATAGGGATTCCCTTACGCGACCCGGCTGCAGCGGCAGCGATCGTCGTGACCGGCGCCGAGCGCCGAATCGACCTCGGTCGAACCGCCAGCCAGTGGTTCGGCGGCGTCGTCGCTGCGGGGTTCGACGCCCGAGTGAACGACCGCGCCAACCGGATGAGCTGGCCACGGGGGCGGATGCGGTACAACCTGGCGATGCTGGCCGAGCTCAGCGTATTCCGTCCCGTCCCGTATGTGCTGGAACTGGACGGGGAGGCATGGCAGACCAGCGCCATGTTGGTCGCCGCGGGCAACATCCCCTCGTACGGCGGCGGAATGAAGGTGACGCCGGACGCGATCATGGACGACGGGCTGCTCGACGTGATGATCGTCAAGCCACTGTCAAAGGCAAGGTTCATCACGGTCTTTCCCCGGGTCTACACCGGCTCGCACGTCCGGCTTCCGGTCGTGGAGGTCCGCCGGGCCAAGCGGGTGCACATCGACGCGCCCGGGATCACGGCCTATGCCGACGGCGAACGGCTCGGCCCACTGCCCCAGACCTTCGACGCCGTGCCCGGCGCCCTGCGCGTGCTCGTCCCTCCTGCGACGTGAAGGGCATGCCTGCGCAACCGGCTAGATTGCCGGTATGAGCTCGCCCGCGGAGAGCTACGCTGCCGCGCGGCGCCGCCAGTGGGAGAAAGCGAGTGCTCTGGGCCGGTTCCGGGCCGGCTACGAGTTCGCCCTGGACGAGTTCCAAGTTCAGGCCTGCCAGGCGGTCGAAAGCGGCCGAGGCGTCCTGGTCGCAGCACCAACCGGCGCCGGAAAGACGGTAGTCGGGGAGTTTGCGGTATATCTCGCGCTCGAGCAGGGTCGCAAGTGCTTCTACACGACGCCGATCAAGGCCTTGTCGAACCAGAAGTACAACGACCTCGTAACCCGGCATGGGCCGGCCAGGGTGGGCCTGCTCACCGGCGACAACTCGGTGAATCCCGAAGCGCCGATCGTCGTGATGACGACCGAAGTCCTGCGCAACATGCTTTACGCGGGCTCGTCGACGCTCGCGGGGCTCGGTTACGTCGTCATGGACGAGGTTCACTATCTTGCCGACCGATTCCGGGGTGCGGTGTGGGAAGAGGTGATCATCCACCTGCCAGCGTCGGTCACGGTGGTTTCGCTGTCGGCCACCGTGTCCAACGCGGAGGAGTTCGGGGAGTGGCTGTCGATGGTGCGGGGCGACACCGACGTCGTCGTGGAGGAACGACGTCCCGTGCCGCTGTGGCAGCACGTCATGGTCGGTTCGCGCCTGCTCGACCTGTTCGTCACCGGTGGCCCTGATGACGGGCAACGGCGGGTCAACCCCGAGCTGGTCCGCTACGCGCGCGACGAACAGCGTTTCGCCCGAGTGGCTGACCGGCGGCCGAACCGTGGCGGGCATCGGCGCCGGCGCAGTGGAGGGGCGTATACGCCGAACAGGGTCGACGTCCTCGACCGGCTCGATCGGGCCGATCTGCTACCGGCGATCGTCTTCGTGTTCAGCCGGGTCGGTTGCGACGCGGCGGTGCGCCAGTGCCTGGACGCCGGGGTTCGACTCACCTTGCCCGAGGAGCGTGACGAGATTCGCGCGATCGTCGAGGAGCGGTGCGCCGACCTCCCCGACGAGGACTTGCACGTCCTCGGCTACCACGACTGGGTCGACGGTCTGGAACGCGGGTTGGCCGCCCACCACGCCGGAATGCTGCCGACATTCAAGGAAGTGGTCGAGGAGCTTTTCGTCCGCGGTCTTGTCCGTGCGGTGTTCGCGACGGAGACCCTTGCACTCGGGATCAACATGCCGGCCCGGTCCGTCGTCATCGAGCGCCTGGTGAAGTGGAACGGCGAGACCCATGCCGAGATCACACCGGGGGAGTACACCCAGCTCACCGGCCGGGCGGGCCGCCGGGGTATAGACGCCGAGGGACATGGCATCGTGCTCTGGCAGCCCGGACTCGATCCGATGGCAGTGGCCGGTCTCGCCTCGACACGTACCTATCCGCTGCGGTCGTCGTTCCGCCCGTCGTACAACATGGCCGTAAACCTGGTCGGCCAGGTGGGCCGGGCTCGGGCGAGGGACCTCCTGGAGTCCTCGTTCGCCCAGTTCCAGGCCGACCGGGCCGTCGTGGCCCTGGCCCGCACGGTGCGCCGGCACGAGGAGGCACTCGACGGGTATCGCGAGGCGATGACCTGCCACCTCGGCGACTTCGAGGAATACGCGTTGCTGCGCCGGCAGATCTCCGACCGCGAAGCCGCTCTGGCCCGGCAGGGAACGGCCCTCCGCCGAGCGGCCGCCGCCGAAGCGCTCGAGCGGCTGCGGCCCGGCGACATCGTCCGCGTACCTTCCGGCAAGTTCGCCGGCGTCGCGGTGGTGCTCGACCCAGGTACGTCGACGTCAGGACGCGGCGACGGGCCCCGGCCGACGGTGCTCACCGAAGCTCGGCAGGTGCGGCGGCTCTCGCTGGTGGACTTTCCGGTCGCCGTCGAGCCGCTTGCGCGGCTACGGATCCCCCGCACATTCAACCCGAAGGCGGCGACGTCGCGGCGCGACCTGGCCGCGGCGCTGCGAGCGAAAGTGCCATTCCAGGGTGGGCGGCCGCGACCCCGGCCGCCGCTGGCCGCCGCTGACGACGACGAGCTGCTCGATATGCGGCGGCGGCTGCGTGCTCACCCGTGCCACGGATGCGCTGACCGGGAGGAGCATGCCCGGTGGGCCGAGCGATGGCTGCGGCTGCGCCGCGAGACCGAGCAGCTGCAGCGCCGAGTAGAGACCCGCACGAATACCATCGCCCGGCAGTTCGACCGGGTCTGTGCCGTGTTGGAAACCATGGGTTACCTCCGGGGCGACGAGGTCACGTCGGCCGGCCGCCGGCTGGCCCGGCTCTACACCGAGCTCGACCTGCTCGCCGCCGAAGCATTGCGGGAAGGACTGTGGGACGACCTCGATGCGGCCGAGCTCGCCGCGTGCCTGTCTGCGCTCAGCTACGAGTCGCGGCAGCCGGATGACGCCGTCCCTCCGCCGCTGCCACCCGGCCATGTACCGGATGTTCTCGGCGAGATGGTTCGGCTCTGGGGCCATCTCGACGACTTGGAGAAGGAGCACAACCTGGATTTCCTGCGCGAGCCCGATCTGGGTTTCGCAAACGTGGCCTGGCGGTGGGCCAAGGGAGATCGACTCGAGTCGGTTCTGACCGAGGCCGACCTGACTGCCGGCGACTTCGTTCGGGCGATGCGCCAGCTGCTCGATCTGCTCGACCAGGTCGCCGACGCCGCCGGCGACACTCCGCTCCGACACGCCGCCCGCCAGGCGGCGCAGGCACTTCGCCGCGGGGTCGTCGACTACGCCACACTGTCGTAATTCTTCATAGCTCGGCGTATCACCAACAACCACGGGTCCTCCTAGTCTCTAGAGCAAGGCACGCCGCGGGAGGGGAGGGGCGATGCCGGGTCATCAGTACGCCAACTTCGACATCCTTCTCGAGAGCGTTCGTGACCAGTACGAGGTCAAGGTGCTCTCGTCGCCGGTGGGGGAGTCACCGACTCGGATGTTCGAGATGCCGATCTCCGACCTCGAGCTGCGCAATCTCGTACTCGAGTTACGCAATGCCCCCGAGGTTGTCCGTGACATCTCCACCGCGGCGCCCCCGGCCGCGGATCTCGTGCGCGATGTCGGTGCGCGCCTGTTCGACTCGTTGTTCCGCGATCAGATACTGAGCTGTCTGCACAGAAGCATCGACAACGTCAAACACCAACACGACGCTGGCTTGCGCATTCGGCTGCATTTCTCCGACGCCCCCGAACTGGCTCGGCTGCCGTGGGAGATGCTCTACGACCACGCGAATCGGAACTTCCTCGGACTCGTCCAACTGACGCCGATCATCCGCTACATCGAGCTGCCACGGGTGTCGCTCCCGCCGGTACCACGCGGGCCGTTGCGCATGTTGGTCCTGGTCTCGAGTCCGGTGGACTATCCGCCGCTGGATGTCGATCACGAGCTCACCAAACTGGCCGAGGCGACCGACGCGTTGGTTCGCAGTGGTCGGCTCGTCGTGGAGGCCCTGCCCGAGCCGACCATGGAAGCTCTCGAGTTCGCAGGCCGGCAGCCGTATCACCTGCTGCACTACGTCGGCCACGGAGGTGTCACCCACGACGGGAAGGGTGTCCTGGTGTTCTGCGACTCCAACGGTCGGGGCCAGTTCGAAAGTGGTGTCGATCTCGGCCAACAACTGGCCGATGCCGATTCCTTAGGCTTGGTCGTTCTCAATTCGTGCCGCGGGGTGAACGTCGGCTCGATCGATCCCTTCGGCGGGACCGCTGAGAGCCTCGTCCTGCAAGGCGTCCCGGCCGTGGTCGCGATGCAGTTCGAGATCACCGACCGAGCTGCGCTGAAATTCTCTCAGAGTCTCTACGAGGCGTTGGCCGCCGGCCGGCCGGTCGATGCCGCCGTCACCCAGGCCCGCCGAACGCTTCATGCAGCGGCCCGGGCGGAGTGGGCGACACCAGTTCTCTACATGCGCGCCCCCGATGGCCGGCTGTTCGACCCGGTGCCCGAGCGACCAGTTCCGCCGACGCCGCCGCCAGAGACGCCACCGCGTCCGGTGCCGCACCTCCCTTCATCCCCGCCACTGGAGGCTCCACCACGCACCGGGCCGCCGACGGTCCCGCCACCACCGCCTCTGCCGCCACAACCGCCGCCGGCGTCGGCGGCTGGCTCAACCGCGCTCGCGCTGAGCCCGCTCGGAATCCTGACGGTTTCTCTTCCCTTCCTGGTCTGGGCGATCCAGACCGGTCGCCGTGACCTGTGGCTACGCACGGCGATCTATGTGCTGGCGACTATCGGACTGTTCGTCACTTCGGTACCTGCTACCGACGTGGCCTCGACCGAGAGCGAGGCCGCCTCAACGTGGTTGGGCTTCGGGTCGATCATCCTGATCACTGTTGCCATCGTCGATGCCTTCCGGATTCGGAAATGGGTAGCGGAGGACACGCAACGACGTTTGTGGGCCCGGACGGTCGCTGCACAGGATCCGGATGCCGCCGCTGCATGGCGCCTCGGCCGACCAGACCTCACCGGGGGCCGGCGCGATGGCGGCCTGGTCGACGTCAACGGCACCTCGGCCGTCGGCCTGCGACGGTTCCTCGGCCTGAGTCGAGCCGAGGCCCGCCGCGTCGAGGTGGCTCGGGGCTCGAATGGGGGGCCTGCGCGGTCCCGACGACCTGGTCACCGAGGCAGGCATTCCACGGATGACCGTCGACCGGGCGAAGGATCGCCTGTTGTTCCTCCGACCCCGCTAGTGTCCCGCGTCTGAATCTCGTTTACGGATGGCGTGGGGCAGGATCTGGTCGGCGGTCTTGGTCCAGGTGAAGGGGTGGCAGCGGTCGTTCCAGCCGTCGATGATGGCGTGGATTGTGGCGATGAGCTCGGTGACGTTCTCGAAGGAGCCGCGGCGGATCGCCTGGTGGGTGATGATCCCGAAGAACGCCTCGACCACGTTTAGCCACGACCCGAAGGTCGGGGTGAAGTGCAGGTGCACGCGCGGGTTCTTGGCCAGCCAGGCGTCGATCTCGGCGTGCTTGTGGGTGTGGTAGTTGTCCAGCACGACGTGCAGCTGGCGGCGCGGGTAGGCCTTGGCGACCGTGCGGAGGAAGTCGCCAAACTCGGCCTTGCCGTGCCGGTCGTAGCACGGGTCGGTCACCTTGCCGGTGGCCACTTCCAGAGCCGCGAACAACGTCGTGGTTCCGTTGCGCCGGTAGTCGTGGGTGGCTTTCTCCGGCAGCCCGGGGCGCAGCGGCAGGATCGGCGCGGTCCGGTTCAGCGCCTGGATCTGGCTCTTCTCGTCCACGCACAGCACGATCGCGTTGGCCGGCGGGTTCAGGTACAGCCCGACCACGTCGCGGGCCTTGGCCTCCAGCTCGGGGTCGGTGGAGAACTTGAACGTCCCTCGGCGCCACCGCTGGACGTGGTAGCGGCGCCAGGCCCGGGCCACAGTCGCGTCCCCGATGCCCAAGTGCCGTCCCAACAGTCGGCTGGACCAGTGCGTCACCGCCAGCAACGCCGGGGGCGGCTCCAACGTGGCCGCGATGATCGCCGCGTCATCGATGGTCTTCGGCCGTCCCGGACGCGGCTCGTCCTCCAGCCCTGCCAGCCCCTGCGCCCGGAACCGCTCCCGCCACTTGATCACCGTCGGCCGCGTCGAGCCCACCGCGGCCGCCACCGAGCTCGGTCCCGCGCCTGGTTGCGCACACGCCAGCACGATCCGCGCCCGCTCGACATACCCCGCCCGAATCGACCTCGAGCGGGACCACGACCTCAACGTCAAGCGGTCCTGCTCCGAGAGCACCAGCGGGGCAGGCTGCAACGGGGCCATGCACCCATCATCCCGACCACCAGACTGTAAAGCAACTAACGACGCACAACCATTAGAAGCGATCCGGGCGGCAACCTGACAGAGCCGACTCAACGGTTCCGTCGACCAACTCCCGCGCGACCAGGCGGCCCACGGCCGCGGCGAGCGTGACCGCCGAGTGCATCACTGCCAAGTAGAGGCCGGGGACCTCGGCGACCGGGCCGACGATCGGCTCACCGTCGGCCGGCATTGGGCGCACTCCGAGTCGGGTGCTGAGCAGCTCGACGCTCCCGGCGCCATGGAAAGTGGACCGGACGGCGGCAAGGGTCCGTTCGGGCGAGTCCGCGGCGGCAATCAGCCGGTCCGCGGCGACCTGCCGAAGATCGAAGTCCTCAGTGTTGACCACGGTGCGGACCAGACCGGCCGGGGCGCGGAGCCGGAACAGCGGCGACGGCGACGGTTCGACCGGGACGCGCACGCCGAGCGGCGCGCCCAGCGCGGCCGTGGCAACTCCAGCCGCCAGCACCACCGTCGCACCGGAGAGGGGTCCTGCTGCCGTCTCAACCCCGGCAATCTGGCCCGCTGTATCCCGGCGGACCGCGGTAACCGGCGTGTCTAGATGTACCCGAGCTCCATGGGTGCGAGCGCCCGCGACCAGCCGCTTGGTCACGCCCACCGAGTCAACAGCGCCGTCACCCGGCGCCCAGACAGCCCACTCTGGAGGCTGCCGAAGGGTGGGCTCGAGCGTCGCCACGGTGGCCGCGTCCACGATCGTCTGCCCGGGCCCGGCGTCCGGCGCACTGTCCTCCCTGGTCCAGCTCAGCGAGCCGGACCAGGTCACCGGGAGTCCCGGCAACTCGGCCCCGAGTCGGTGGTACTCCGCCGTTGCGGTGGCCCGCAGCCCGGCGGCCGGACCTTTACGCACGCCAGACGCTCCGACCCAGGCGAACGAGTCCGCCGTCACGCCGGCGCCTGGCCGCCCGGCGTCGACCAACGTCACGATGGCGCCCGCCCGGGCGGCGTGATAGGCCACCGATGCGCCGACAATGCCGGCGCCGACGACGACCAAGTCCCTACTCACCCGGTGGGCTCAACACGTTCACGACCTTAGCGTCGCAGCGTCCGCCCACGCGGCCTGGTGGGTCGACGCCCGCTGACCGACGACTGCCCGTAAACGAGATTTAGACGCGGGACACTAGCGGCTGTGAACCGTCGTCATGGCATTGAGCACCCGGTTCAACGACGAGTCGAGATTCCACCGCTCACCCAGCTCGATGAGCGCTTCCGGGTCACGCGGCTCGCTGGGAAGCTTGCCGGCGATCTCAGGAAGTGGCACGTCGGTGCGCACGGCGACCACAAGAGGTGCGACGGCCAGGTAGTCACGCGCGTCGGCGAGCTTGCGGCGCAGGGTTGGGGCCAGATCCGATGTCAGGTCATCGACTGCGGTCAGCAACCTGTCGATGTCACCAAACCTTGACACCAACGTGGCGGCTGTCTTGTCTCCTATGCCGGCCACGCCAGGCAGGCCGTCGCTCGGGTCGCCGCGTAACGTCGCGAATGCCGCGTACGCGCGGCCGGGGATGCCGTACTTGGCGGCAACGACGGATTCGTCGACGACCTCATGCCGCCCGACGCCTCTTGCTGTGTAGAGAACGCGGACGTCGCGAGAGTCGTCGACGACCTGGAACAGGTCGCGGTCGCCAGTCACGACGTCGACTGGACCTGGATCCCGGGCCGCGAGTGTGCCGATGACGTCGTCGGCCTCGAACCCTGGCGCGCCGACGTAGGTAAGGCCGAGCGCATCGAGCACCTCGAGAATCACCGGGACCTGGGCAACGAGCGCCCGCGGGATGTCTTCGATGTTGCGGGCGGCATTGAGCAGGCGGTGTGCCTTGTAGGACGGCACGGCCGCCACCCGGAACGCCGGTCGCCAGTCTTCGTCGAGGCAGGCGATGAGCCTCTCCGGCTGCCGTACGGTGACCAGCCGTGCGATGAAGTCGAGCAACCCTCGCACGGCGTTGACCGGCGTGCCGTCCGGCGCCGTCATCGATTCCGGGACACCGAAAAACGCGCGGAAGTACAGCGAGGCGGCGTCCAGCAGCATCAGGCGGCTCACGGGGACGAGCCTGCCACGCGCCCAGCGCCGATACGCTCGCACCCGATGACCGTCGAGAACATGTCGCGAGCCAAAGCCGCCGCCGCCGCTGCCGGGTTCGACGCGGTTCTGGTGACACCTGGCGCCGACCTGCGTTACCTGACCGGCTATGACGCGATGCCGCTGGAGCGGCTGACCTGTCTGGTCCTGCCGGCATCAGGAGAGCCGGTGCTGGTCGTGCCGACACTGGAGCGGCCAGCGGCGGAGGCTTCGCCAGCCGGCGCCATGGGCATCGACATCGTGGACTGGCAGGATTCGGACGACCCGGTGGCGCTCGTCGCGAACCTCGTGCCAACGGCGCGCCGGGTTGCAGTCGATGATCACATGTGGGCCGAGAAGGTGCTGCGGTTCCAGGCCGCCATGCCCGATGCGGAACAAGTCCTGGCCGGGCCGGTGCTTCATGAGCTGCGGATGCGAAAGGCGCCGGCGGAGGTCGAGGCATTACGGGTCGCTGCCGCGGCCATTGACCGGGTGCACGCCCGGATGGGTGAGTGGCTGCGGGCCGAGCGGACCGAACGCGAGGTGGGTCACGACATCGCCGACGCGATCATCGCCGAGGGGCACCAGCGTGTTGACTTCGTCATCGTGGCCTCCGGGCCCAGCAGCGCAAGCCCGCACCACAGCGGATCTGATCGGGTGATCGAGGTCGGTGATCCCGTCGTCGTCGATATCGGCGGCACGATGCCGAGCGGCTACTGCTCAGACGAAGCCCGGACCTACGTCATCGGCGTGCCGCCGGACGAGTACGTCGAGGCGTACGGAACGCTCCGTCGGGCTCAAGCGGCTGCTGTCGAGAGCGCACGGCCCGGCGTCACTGCGGAATCCGTCGACGCGGCGGCGCGGGATGTGCTGACGGCGGCAGGGCTAGGCGACTACTTCGTTCACCGCACCGGGCACGGTATCGGCCTGGAGACCCACGAGGATCCGTACATCGTGGCCGGGAACACCCGCATGCTCGAACCGGGCATGGCGTTCTCTGTCGAGCCCGGGTTCTACCTGCCCGGCCGTTTCGGCGCCCGGATCGAGGACATCGTCGTGACCACCGGCAACGGCGTCGAGCGGCTCAACCTTCGCCCCCGCGACCTCGCCATCCTTTAGGAGCGGTGCGTCAGCTCGTTAGAGCATCAAGGGCCAGGTCGACGTCGGACTCGGTGGTGTAGAGGTGGAACGACGCCCGCAGGCGCCCGCCCCGGACAGCCGCTCGGACACCGGCAGCCTGCAGCCGTTCCTCGGCGCCTGGCACGTCGACGGAGACGATCGCCGAGTCACCAGCAGCCAGGCCCAAGCCAGCTCGGAACCGGTTGGCCAGTGCGACGTTGTGCGTTCGAATGGCCTCGATACCCACTTGCTCGAACAGGTCGAGCGCTGGAGCGGTGGCAACCCAGTTGAACCAGGCCGGCGAGATGTCCAGCCGGCGAGCGTCCGACGCGAGTCGGAGCGGCGGGCCGTAGTACGACGTGTGCGGGTCGTCGCCGGACCACCAGCCGGCCTGCGAGGGCACGATGCGCTGGCGCAATTCGGGTTTACTGACCATGAACGCGGTGCCGCGAGGCGCGAGCAGCCACTTGTAGGCGCCACAGACCAGTGCATCGACTCTGGACCCGTCGACCGGAAACCAGCCACAGGCCTGGGTCGCGTCGACAACGGTTGTTGCCCCGACGTCTGCGGCGGCGGTGACGATCGCGTCCAGATCAGCGATCTCCCCTGACGCCGACTGCACCAAGCTGAATGCCACCAGGTCGGTGTCGTCGTCGATCACGTCGCCCAGCTTTCGCAGCGGCACGGTTCTGACATCCACTCCACGCTCGCGCTGGACCAGCCAGGGAAACAGGTTCGAGGTGAATTCTTGCTCGGGAACGACGACCCGGGAGCCCGCCGGAAGAGATCCGGCGATCGTTCCGAGCAACTGCGAAACCTGCGCGCCGGTGCTGACGTCGGACGATTCAACCCCGAGGAGGCGCGCAAAGGTCTCGCGTGCCCGGATCGTCTCGTCGCTCCACCGCCTCCAGTAACCGGTGCCGGTCCGCCAGACGGCCAGGGCATCTTGAAGCGCATCCCAGGCGGGGCGCGGCGGAAGGCCGTAACTTGCCGTGTCCAGCCAGCCAGGCTTCGGGTCGAAGAGTTCCTGCGCCTTGGCGATCTCCACGTTGTCATGCTGCCACTTGGAGCAACGAGGAGCCCGAGCGAGGCACGAGGGAGGGTCCGAGTGCGACCATCCGACTAGGGTTCTGGCGTAGCGGCTACGCACGTACCGATCAGGTCCGCCGCGTACCGCTACGTTCGCGTTTCCCGAGGTCAGCGGCGTGATCCTAGGACCGCTGCGTACCGTCGCATACCGATGCGTTCGGCGTCGTTCGGTCAACACCTGGTCAGCTACGCGGCGGCAGACGCGCGCGTCGCCGGTGTGAGACCCGCCTCATCGAGCAGCTCGACGGAGAACCCGCCACCGCCATCAGGGTCGACGATGGTCTCGCGGTTCGCATCGACCGTGTGACCGTTGACGAACAGCCACACGATGTTCTTCAGGATCACCTGATCGCGCGGATCGCGCACGTGGGTGTCACGGCCCGCGGCTATCGTTGCCAGGTCACTCGCCAAGGTGACGTTCTTCCTTTCGTTGTGCTGTCGAGCCCTGGGATTCCGGCCCGGGTTCGGCGTCCGTTAAGTCCTCATTGTTGCTCTACGCGTGGTGCGCGGTTATCGTCGCGATCGTCGCATATTTCGAGCAGTTTAGGCAACCACGTGACGAAGACGCACGGACCCAACGGGTACCTCTCGATCGCGGAAGCCGCAAAGCGACTCGGCGTCGCGCGCGGCACCGTCCACCGAATGATCTCGCAGGACCAGCTGTCCAAGCGGACGGTGGCGCTCCGCGACTACGTGCCCCAGCGAGACATCGACCTGTTCTTGACGACGAAGTTGGCCACGCAGGTATCTACCGGCATCGTGCTGGAACTGCTGGACCTGTTCGACCGGCATCCGGAGCTGCTCGCGCAGCTACGCGCCCTGGTCGACGAGGGAGGCACGTCATGACCCGCGTGGACATCTGGGTGGCCCGGCGACCGGACGACATCTTCATCGACCGGCTCAACGCCCGGCTGAACGTCAAGACCATGACTGCGGCCGAACGTCGCACGGCGATGGACGGGCTCATTCGTCACGTCGTCGTCGACTCGGCCAAGCCCGCAACCGGTGAGTGCAACTGGTGCCCGACGCGTCGTCAGCTGGCGACCATGCCGGACGGCGCGCAGCGCATGCCCGGGTTCGGCAAGCGCATGATGTCGCCCACTCATCGTCGTGTGCTCGGCGAACCCTGCGGACGCTGCATCAGGGCCGCGCTGGGCGTCGTCAGCCGACGTGTCCACGCAGGTCGAACCAAGAACTCCGGCGACGCCACCCGGAGCACCACCAACAAACTCGATGCTGGTGGCCGCCATCACGTTAACCGGGTGGCGTCGTCGGACCTACGCAACAAGAAACATCACGACCCGTTCGGTACCTGCACGACATGCCGCGAACACCTGGGCACGCATCCGGACGCCGCGCTGACGGCGAGCGGTGTGCCGGAGGGCTGCCCACGGCACGCCTGGAACGAGAAGCCGCGGCCGCCAAAGTGGGCACGATGATCGAGGACGTGGGCGGTGGCCGCAACCAAGTTGTACGACCTGACGTGTTGGATCGCGTCCGCGCCGAGTACGCCGAGCTGACCGCGCGCATGCACCAGGACGTCATGCGCATGCTCGACGACCTCGAGCTGAACCGGGCCGAGCGGCTGCGCGTGGTCGTCGATCTCGCCGGTGCCGCCCTGGGCGATCTCAAGGACGCCGGTGCGCTGCGCGAACCGCGCGGGCTGCTGGACATGAACCGCCACGAGGTCGACCTGTTCGTCGAGCGCGGGCTCGGGCTGTTCTGGCTGATGGACCAGCTCGGTATGTCGTGGGCGACCCGGCCGGACATGGCCCTGGTCGACGTGCTCAAGGTCGAGCCGGTGAAGCGCATCGCGTTCCTGGCGCGCCAGCTGCGCAAGGTCGGCATCCACGACCTAGACGAGCTCAGCCCGCCGGATCTCATGACGAACGACGCCGGCGATGGCTAAGCACGGTAAGAAGTCCAGGCTCCCCAGATGCGACAAGTGCCACCGCCCGATGCCAGCGGCCGAACTGCGAGCGACGGCGCGCGGGAACCGTTGTGAGATGTGCTCAAACAAGCTCCCGCCGCGGCTGCGCCGACCGACCGTGCACGGCTAGTCGAATCAGTGTTCCAAAGGTGGAGGGCGTCGCGGCTCGCCGCGAGCCCTCCACCTTTGAGAGCGTCAACTAAAGGCGGGCGGCTCCCGGTTACCGGGGCGGGGTGATCAACGCGGTGACCGTGCCCGCGATGTTGAACTCGTGCCCGGTCTCCGGGTCGATGGAGGTGAAGTCGATGGTGCAGTTGACCGCGTTCGGGTTAGTTTCCGGACCCTTCTGCGCGGTATCGGTCTCCGACTCTCCGGTCGTCAGATCGGTGAATGTGAGGTCGAAACTGAACGGAACAACCACTTGATTGCTGGTGGTCACCAAGGCAGGTGTGAAGTCTCCTTGACCCGGGAGGAAGCCGACCACGTACGTGGTGCCGTCGCAGGTGATGGGGACGGGAAATTCTGCCGAGGACGGCGGATCTGCGGCGGCAGGAACGGTTAGAGCGCCCGTCAACCCGACCGCCAGGGCGGTGCATGCGAGCCATCGCTTCATGGAATTGCCTCCTTCACACAGCGGAGATGGACAAATTCAGCGCGCCAGCCTTCGTGCCACCCATGGTCTACGCCACGGCGTGAAACACGTCAAGGGTCAAACATGCGTCGCGGAAGTACCAGGTCCCGAGCCACCGCCGCCCGGCTGGTTGCGCCTCCAGGTCGCGGTGCCGGAGTCCCGAGGTGGCGGGCTGCGCGCCGTCGCGTGGGCCTGCGGCGCTCGGTGCCTGCTAACGATCGCCGCGCGCGTGGCGAACGCCACCTAGACGCGTGCTGGACCCGGCGTAGCGGCGGCGAACGGCCGACCCGCGGTAGTTCCCGTAGCAACCGGCACGCGGAAGACGACGTAGCGGCTCCAGGCGGTCCGCCTCACTTGCAGTTCAGATTCCCGCGTGTGAGGATCGCGTGGCTATGAACGAAGAGCCGGCACAGGCGAGTGCCTCGCCCGATTGGCGCAAGATCCTCGGCTGGGTCGCCTTGGCGTTCGTCGTGGTCGAGGTCGTCAGCGCGTTCTTCATAGAGTTTCCTGTCGCTGCGATTGTCTTTGCCGCGCTGTTTCTCATCGGCTGGTTCTTGCTCAGACGCGGCGGGCTCTCCGGTGTGATTTTCGTGGGCGCCCTCTTGGTAATCGAGCTGGCCGGCATACCGTTCTATGAACGCAAGGACACCGACGACTGGATCGTGCAAGGCGTGGCCCTCGTGCTGGGCGTGGTTGGGATCGTCGCGGCAGCGGGTGCGCTCTGGCGCAGGCCGCGAGCACCGAGCGCATGATGAGTTCCGTTCGTTACTTCGCCGAGGGCGCCTGTTCCCGTTCCAGCCCTCGGGCGCCGTCGCGCGGGACCTAAACTTTCGGACAACTCGGTCAGCTGCCCAGTATCGGGATCAACCGGTCCCAACTGGGCGTACGATCGTCGTCGTTGCAGTGATGGAGGAAGCAGGAAGATCAGGAAGGGGGGTGATGATCGAAGTGACCACGAAGAAGGCATCGGACCTCAAGACCCGTCGGGTCAAGGCTGGCATCACACGGAAGGTCGCAGCCGAGGCGGCTGGGATCAGCCAGTTCAAGCTCGACAAGATCGAGCGCGGAGTCGACGTCAGCGACGACGTACGGAAGGCCTACGACGCGGGAATGGCCAAGCTGCTCGCGGAGTCCGCCAAGACCCAACCCGGGGCGAAGAAGCAGGCCGCCAAGAGCACGATGTCGAAGCCGGGCACCCGTACCCACAAGGCCGCCCAGCCCAAGCCGAAGACCGAGGAGTCGGCTGCGTGACCCGAGTCATTTAAGAGCGGCCCCGTCGGGTGCTACGAACACGCCGGCGGGGCCTCGGCATCGACCTGTCGGAGGGTCGACACCGTGGAGTCAGAGTACGCCGGCCGCTACGTCGTCCGGCCCGGTCGGCAGCACGCCGAGATCGTCGTCGTCGACCCGGCCGGTCATCACGTGGTCGAGCACGAGCTGCCCATCGACGCCACCGGCAACGCGGCCTGGGACTGGGCACTGTGGACGTTGGGCTGGCGCAGGACCAGCACGTGGCAACCCGACGAGCTCGGGTTCCGGTGCGCCGTGGAACGAAGTTAGTCTCATCCGAGCCGACGACATGG
>DASSDH010000192.1:0-92141 GCA_035697245.1 Jiangellaceae bacterium
GACTGCCGCTTCACGCTGGGGCCGTGCGCTGCCGTAGTTGCCGCTCGAAGAGCAGCGTCAACGTGCCGGCAATCACCATTCCGCACAGGTTGACAGCCAGCTGGAGGGCCGATCCCAGTGCCATTCCAGGCTCGCCGAGAGCGAGGGCTACCGCCGTGCTGCCCGCGGCGGGCACAGTCGTGACGGAGATCAGCACGCCGATGAGCGCACCGGACTTGGCGGCCGTCAGTGACAGGATGCCGGCGATCCCGGCCAGGAACGCCACGACGAAAGAGAACGCGTCGGGCCGGGAGATGAAGCTGGTCAGCGGGTGCTCGCTGTCCAGCATTGCCGGCTCCACCAGTCCGGCGACCCGGGCCAGCAGGGTTGCGAGCACCGTAACGCCGATCGCCGTGGGAAAGCCGATGACCAGCGCGCGCAGCGAGCGCATGGCGAGGGTTCGCTCCCGGAGAACGAGCGCGACGCACAGCCCAGCAATCGGCCCGAACTCCGGACCCACAACCATGGCGCCGACGATCAGGATCGGCTGGTCGAGCAGGACGCCGATGCCGGCGATCAGGGTCGCGATCGATAGGAAGACCAGGAACGTGGCCGAGAGCGTCGACTCCTCGCTCGTGCGCTCCTCCACCTGCTGCCACACGACGGCGTCGACGCCCTCTCCGGGTGCGTCGAGTTGAGCCTGCCGGGCAACGCGGGACAGCGCGGTGTCGATCTGCTCGATCGCGATCGATCCATCCTGCTCGATCCCGAGGGCGATGAGCTCGTCGACGAGATGGTCGGTGGCCTCCCTGGCGACATCGCACATCACGACGTCGCCGGCCGGTTCCCGCGCGGCGCCGGCCAGCACGATCACGTTCGTGACGCCGATCGTGTCGGCGAGCAGCGAGCAAACCGCGTCCGTGCGGTGAGGCGGTGAGATCAGACGCAGGTGCAACACGCGGCCGAGTCTGGCAGCCGCGTTTCACGTGGTCGCGTACGGCTCCAGCGCGGCGGCGAGCCCCTCGGACACCCGGGCCCGAACCCGGGTGCCGCCCGGCTCGTGCTCGACCGAGATGACCTCACCGGTCCGGTGCATGCGCGAGACCAGCTCACCCCGCTCGTACGGCACCAGGGCTTCCAGCTCGACAGGCGGGCGTGGAAGCCGTGACTCGACGGCTTCGCGGAGCTGGGCGACGCCCGCACCGGTGCGCGCGGACACCGCGACGGCGCCGCGCTCGAGGCGAAGCAGGCGCGCGACGACCAGCGGGTCGGCGACATCGGTCTTGTTGACCACGACCAGCTCTGGCACGTCGGCAGCGCCGATCTCGGCGAGGACACCGCGGACTGCGCGCAGCTGTCCTTCGGGGTCCCGATCCGACCCGTCGACGACATGCAGGATCAGGTCGGCGTCGACCACCTCCTCCAGCGTCGATCGGAAGGCCTCAACCAGCTGATGCGGCAGGTGGCGAACGAAGCCGACAGTGTCGGCGAGGGTGTAGACCCGACCATCGGCGGCCTCGGTGCGCCGGACGGTGGGATCGAGGGTCGCGAACAGCGCATCCTCGACCAGCACGCCGGCACCTGTCAGCCGGTTGAGGAGCGACGACTTGCCGGCGTTGGTGTACCCGGCGATCGCGACAGCAGGTACCGCGCGGCGCCGTCGCTCGGCTCGCTTGGTGTCTCGGGCCGTCTCCATGTGGGCCAGTTCACGGCGGAGCTTGGCCATCCGCGTCCGGATGCGCCGCCGGTCGGTTTCGAGCTTGGTCTCACCGGGACCGCGGGTGCCCACGCCGCCAGTCGCACCACCGGCCCTGCCGCCGGCCTGCCGCGACAGGTTCTCCCCCCAGCCGCGCAGACGCTGCGCCAGATAGTTGAGCTGAGCCAGCTCGACCTGGGTCTTGCCCTCCCTGCTCTTGGCGTGCTGAGCGAAGATGTCCAGGATCAGCGCGGTGCGGTCGACGACCTTGACCTTGACCTTGTCCTCGAGATTGCGCAGCTGGGCAGCGGAGAGCTCACCATCGCAGATGACGGTGTCGGCTCCGGTCTCGAGCACCACGTCCCGAAGCTCGGTGACCTTGCCGGACCCGACGAAGGTGGACGCGTCCGGTCGAGACCGGCGCTGCACCAGCCCCTCGAGCACCCGCGAACCCGCCGTCTCTGCCAGCGCCGCGAGCTCGACGAGGGAGTTCTCAGCATCTTCGGCGTTGCCTTCGGTCCACACCCCGACCAGCACCACGCGTTCGAGGCGAAGCTGCCGGTACTCGACCTCGCTGACGTCGGACAACTCGGTCGACAGGCCGACGACCCGGCGCAGCGAAATGCGGTCGTCGAGGTCGAGATCGCCTGCCGTGTCGTCGATCGCATCCAGCTGGACGAGGTCGTCGACCCCACGCAGGCGGATGTCGTCGGATGGAGCGGGCTGATCGTCAGCCCGGCGAGAAGGGATCGTCATGTTGCTGCTTTCAACGAAGAGGCGTTGGTGCGAATTCCGCAGCCCAGGATCCCACGTACCGCCGCCGAGGGCAGCTGCCTTTTCCTGCGGCCCGAGCGCTCAGCGAGACATCGACAGCCTGGCACCCGCCGCCAGCTGCAGGGCGGAGACCGCGCGCATGGTGGCGGCACGACGCGCGGCCCGGCCGCGGGCCCGCCGACGGGTTCGCAGCTCGGCCTGCGCAAGCACGGCCTCGCGGCGCTGGCGATCAGAACCGCCCATCGCTCCGCCTTTCGTCGGGAACTCCGTCGCTGGAAACCGTAGGCCGGGCCACCGACAGGCCCCTCCGTCACACGTCGATCCGGTGGACGCCTCCCAGTGGAGCAGACGTTGGCTGACGGCCGAGGGATGCTGTGATCTACGTCACAGCCGGTCGAGATCGATCTCTCCAGCGACTCCGAGCTCAGCCGGGCCGGTGAGAAGCAGCGTCCCATCGTCGCGTTCGGTGACGACCAATCGGCCACCTGGAACGTCGACGGTGTAGGACGAACCGGGCAGCGACCCCTCGCGTCGCATGGTGGCCCATGCCGCAGCGCATACACCAGTGCCGCAGGACCGGGTCTCGCCAACACCGCGCTCCCAGACCCGCAACGCGATGTGACAACCCCCCTGGTTCTCAACGAACTCGACGTTGGCGCCGTCGGGAAAGACGCTCGCGGGTTCGAGCGCCGGCGCCTCGACCAGCGGTCCTACGAGGCCGATGTCGTCGACGAATACGACCGCATGCGGATTCGGTGCCCGGATCGCGACGGCTTCGAACACCGCTCTCCGAGCCGTCACCCGAACCGGCCTACTGGTCGGCATCACCTCGGGCCGGCCCATGTCCACGGTGTACAGGAGGTCGGATTCTGCATGGACGAGCCGCAGCCCACCGCGGGTTCCGATCGGCAGCTCCCGGCCATGCGCCAGGCCCACCGACCACAGGTACCGGGCCATGACCCGCACCCCGTTACCGCACATTTCGGCGATCGATCCGTCGGCATTGCGGTAGTCCATGAACCACTCGGCGTCCGCAACGAGGTCAGCATCCTCGTCGAGCGCTGCGCTGCGCACCACCCGGATCACACCGTCGGCGGCCAATCCGGTGTGGCGATCGGTCAGCCGGCGCACCGTTGCTGCGTCCAGATCGGGGAGAAGAACACCGTCCGGGTCGGGAAGCAGCACGAAGTCGTTCTGCGTGCCATGGCCCTTGACGAACGGGACCCGCTGCTCCACGGACGACGATGTTAGGCCGCTCGTCAGTCGAGACGATCCAGTGCCTGGTCGACGAGGTTATCGGCGTCGAAGCGCAGCCAGCTGATCCGCGGATCCTTGCGGAACCACGCGTCCTGTCGTCGGGCGAATCGGCGCGTTGCCTGAATGGTGCGCACCCTGGCTTCGGCTTCGTCGTATTCACCCGCGAGGAAGGCCAGGACCTGCACGTAGCCCAGCGCCCTGCGTGCCGTTCGGCTATCGCGCAGGCCGCCCTCTTCCAGTGTGCGGACCTCGTCGACGAGTCCGGCCCGCCACATCCGGTCGACGCGCTCCTCGATTCGCCGGTCGAGCACATCCCGGGGTACGTCGAGCCCCAGCTGAACGACTCGGTCATACAGGTAGGTCCGGTTGGGAAGAGTTGCCGAGAAGGGGCGGCCGGTCAGCTCGACGACCTCCAGCGCGCGAACGATGCGCCGGCCGTTGGTCGGCAGAATCATCGCCGCAGCGCTTGGATCGACGTTGCTGAGCCGCTCGTGCAGCCCGCGTGCACCCACGACCGCCAAATCGAGCTCGAGCCGGGCCCGCAGCGCCGGGTCGGTCCCCGGGAACTCGAACCGGTCGAGCACCGCGCGCACGTACAACGCACTCCCCCCCACGACCACCGGCAGCACGCTCCGGCCGTGGCAATCGTCGATTGCTGCGCGCGCGAGGCTCTGGAACTCCGCGACGGTGGCCGGTTCCGCCACGTCGAGAACATCGAGAACGTGGTGCCGTATCCCCCTGCGTTCCACCGGCGTCGGCTTGGCCGTCCCGATGTCCATGCCGCGATATACCTGCATCGAATCGGCGTTGACGACCTCGCCGGGCAATCGGCTCGCCAGCTCGACCGCCAAGTCGCTCTTGCCCGCTGCCGTCGGGCCGACGACGGCGACGACAGGTGGGCGCACAGGCACCCATCCAGTGTCCCAGCAGGCGAGGGCGGCGTACCCGATTCCGTCGGTGAACGGACCTCAGCCGTGCCGCTCCCAGACCGCAACCAGATACCCGACGCCGAACGGGGCATTTTCGTAGAGCAACTCGGCGTCGAACGCGGCATCTCCAGCGGCGCCGGCGAGCACTTGCCAAGGCGCCCGGCCGGCGGCTCGAAGCTCCGCCCCCAGTGTGGGGTCAAGCGCCATCAGGGCGGCCGGGTCCGCGGTGCGTAACGCATCGGCGACGGCAGCGTCGAACCTTTCGGCCCTCTCGTCGACGAACGCCGGAGCAGCGGACGGCCGGCCGACGGAGCCGTCTCCCATCACCAGCAGGGCCAGCCGGTCGGTTTCCTGGGCGAGTTGGATACCGAGCCGGCGACATTCCTCGGCCGGGCTCGACTCGCCGACCGCCTGCCCAGGGACGTCACTGCTCCAGCCGGCCTGGAGCAACAGCCAGCCGGCCACGGAGAGGGACAACGGCAGGCGGTCATCCCCGTCCGCTGCCGAGGCCCCCGGCAGGGACACCGCCACGTCAGCCCCGTACGCCGCAAACGACCCACCAGTGCCGGGTGCGTAGCGCCGGGTTGCCTGGTCCGAGCCAACCACGACCAGCAGCTCCGGCTCGGTGGCGCGCACGGCATCGATCGCCGCCGCACAGGCTGACCGGAGGTCGTCGATCTCCCCCGCCTCGCTGCCCGCCAGTTCGGGGACGAGCAGGGGCGGATGCGGGCAGACCGCAGCCGAGACGAGCACCTTCGGAGGTTATCGCCCAAAACGACCCACGGCGTGATCGAATGACAGACATGCTCGACGGCGCGGACGCACTACGCGTTTCTGCGGCCGTCGCGGTCGCGCTGACCGGCATTGGACTCAGCCTGGCCTGGCTACCCGTGCTGCGCCGGGAGGGGCCGGTGTGCCTCGCGGCGCGGCTGCTCACGACGGTCGGGCTGGTCGCCACATTTCTCGACTTCGGTGGGCTCGGTGGGGTTCTCGGGCCCGCACTCGCGGCCATGGGAGTGGCCGCCATGTGGCAAAGTCAGCCAGAGCCAGAGGTGCCACGCCCCCGTCGAAAGGGCATCCTGATCGCATCCGCGGCAACCGGGTTGGCCATCTTTGCCTGCTGGCGCGGATGGTCCGTGCTCGAGGTGGTGCCGGCGCAGGCCCGGATGATCTCTGGGCTCGTCGCCGGGGCGGTGGGAGCCCTGGCCACGATCGCCGTGGCCGACCGCGCACGAGTTCGCTTGCGTGAGGCAGTCCGCGAGCGCCTCAACATCTGACCGCGGGCATGCCGAGATGGACCAGTCCGTCTCGATCAGCGGTCGCCGTGGTGCGCTCATGGGCGTCGCCTGCGCGGGCTGGACGGACCCGGTAGACGCCACCATCCACCGCCGAGTCTGCGACGAGGTGATGAGGTGCGGCATGGGTCACGACGGCGGTGACCAAGTCACCCGGTCGGGGGACTGACCCGCCGGTGGGTACCGAGAAGTGGATCAGCCGGTTGTCCCTGGCGCGCCCGGACAGCCGGCGAGTCTGGGCGTCCTTGCGGCCTTCTCCCACGGCCACCAGGATCTCCACCTCACGGCCGACGAAGGACTGGTTCTCCGCCGCGGCCACCTCGTCCACGACGTCGACCAAGCGTTGGTATCGATCGCGGACAACGCTCTTCGGTACCTGGTCGGCCATCTCGGCCGCCGGCGTGCCTGGTCGCTTGGAGTACTGGAACGTATAAGCCGACGCAAATCGCGCCTCTCGCACCATCTCCACCGTCTGCTGGAAATCGCTTTCGGTCTCACCAGGGAACCCGACGATGATGTCGGTGGTGATGGCCGCATCCGGGATGGCGGCTCGGACGTTCGCCACGATGCGGAGATACCGGTCGCGGCGGTACGACCTTCGCATCGCCCGCAACACGTCGTCCGAACCAGATTGCAGTGGCATGTGCAGCGACGGCATGACCGCAGGCGTTTCCGCCATAGCCGCGATGACGTCGTCGGTGAAGTCGCGGGGATGTGGGCTGGTGAACCGCACTCGCTCCAAGCCGTCCACTGCGCCAACCGCACGCAGCAACGTGCCGAATGCGTGCCGGTCCCCGAACTCGACGCCGTACGCGTTGACGTTCTGCCCGAGGAGGGTGACCTCGACCACACCGTCGGCGACCAGCGCGGCGACCTCGGCCAGGATGTCTCCCGGACGCCGGTCCCGCTCGCGGCCACGCAGTGCCGGGACGATGCAGAACGTGCAGGTGTTGTTGCAGCCCACGCTGACCGCGACCCAGGCCGAGTACGCACTCTCCCGCCGCGCCGGCAATGTCGACGGAAAGACCTCCAGCGCCTCGGCGATCTCCACTTGCGCCTCGTGCTGAACCCGAGCTCGTTCCAGCAACACCGGCAGCGATCCAACGTTGTGAGTGCCGAAGACGACGTCAACCCAGGGCGCTCGTCGGACGATCTCGGCCCGGTCCTTCTGGGCCAGGCAGCCGCCAACGGCAATCTGCATGCCCGGTGTGCGCGCTTTGACCGGGGCCAGGTGGCCGAGGTTGCCGTAGAGCTTGTTGTCGGCGTTCTCCCGAACTGCGCAGGTGTTGAAGACGACGACATCAGCCGGCTCGTCCGTGGTCGCGTGGACGTAGCCGGCCTGCTCGAGCAGCCCGGCGAGCCGCTCGGAGTCGTGGACGTTCATCTGGCACCCGTAGGTGCGGACGTCATACGTACGCGTGCTCATCTCGGGCTCTAGGGTACGCAGTCGTATCCGGACCGTGACCCGATGACGGTGCCCAAGCGTCGTTACCGTCGATAGGTTGCCTGGCATGACCGAGAGCAAGGTCGATGTGACTGACGCAGACGGCCCGGCGCTGGTCGTCCTCGACAAGGTCAACAAGCATTTCGGCGAGTTGCATGTGCTCCGCGACATCGACCTGACCGTGGACCGCGGCGAGGTAGTCGTGGTCATCGGCCCGTCCGGATCGGGCAAGTCGACGCTGTGCCGGGCGATCAACCGGCTCGAGCCGATCGACTCCGGGACGATCTTGCTCGACGGTCAGCCACTGCCCGCGGAGGGCAAGGCGCTGGCCCGCCTACGGGCAGAGGTCGGCATGGTCTTCCAGTCGTTCAATCTGTTCGCGCACAAGACCGTGCTCGAAAACGTCACGCTGGGCCCCACCAAGGTCAAGGGTGTTTCTCGGGCGGCGGCGGACAAGGAGGCGATGGCCCTGCTCGATCGCGTCGGTGTCGCCAACCAGGCACCGAAGCTGCCCGCCCAGCTGTCCGGTGGCCAACAGCAGCGAGTCGCGATTGCCCGGGCGCTCGCGATGAAGCCCAAGGTCATGCTCTTCGACGAGCCGACATCTGCCCTCGACCCGGAGATGATCAACGAGGTGCTCGACGTGATGACGTCGCTGGCCAATGAGGGCATGACGATGATTGTCATCACTCACGAAATGGGTTTCGCCCGCCGGGCGGCCAACCGGGTCGTCTTCATGGACGAGGGCGAGATCGTCGAAGAGGCATCTCCGGACCGGTTCTTCACCCACGCCGAGAGCGCCCGGGCGCAGGACTTTCTGAGCAAGATCCTGACCCACTGACAACCCCTAGTAAGAGGAGAGGATCCGCACCATGCGAACACCACGATTCGCCTTCGTAGCGGTGGCCGCGGCCACTGCGCTCGTTCTCGCCGCGTGCAATGGGGATGGCGGCGACGAGGCGGGAGGCGACACCACCGCCGCACCCACCGAAGAGGCGCCAGAGTTCGAGGCCGGCACGACGATGGCCGAGCTCAACGAGGCCGGCTCGATCACCATCGGCACGAAGTTCGACCAGCCTCTATTCGGCCTGGTGGGACCCGACGGCGTGCCAGTCGGCTTCGACGTCGAGATCGGCAAGATCATCGCTTCCGAGCTCGGCATCGACGAGGAGAACATCGAGTGGGGGGAGACCATCTCCGCCAACCGTGAATCGTTCATCGAGGAGGGTCAGGTCGACATCGTCGTCGCGACCTACACGATCAACGACGAGCGCAAGATGGTCGTCGACTTCGCCGGCCCGTACTACGTGGCCGGCCAGACGATCATGGTTCTGGAGGGCAACACCGACATCAACGGGCCGGATGACCTGGCCGGCAAGAAGGTCTGCTCCGCCGAGGGGTCGACCCCGGCCGAGCGGATCAGGACCGAATACCCCGAGGCCGAACTGGTGCCCGCCGGCGCGTACTCCGAATGCCTCGAGCCGCTGCGCAACGGGCAGGTCGACGCCGTGACGACCGACAACGTCATCCTGTCCGGCTTCGTCGACCAGAACCCGGGCGAGTTCAAGCTCGTCGACAGCGAACCGTTCAGCGAGGAGCCGTACGGCATCGGTCTGGAGAGGTGCGACGACGACTTCCGCACGTTCATCAACGACGTGCTGGAAGAGTCCTTCGAGGACGGCCGCTGGGCGGAGGCCTGGGAAGCGACGGCCGGTGCGGTGCTCGAGACTCCTGAGCCGCCAGCAGTCGACCGGTACGAAGCAACCGGCTGCTGATTCCCGAGACGCGGGGTGGGCGGCCCGCCGAGGACACGCCCACCCGCGTCCCCAGATTTCGATGTACCGGGAGGTCGGCGCGTGGACGCGGTGATCGAGAACCTGCCGCTGTATTTGCAGGGCTTTCGTACCACGCTGGAGCTGACCCTCATCTCCGCGGCCATCGCCCTGGTGTGGGGAACTGTCCTGGGGGCGTTTCGGGTCTCGCCGGTAGCGCCGCTGCGATGGCTCGGAACCGCCTACGTCGAGTTGGTCCGCAACACTCCACTCACGCTCGTGTTCATCTTCTTCGTATTCGTTGCGCCACAGCTCGGTATCACTGTGGATTTCTTTGTCTCCGCAGTCTGCGCGCTGTCGGTGTACACCGCCGCGTTCGTCTGCGAGGCGGTGCGCTCTGGCGTCAACAGCGTCGGTGTCGGCCAGGCCGAGGCAGCGCGGGCGGTCGGGTTGACGTTTACCCAGACCTTGCAGGCCATCGTGCTGCCACAAGCGCTGCGCTCGGTGATTCCCCCGTTGATCAACATCTTCATCGCGCTCACCAAGAACAGCTCGGTGGCCGGGGGCTTCTTCGTCGCCGAGCTCTTCGGGGTGGGTAAGCAGCTGGCGCCGGCCAACCCGTCCGACGTGGTCGCGGTCCTCGTCGGGGTCGCCGCCTTCTATCTCGCCATCACCATTCCCGCCGGACTCCTGGCGGGTCAGGTCGAGCGGAGGGTGGCGTTCGCCCGATGAGCTCGGTCCTCTACGACGCTCCGGGGCCGCGGGCCCGCAGGCGTGAGCTGCTGCTCTCAGCCGTTGCCGGCGTCATCTTGCTTGCTGTTCTGTTCGTCATGTACCGCCAGCTCGACAGCCGGGAGCAGTGGGCGGCCGAGCGTTGGCAGGTGTTCACCGAACCACCTCTCAGTCAGAACGCCGCGGACGTCTGGCGTTCCCTGCTCGTCACCGGGCTCGTTGCGACATTGCGGGCGGCCGCCGTCGCCGCTGTGATCGCCGCCGTCGTGGGGGTGGTCCTCGCGTTCGCTCGGATGGCACGGCCGGGCTGGATCCGGGTACCGGTCATCGCTGTCATCGAGTTCTTCCGCGGGCTGCCGGTGGTTCTGCTGATGTTCTTCGGTGTCATCGCGCTGGGCCTGCCACTGTTCTGGGGTGTCGTGTTCGGCCTGGTCCTCTACAACGGAGCGATCATCGCCGAGATACTGCGCGCGGGGATCGTGTCTCTCCCCAAGGGGCAGACCGAGGCGGCCTACGCCATCGGGCTGAGCCGGACCCAGACGCTGTTCACGATCCTGCTACCGCAAGCCGTGCGCCGGATGCTGCCCTCCCTGGTCAGTCAGCTCGTCGTGCTCAACAAGGACACGTCGCTCGGTTTCATCATCGGATACGCCGAGTTGCTTCGGCGGCTTCAGTTGAACACGCAGTTCTTCGGTCAGCGCTACTGGTTCCAGTTCTTCGTCGTCGGCGCAGCCATCTACATAGCGGTCAACTTCACGCTGTCCCGGCTCGCGGTGTGGCTCGAGCGGCGCGGCTCGGCGAAGGCTGCTGGGGGTATTCCCCATGCCGAGGACGTGGAGGTCCAGGCCGCCGCGCCCACCGAGACCGCCACGGGCCTGTGAGCTTCGGCTACTTGGCGAACTCGGTTGCTCTCGACTCGCGCACCACAGTGATCCGGATCTGGCCTGGGTAGGTCAGCTCCTCTTCGACCTGTTTGGCGATGTCGCGGGCGAGAATGCCGGCGGCGATGTCGTCCACCACGTCGGGAAGCACCATGACCCGTACCTCTCGACCGGCCTGCATCGCGAAGACCTTCTCCACTCCCTCGTGTCCTCGGGCCAGCTCCTCGAGCCGTTCGAGCCGCTTGACGTACGCCTCCAGCGACTCTCTCCGGGCGCCGGGCCGGCCGCCGGACATCGCGTCGGCGGCCTGGGTCAGCACAGCCTCGACGGTCCGGACCTCGACCTCGTTGTGGTGTGCCTCGATGGCGTGCACGACGTCCTCGTTCTCGCCGCACCGCCGGGCGACCTCCGCGCCGATGATGGCGTGGCTGCCTTCGACTTCATGCGTCAGCGCCTTGCCGACGTCGTGCAGGAGAGCGCACCGCTTGAGCAAGGCCACGTCGAGGCCGAGTTCCGCGGCCATCATGCCGGCAAGGTGGGCCGACTCGACCAAGTGCTTCAGGACGTTCTGCCCGTACGACGTCCGGTAGCGCAGCCGGCCGAGCAGGGCGACCAGGTCCGAGTGCATGTCAGTGATCCCGACCTCGACCAGCGCGTCCTCACCGGCCCGCGCACACAACTTCTCGACCTCGGCCTTGCTCTTCTCGTACTGCTCCTCGATCCGGTGCGGATGGATCCGGCCGTCGAGGACGAGCTCCTCCAAGGCCAGCCGGGCAACCTCACGGCGGACTGGATCGAAGCAGGACAACAGAACCGCCTCAGGCGTGTCGTCGATGATCAGGTTGACCCCGGTGACCTGCTCGAACGCTCTGATGTTGCGCCCCTCGCGACCGATGATCCGGCCCTTCATCTCGTCGGCGGGTAGGTGGAGAACCGCGACGACGGACTCAGCCGTCTGCTCCGAAGCCAGCCGTTGGATCGCCAGGGTGATGATCTCGCGCGCTCGGCTCTCGCCCTGCTCGTTCGCCTCCCGCTCGATCTCCCGGACGAGTAGCGCAGCCTCCCGCTTGGCTTGGTTCTCGACGGCTGCGACCAGCTCGGCCTTGGCCTGGTCGGCGGTGAGGCCAGCCGTGCGCTCGAGGATTGCCCGACGCTCTTGCTCGACGTCGCGCAGTTCCGCGGTCCGGCGGTCCACCTCGGCCTTGAGTTCAACGAGGTCGGCAGACTTCTGCCCCAGCGCCCGGGTCTCCGCATCCAGGCGTTGTTCGCGCTCAGTCGCCCGCAACTCCCGCCGCTCGAGATCCTGACGCTGTGCGGTCAGATCCGCCCGGGTCGCCCTCGCTTCTGCCTCGGCACCCGTTCGCAGCTGCTGGGCAAACTCGGTCGACTCCGCAGCGCGCTGCCGGATTCGCTCAGCTTCGGCCGTGGCTTGGGCGATGAGCTCGTCGGCGACCGTGCGGGCCTGATCCCGAACGTCATCGGCCTCATGCTGCGCATCGAGCAGGGCTGCGCCCGTTGCTGCCAGCGGAGTGGAACGGACCTGACCGGGGCGGCGGAGTAGGGCGAACGCCACGACCCCGAGCAGTCCGGCGATCAGGATTCCGACGACTACTGTTGCTGTCCCGATACTCATCGCCGGCTCCCTCTATGTCGCCGTCCGCGCGCGGACGGTCACCACATGGGGTCCGTACCGCGGGCCGCGGCGACACCGGGTAGCGCAACGTAGCGGCGACCCACTGTGCTGGTGCCGTCGTCACCGACGCAAGGCGTCGGCTCCGATCCCTGCGGACAGGGACGTGAGGTGCTCATACCAACCGGTCGAAGGACCGGAGTCGTTGCTGCGGTGTCTGACTAGCGTTGTCGTGTTGTGTGCGGATCCGTGGTTGCGGAGGTCCCTTCTCTTAGGAGGCTACGAGCTAGGTAACGAAATGGTCAAGGCGATCGGGCTCGGGTCGCTTCAGGGACTGACGTCATCGAGCTCAGCTGCTCGCCGGCGTCTCCGGCAGCTGATCGTCAGCGATCCCTTCCTCGGCCAATGCGTCCCGGACCACCCGGAACGCCAGGCCGGGCGGATAACCCTTGCGCGCGAGCATGCCGGCCAACCGTCGGGTCCGTGCCGCCGGATCGAGCGTGCGGGTCGACGCCAGCTTCGCCGCCACCAAAGCCCGGGCGGTTTGCTCCTCCTGCTCAGCCGGTAGCGCCGAGACTGCCTGGTCCACAACCGAGGGATCGACCCCACGGCGGCGCAACTCGAATGCCAGCGCCCGCTTGGCCAGCCCCCGGCCGGTGTGCCGCGACTCCACCCATGCGCGGGCGAACATGGCATCGTCAATCAGCCCGACTTCGCCGAACCGGTCCAGCACTCGGTTACGGACATCATCGCGCACACCGCGGCGCCGCATGGCATCGTCGAGCTGGACCCTGGTCTGCGGTGCGACCGTCAACCGGCGAAGTGCGATTGTCCGAGCAACGCTTTCCGGATCCGGTTCGGCGTCGTCCCAGCCGTCGGCACGGCGTCCTCGTTCGGCCGGCGTCATCGTCTTCATGGCTCCGGCTCAAAAGTCGACCGGCGGCTCCACCGGAGCGTCCGCCCGCGGACCGATGCCGAGCTTCTCCTTGATCTTCTTCTCGATCTCGTCGGCGAGGTCCGGGTTGTCTCGCAGGAACTTGCGGGCGTTCTCCTTGCCCTGCCCGAGCTGGTCTCCCTCGTAGGTGTACCAGGCGCCGGACTTGCGGACGAAGCCGTGCTCGACGCCCATGTCGATCAGGCCGCCTTCGCGGCTAATACCCTCTCCGTACAAAATGTCCAGTTCCGCCTGCCTGAAGGGCGGTGCGCACTTATTCTTTACCACTTTGATTCGCGTGCGGTTTCCTACCGCTTCGGTACCGTCCTTCAAGGTTTCAATACGACGGATATCCAGACGTACCGAAGCATAGAACTTCAGTGCCTTTCCACCAGTGGTGGTCTCTGGTGAACCGAATAGGACGCCTATCTTTTCGCGCAATTGATTAATGAATATCGCTGTCGTCTTTGAATGGTTCAACGCACCCGCGATCTTTCGCAATGCTTGGCTCATCAACCGCGCCTGCAAGCCGACGTGGCTGTCACCCATTTCACCCTCGATCTCGGCTCGCGGCACCAGGGCCGCAACCGAGTCGATCACGATGACGTCGATCGCACCGGACCGAATCAGCGTGTCGGCAATCTCCAGCGCCTGTTCACCGGTATCAGGCTGCGATACCAGGAGCTCGTCGGTCGCCACCCCGAGGGCCTTCGCGTATTCGGGATCCAGCGCATGTTCGGCATCGATAAACGCTGCGATTCCGCCAGCTCGCTGGGCGTTTGCTACAGCATGCAATGCTATGGTCGTTTTACCGGAACTCTCCGGTCCGTACACTTCTACTACGCGGCCTCGCGGAAGGCCGCCGATGCCCAGGGCGACGTCGAGGGAGATCGAACCGGTGGGGATCACCTCGACTGGTGCCCGCGCCTCGTCGCCCAGCCGCATCACTGACCCCTCGCCGTGGGCGCGTTTGATCTGGGTGATCGCGGTCTCGAGGGCCTTGTCGCGGTCCACGGGAACTGCCATTGATGCCACCTGGGGTCGGCGGGCCGCTCCATGCGACCCGGTCCTGTTCGGTCGTCGTTTCGGACGCTACGCGCCGGCTCCGACAGACCCGCGACGACGCTCCGCGGGCTGTGGACGACACTCACGTTCCGACGTCACCTGAGGACACTATGCCGAACTGGTGTTCGAGAGAACCCGACACGCCGCCAGTGAACGAGCGCCTCGCCGGGCCGGGTTCCTCGCTCATCCAGGGGACCCCTTCCCGGCCAAGAAGCCGCGAACCTGCTCCGGCAGCGCACGAATGCTGATCGGTTTCTGGAGATAGCCGTCGAACCCCGCTCCGAAAGCGCGCTCGCGGTCCTCCCTCATCGCGAAAGCAGTCACCGCGACGACGGGCACGTCGCGAGTGCGGGGACTCTCCCGAAGGAGCCGTAGTGCCTCCGTACCGTCCATCTGCGGGAGCTGGAGGTCCATGAGGACCAGATCCGGTTCACAATCCTGCGCCAAAGCGACACCTTGTTCACCAGAAGTGGCCTCGACGATCTCGTAGCCGGCGAACTGCAGCACATCGCGGATCAGCTTGAGGTTTCGTTCGTTGTCCTCGACGACGAGGATCCGCTGCGCGGTCACATCGTCTCCGATCCAGCGACCACCGTCGCGCCGGTAGCTCTGGTCACCAGGCCCACGAGGACGGCCGGGTCGAACTCGTTCTTCTGCGCCACGTACGAGATCCGTCCCCGCAACCGGTCCCTGTCGGCGGGGGTCAACGTCTTGGAAGTCAGCACGACAATCGGGATCGGCCTGGTCGCGCTGTCGCTGCGCAAAGCCTCCGCCACGGCGAACCCGTCCATACCGGGCATGAGCAAGTCGAGGAGCACCACCGACGGCTGGTGCGACCGGGCCATGGCAGTGCCGGTCTCGCCGTCGCCCGCGCTCAGGACGGTCCACCCTCGTGGTTCGAGGACCGCAGTGACCAGCTCGAGGGCAAGCGGGTCGTCGTCGATGACCAGCAAGGTGCCAGCCTCGGGCAGAACTCCGACTCGCGAGAGCGCCGCCAAGACGTGTTCCCGGCTGACCGGTTTGACGAGGTACTCCGCGGCGCCTAGGGCGAAGCCCATCCCGCGCTCGTCGAGCATCGAGACGACGACCACTGGTATCTCTGCCGTGACCGGATCCGCTTTGAGGGCGGTCAGCACCTCCCACCCGTCCATGTCCGGGAGGCGGATGTCGAGCACGACCGCAGCGGGATGTCTACGCCGCACCGTGTCCAGGCCCGACGGGCCGTCGCGCTCACCGACGACCTCGACTCCCGCACCCTCCAGATACAACGTCAGCAGTTCGAGGGAAGACCGGTCGTCCTCGATGACCACAACCAGCGGACCCCCGGCGGGTGCCTGCGCGGCCGACCGTGCAGACGACTTTGAGGTTGTGCCCACCGGAACCGCGAAGCCGAACGTGCTGCCGACGCCGACCTCGGTCTTGAGCCACATTCTGCCGCCGAGCAACTCCAGGATGCGCTTTGACAACGTGAGACCCAGGCCGGTCCCTTCCTGCTGTTGCACCCCCCGGCCGCCCTGCTGGAACGACTCGAAGATGCGCTCCCGGTCGTCCGGCGCGATCCCGATCCCCGTGTCGCTGACCGTCACCACGAGCTCGGGGCCGTCGACGCGAGCTCGGACGACGACCTCGCCGCCGTCGGGCGTGAACTTCACGGCGTTGGACAGCAGGTTGAGCATCACCTGCTTGAATCGGAGCTCGTCCGCCTCGATCAAGTCGACCTCGGGCGCGACGTCGAGCGACAGCGAGATGTCGTGACGCACAGCCCTTTCGCGGACCATCGACAGGCCGTACTCCAGCGTCTCCTGCACCGGGAATGTGGAGCGCTGGAGATCCATCCGGCCGGCCTCGACCTTGGACAGATCCAGGATTTCGTTGAGCAGCTCCAGCAGGTGCCGACCCGAGCTCAGGATGTCGCGCAGGTATTCCTCCTGGCGGTCGTTGAGGTCTCCGAACATCCGCTCGAGCAGAACCTCCGAGAAGCCGATCACCGCGTTGAGCGGCGTACGCAGTTCGTGCGACATGCTGGCCAGGAACTCCGACTTGTGCCGGCTGGCAACCTCGACCTCGTCGCTCTTGCGCTCCAACTCACGGAACAGCCGCGCGTTGTGGATGGCCAACGCCGACTGGCTGGCGAAGGTCTGGAGCAGCTCACAGGTCTCCTCGGAGAAGTCCCCAGGCCGCCGCCTGCGGACCACGAGCGCTCCGACGATGCGGTTCTCATGGAGCATCGGAACTGCGACAAGCGACCGCCAACCCGCATCGTGCAGGGGCTGCAGGTGAGGGTCGAGGTGCTCGTTACGCAGGTCCGGCACCTGAATCGGCCGGCCCTCCTTCGCGGCCCGCCCGACCAACGTTTCGTGCAGGCCGATATGGGTCCGGCGCAGCGCATCGACGAGCTCGGCACTGGTGCCGTAAGCGGTCCGGACGACGAACGCTTCCTCGGCATCGTCGTACTCGAAGATCGACCCGCCGTCAGTGCCCGAGAGCGGCACCGCGTGCATGATGATCACCGCAAGCACGTGGTCAGGGTCGAGGCTGGAGCTCACGGCCCCCCCGACTTCGCCCAACGCCTCGAGCTGTCGACCTTCTGCCTGAGCTCCTGCTGGCGGGCTTCCAAGGCCGCATGCAAGCGGACCTGCCGGATGGCGATCGCCGCTTGACTGGCGAACGTGGTGAGCACCTCGGCCTCACGGTCACCGAAAGGGTCGACCTCGGTGCGCCACACATTCAGGACGCCGACGAGTTCGTCGTCGAGCATCATCGGCACACCCAGGGTGGTGCGCAGGCCGGTCAGGCGCTGCACCTCCAGTCGGCCGTAGTCCGGGTCGGCGACGACGTCGGTGATCTGCTGGGCCCGGCCGTACAGGCTGACCCGGCCGATGAGCGATCCCCGATCAACGCCGGCCGGGTGGCGGGCTATGTAATCGATTCCCTCCTGGGAGAGGCCGGACGAACGGGCGAGCTTGAGAAGCTCGCCCTCCATCAGGTGAATCTGGGCGACGTCGGCTCGGCACAGGCTCCGCGCGCTCTGCACGACGGTCCCGAGGACCGCCTCGAGGTCCGACGCGGACCCCCCCAGCGCCGACAGAACTTCGCTTGTGGCAGCAAGCTGCTTGCGCGCCTCAGCAAGATCGCGTCGCAGGTGCTCGACAACGGCGTCGTCGCCATCACGGTCGTCCCGCTGCCCGATCACGGCGCCTCCTCGTCCCCCGTCGCGGGTCGCATACCCGCCGCGCCGAGGCACCGGCGAGCTCGGAGCGCCAAAAACCGCGGCTGTCTGCGGTCAGTCTGCCCTCGTCGCGGCGGACGTGCCACCGTTTGAGCGGACCGACGGGTGGGCGGTGGCGGCGAGCAGTGCGAGCGCGAGGACCGACGCCATCGCATTCAGAACTCCATAGCCGAGCGTTCCGACGACCAGCCCAGCTACTGCGCCGCCAGCGGCCGCTGACAGGCCCATCAGCAGATCCGACGCTCCCTGGGCCGCCGGACGGTCAGCCCCGGGAACGCCCTCGGTGACCAATGTCGAGCCGGCGACCAGGCACGCCGACCAGCCCAGCCCGAGCAGGAACAGTCCCGCGGTCAGCTCGGCCGAGTGCCCCTCCTGCGCCGTACCTGCCAACGTGACGGCCACAAGCAATGTGACCCCGCCGCCGGCTATCACCGGGACTCGTCCGATCCGGTCGGTCAGCCATCCCATCACCGGCGAGAACGCGAACATGCCGGCGACATGCACGCTGATCACCAGCCCGATCAGCTCCAGACTCGCGTGGCCGTGCTGCATGTGGATAGGCGTCATGACCATCACCGAGACCATCACGGTGTGCGCGATGACGATCGCAGCGAGTCCGAGCTTGGCCCGCGGCGATTGCGAGACCGCAGCCAGTCCGTGCCTGATCACGCCATGCCGGCGGACGGGTTCGGGCACCGTCCGCAGCGACCGGGCGACGACCAACGGATCGGGCCGCAGACCAAACGTGACGACCAGACTGGCCAGCACCAGAAATACGGCCCCCAGCAGGAACGGTCCGGTCAAGGGCTCGAGCCCGATTTCGCGTGCAAGCGCTCCCGCCGGGCCGACCAGGTTGGGACCGACGACGGCGCCGATGGTCGTCGCCCAGACCACGACCGACAACGTCCGTGCCCGCTTGGCCGCCGGGGCGAGATCGGTGGCAGCGAAGCGGGCCTGCAGGCCGGCCGCCGTTCCGCCCCCGAAGAGGGCCGTACCGACGAGGAGCAACGGAAACGACTCGATCTGCCCCGCGACGACAGCCAGGACACCGCCGATCACTCCGAGGCTGTAGGCGAACCCCAGCCCGACCCGCCGACCGAACGCCACGCTGAGCCGCGCCGCCGGCAGCGCCAGCAGGGCGGCACCGAGTACTTGAGCGCTCTGGGCGAACCCGGCGAGGTCCTCGCTGCTGAGAACCTCGGTCGCCAGCAGGGCACCGACAGCGATCCCGCCGGACACGCCGAGCCCACCGACCACTTGACTCGTGATCAGCGTCGTGACGGTGCGCCGCTGGACGGTCTCGGCGTCAGCTTTCCGCGCGGGTTCCCGCACTCCCGAAGTCATGTGAGGAGAAGACGCTCGATGCGACGGGCTGCGAAGACTGTCCCGAGCAGGCCCATCACGATCAGGTAGCCGACGTGCACGAGCAGGTCCGCCCCGATGTCGCCCAACATCAGCCCGCGGACGAGCTCGACCCCCTGGTAGAGCGGCGTGATCTGCACGACCCACTGCCACGACTCGGGGTATGTCGACAGCGGATAGAACGTCGTTGAGAACAGGAACATCGGCAGGATCGCCAGCTGCACGTAGTTGAAGTCCTGCCAGCTGCGCATGAACGTCGTTGCGGCCATGCCGACGGCCGCGAAGGCAAAGCCGATCAGGCTCGCCGCGGGAACCGCGAGGATGGCCCACCACGAGGTGACCACCCCGGCGACGACAGCTACCAGCAAGAAGGCCACCGAGTAGAACATGCCGCGGAGAAGCGCCCAGGAGATCTCACCGACTGCCACGTCCCGCGGTCCGAGCGGCGTAGCGAGCACGGAGTCATAGAGCTTGGCGTACTTGAGCTTGAAGAAGATGTTGAATGTCGCGTCGTAGACCGCACCGTTCATCGCGGCCGACGCCATCAGCGCCGGTGCGACGAACACGGCGTACTCCACCAGCTGTCCGCTGGTCGTCTCGATGTCACCGATGAGGGCGCCAAGGCCAACGCCGAGGGAGAACAGATAGAACACCGGCTCGAAGAACCCGCTCACCAGCACCAGCCACGCGTGCCGAAATGCCCGCATGTTGCGCTCGACCAGCGTTCGGGCCAGGCCAGCGCCGGCGGGAAGCGGAAGCGCTCGGGCGACGGCGTGCACCGTGGCGCTCATACGACCAGCCGCCGGCGGAACGAACGCAGGGCCAGGAGGTATCCGCCGACGATCCAGAGCAGCAGATAGCCGACGTTCACAACAGCGTCGGCGACCGTCGGAGTTCCGAGCGACAACGCCCGGCACAGCTCGACGGCATGCCACAGCGGCGTCACCCAAGCGACCGGCTGCAGCGCCGCCGGAAGTTGGTCGATCGGGAAGAAGGTCCCGGAGAACAGGAACATCGGCATGATCACGAAGCGGAACAGCAGGGCAAAGCCGCTGTCGTGGTCCTGGCGGGCCGAGAAGGCGAACACCGGCGTCGCGTAGGCCATCCCGCAGAGCACGGCGACTGGAAGGGCGAGCACCGACCATGGGGAGCCGATGGCGCCCAGCAGCCACGCGACCAGGAGAAACGCCGTGCTCGTGATCGCGACTCGCATCAGCACGAATGCCAGGTGCCCGAGGACCACGTCCGGTATCCGCAATGGAGTTGCGAGCATGGCGTGGTACTGCCGGAACCACTTGATGCCGCCGAGCACGGGGTAGGTCGACTCTCCTACCGCCGTGTTCATGGCCTGCGCTGCGAGGATCCCCGGCGCGATGAACTGAACATAACTCACGCCGCCCATGCCGCTATCCGGTCCGGCGTCAACGAGCAGTCCGAGGCCGAAGCCCATCGCCGCCAGGAAGAACAGTGGTGAGACGAAGCCCTCGAACACCGAGCCTCGCCAGACCCGCCGGTACGACGCCAGCCAGAAGGCGAACGCCCGGGCCCAGCGGTGCCCGGAGCGATCTGGCGTCGAGCCCACGGCAGTGATCGTCGTCGCAGTCATCAGTCGACCAGCGTCCGGCCGGTCAGGTACAGGAAGACGTCCTCGAGCGTCGACCGGCGCACAAGCACTGACAGCGGCGCGAGTCCGCGCGCGTGCACGATCGCCACGCCGTGGTCGCCGTCGTCGGTATAGAGCAGCAGCCGGTCGGGCAGCACCTCAACGCGCGCAGCGAGATCGGCGACCTTCTCCGCGTACCGCGCATGATCGTCGGCCGGGAATCGCAGCTCCAGCACTTCGCGGGTCGAGTACTTCTCGATCAGCTGCCGTGGCGAACCCTCCGCGACGACCCGGCCGTTGTCCATCACCACCAGCCGATCGCAAAGCTGCTCGGCCTCGTCCATGTAATGCGTCGTGAGCACCAGCGTGACCCCGGACCGCTTCAGCCTGAACAACCGATCCCAGAGCACATGCCGGGCTTGCGGGTCAAGGCCGGTGGTCGGCTCGTCGAGGAGCAGGATTTCGGGTTCGTTGATCAGCGCACGGGCGATCGTCAGCCGACGCTTCATGCCACCGGACAACGGCTCGACCTTGCTGTCGGCCCGTTCCGCGAGCTGGGCGAACTCCAGTAGCTCTGCAGCGCGCTCGCTGACCGTCGCCCGCGGCAGGCCGAAATAGCGTCCGTACACCAGCAAGTTCTCCCGGACGGTCAGCTCCTCGTCGAGCGTGTCCCGTTGCGGCACGACGCCGAGCCGCCCTCGGATCGCCGGTCCCTCGGTCTCCGGATCCATGCCGAGCACCTGGAGCTCGCCGCTCGTGGGCGGGGATACACAGCCGATCATTCGCATGGCCGAGGTCTTGCCGGCCCCGTTCGGCCCGAGGAAACCGAACGCCTCGCCCCGCTCGATCTCGACGTCGATCTCGTCGACCGCTGTGACCTCGCCGAACCGCTTCGTCAGCCGACCCGCCCGGACAAGCACGTCGGCTGCCCGATCAGCGGGTTGAGCGGTCACGACGCTCGACGCTACCGGGCACGGCTGACAGAGAGCATCCAGGTTTCGCTCGAACGCTCACCCGACCACCGGGGAGTCGACGAGAGCCGCCTTGGCTTCGTCGAGGAGCACCTTTTCTGCTCGTCGGTAGGTTCGCTCCGCGTCGGCCGGGCTGTCGCCTACCGCCGTCATCCCGATCCGGCCGTGCTCGGTGAGGCAGCTCATCATGTGGAAGACGACGCCGGACTGCCGGGCCTGGTCGAAGTGCAGCTGATGTCGGGCCACGACGTCGAACAGGTCGTCCAGCGACAGCCCACGCAGGGCCGGCGACTCGAGGTGGTCGGTGGCCACCAGATGCTTCTCCCGGCCCAGTGGAGTCCGGAACAGGCCCGTGTTCGCCTCGTACCGGCCGTCGGTGAGGAACTGCAGGGTCAGGAACGGGTGGGTCGTGCCCCCCCTGCGCAGGTTGATCTCGATCGCGTACGGGGTCCATGTTCCGCTGGTGTCACGCACGGTGACGAAGTCGATGGCGAACCGGCCCAGCACGCCCTCGCGAGCCAGCCGGGCACCGATCTTCTCGGCCTCCCCGGAAATGGCCCGTGCGTAGGCGATGTCCGCCGGAAACCTCGCTCCCAAGTAGCTTTGCCCGCTGGGACCACCCAGCAGTTGGTCATGGGTCGAGAGCAGCTCCACCTCGCCGGAGGGAAGGACCCGTAGCTGGACACTGGGGCTGCGCAGCTCGGCGCCGGAAATCCGTTCCTCGACGATGCCGCCACCCTCGGCGAGGTTGTCGACATACCCGTCGAACGGGATGTCGTCACGCTCGAACTGCATCGCCCGGAGCCGATCCATCACCTGCGCCGCCTCGTCACCGGTCCCTGGCGCTGGGAGGCCGGAGACGTCCACCAGCGCGTTGCCCGCGCCTGAGACGCCCTCGTTGAGTTTCACGATCACCGCGGTGATGGATGGCCGCTGGGCACGCATCCACACGACCGCGTCGCGGACATCAGCCAGCGTGTGCAGGTTCTCTGTCCCCAGCGGATGGCGGACGTCCTCCTCGGCGAAGAGCCGGCGACATCCGGACTTGGTGCCCCACTCGACCAAGCGTGGGTCGGCGCCGTACATCGGGATGCCCAGCGAGAGGGAGATGTCGCGCTCGAGCACCGTCGTGTTGTACGGAAGGAGATGCGAGCGCGACCGGTCAGGGATCAGCTCGGCGATCCTGCGTAGCAACCGGGGCCGCTCGAGCAGCTTTTCACTCAAGGACGCCGGCGACGAGTCGTCCACCGACACCAGTGAGAGCCGGGCCCGGGCGTGACTCGGGATGACACCGGGCAGCAGTGCGAGGTAGTACTCGACGATGGCCGACTGGATCGGCATCGACGTGACGTAAATCATCCGCAGCCGAGGCTGGCGCAGCAGCAGAAGCAGAAAGAGGAAACGCTCCTCGTAGGCCTGCCCCATGCTTCCGCTCCGCAAGGTCACCGACGGGATGACCACCACGGACTCGTTCTCCTGGTTGAGCCGCATCACGTCCCATACGCCGGCCATGCCCTGCTGCAGCCGGTCGAAGCGGGCATAACGCTCGTCCTCGGCGAGGTCGGAGAGCGTGGCAGTGGTTGCGCTCGGCGGGACGGTCATGTCGTCGCCCTCGCGGCATCGATTCCCCTGAGCGCGAATGCCCGCACGGGTCGGCTGAACCCCCGCAGGTCGAGTTCGCCGGCAGGGTCGGAGACGGCGACGTCCTCGGCGCCGGCCTGGACGCGCTGGGTCAGCAGAACCTGCCAGGGTGCGGCCTCTGCGCACAACCGGGCGGCCAGATTCGTGACGCTGCCGATGGCGGCGTAGTCGAACCGGCCTTCGAAGCCGATCCGGCCAAGCGTCGCGAAGCCCTGGGCGACACCGACGGCAAAGGCGAGGTCGTGCCCCTGACCGATCCATCGGCCGGCCAGCTCGCGCACCCGAGACCGCATCGCATCGGCCATACGCACCGCACGCTGGGCGGGGTCATCGCACGGCAGCGGGTCGTTGAAAAACACCATCAGGCCGTCGCCGGTGAACCGCTCCAAGGTGCCCTCGAACCGGAATACCAGGTCGCCGAGGGCAGCGTGATAGTCGGACAGGACCGCCATGACCTCTTCGGGCTCGCTGGTCTCCGCGAACTGGGTGAATCCCCGAAGGTCGCAGAACGCGACGACGATTTCGCGCCGGTGGCTGTTCAGCACGCTGTCGTCACCGGATTCCGTGACGAGCTGGGCCACCTGGGGTGAGAGGAACCGGCGCAGCCGGCCGATCCGGGCGATCTCGTCGACCTGTTCGCGCACCTTGGTCTCGAGTTGCTCGTTCCAGGCCGCCAGCTCCGACGCCTGCCGCTGGATGGTCCGGTGGTAGCGGCTGATGCGGACCAGCGACTTCACTCGCGCTAGCAGCTCGGCACGGTCGAAGGGCTTGGTGACGAAGTCGTCGGCCCCCGCCTCGGTCGCTCGCAGTTTCTCCTGCTGCCCGCTGGCGGTGATCATCACGACCGGCAGCACGGCGGTCGCCTCGTTCTCGCGGATGCGGCGGCACACTTCGTAGCCGTCGATGCCCGGCATCACGATGTCCAGCAGCACCACGTCAGGTGGGTCCTCCGCGAGCAGTCGAAGAGCCTCTTCGCCGGACTCGGCGGACACGACGCGGTATCCGCGGGGCTCGAGGACGGCTTCCAGCAGCCGGCGGTTCGGCGCCTGGTCGTCGACGACGAGCACGACACCCGGTTCGGTCACGGTGCCGCTCCCCCTCTCGTGAGGTAGTTGCGAACCTGGTCGGGCAACGAGCGGACACTCAGCGGTTTGGTGATGTACCCGTCGAAACCGGCCTGTCTCGTCCGCTCGCCGTCCTCCTTCATGGCGAACGCCGTCACGGCGACCACCGGCAGCTCGGCGGTCGCCGGGTTGTCCCGGAGCCGCCGCAGCGCCTCTGCGCCGTCGATGCCCGGAAGTTGGAGGTCCATCAGCACGAGATCCGGAAGGTTCGTCTCGGCGATCGCCACGCCTTGCTCGCCGGTCTGCGCCTCGAGGACCTCGAAGCCCGCGAACACGAGCACGTCGCGCACCAGTTTGAGATTCCTGTCGTTGTCCTCCACAACGAGGATCCGCGCCTCGGTCATCGTTCGCCCCCTGTTGTCGGCGCCAGACGACCGCCGTCCAGGACCTTCGTCAAAGCGCCGATGACTTCGTCGCGGCTGATCGGCTTGACCAGATAAGCCGCCGCCCCGAGGGCCATCCCTCGCGCGCGATCGTCCAACACGGATGTGACCACTACGGGGATGTTGGCCGTGGCCGGGTCGGCCTTGATGGCGGCGAGAACGTCCCAGCCGAAGAGGCCAGGAAGCCTGATGTCGAGAACGACGGCATCCGGCTTCAGGCGACGCACGGCGTCCAGCCCCTCCGCACCGTTGCGCGCGACGGTCAGCTCGAAGCCGGTTCTCTCGAGGTAGACGTCCAGCAGATCCACCGACGTCGGGTCGTCCTCGATGACCAGCACCACTGACCGCCCGGGCGGCGGCGACGATTCTGGTTCGCCGTCCGGCTCATAGAGTGCCCGTGCCGGGATCGCAAAGCCGAACGTGCTGCCGGCGCCGACTTCGCTCTCCACCCAGATCCGGCCTCCCTGCAGCTCGACTATGCGTCGGCACAGGGTCAGCCCGAGCCCGGTGCCCTCCTGCCGGTTAGGCGAGCGGCCGCTCTGTTGGAACGACTCGAAGATGCGATCCCGGTCGCTGTCGGCTATCCCCACTCCCGTGTCGGTGACCAGCACGGTGACCTCGTCGCCGGTGCGCGAAGCACCGACGGTGACCTTCCCGCCGTCCGGGGTGAATTTCACCGCGTTCGAGACCAGGTTGAGCACGACCTGCTTGAAGCGCAGCTCGTCGGCTTCGATATCACCAACGTCGCTGTCGATCTCCGACCGCAGATCGATGCCGTGACGGGCAGCGCGCTCACGCACCATCGCCGCCCCGTAGTCGAGCGCCTCCGCAACCGAGAACCGGGAAGGTTCCAGCTGCAGCTGACCGGCCTCCACCTTGGAGAGGTCAAGAATGTCGTTGAGCAACTCCAGCAGGAGTCGACCGCTGCTCAGGATGTCGTGAAGGTACTCATCCTGACGTTCGTTCAGGTCGCCAAACATCCGCTCGAGCAGCACCTCGGAAAAACCGATGATGGCATTGAGCGGCGTCCTCAGTTCGTGGGACATGCTCGCGAGGAACTCCGACTTGTGCTGGCTCGCCACCTCGAGTTCCGCGCTGCGTTGTTCGAGAGCACGCATCAGGTGAACGTTGCGGATGGCCACAGCAGCATGCGCAGCAAAGGCGGTCACCAGCGTCATCGCCCGCTGGTCGAACGGCTCGACCCGGTAACGCCAGAGGTTCAGCATGCCGACGACATCGTCATCGAGCAACATCGGCGCGGCCATGACCGTGCGATAACCCGCGACGCGCTGCGCGTCCGTCCGACCGTAGTCAGGGTCAGTCAGCACGTCTTCGATCTGACCGGCCGTGCGGGACAGGCCCACCCGTCCGATCAGCGTCCCCCGATCGAGGGCGAACGGGTGGCGGACGATGTACTCCCACGCCTCATCACTGGCACCCGACGCTCGAGCCAGGGTGTAGACATCGCGGTCGAGCAGGTAGATCAACGCGGCGTCGGCTCGGCAGAGCTGGCGCGCGTTGTCGACGACGGCGCCCAAGATCGCATCGACGTCGGAACCTGCCCGGCCGAGGACCGCAAGCACCTCGGTGGTCGCGGCCAGATGCTCCCGCGCCTCGTGCAGGTCACGCAGCAGGGCCGCTTCCGTGTCCTGCGGGCGTTCGCACCGCGGCCCCCCAAACCTGCGCGCCGGAGCACGGCCACCGGCCCCGTGCGGCGTCAAGTACCCCAAGCATCCTCCGACCGAGCGGAAGTGACAAACGTCGTTGCCGCCACGGTCGCGGCTGGGGCACCTGCGGCACGCCGTTTCGGGAGCCCTTGACGCTTGTCAACGCTCGCTGGCCGGCAGCCGCAACGCATCGCATACGGCCCGCCAGACCAGTTTGGGGTCCTCCCCCGCGTCGAGCGCCTGGTGGACGGTTCGCCAGGAGAGCCCGGCAAGGACCTGGTCCTGAGCCCACGAATCCGCATACGCCGCGCCGAGATGCAGCTCCATCCGCCGCCAGAACTCGGTCAGTCGCACATTGCCCAACCTAACGACGTGGGTGAGGTTCCGCCGTGCGTCCCATTACCCGGTCGTTGTGGCGGAGGCTCTTATGCTCTTCCCAGCCGGTTCTTCCGTTCCTCCAGCCTCCTCCGGGTAGGCAGCGAGGTCGCCCATGAGCAAACCGACCGTCCTGACAGTCGACGACGATCCGCTGGTCTCCGCGGCGATCACCCGCGACCTGGCCAGCCAGTATGGCTCGGCCTATCGCATCGTCCGCGCAGCGTCGGGGCCCGAAGCGCTGGCCGTGCTGACCACACTCGCCCTTCGTGACGAGCCCGTGGCGTTGATCGCCGCAGACCAGCGAATGCCGCAGATGACAGGTATCGAAATGCTTGAACAGGCGCGTGTGCATGCGCCGGGTGCGAAGCTCCTGCTGCTGACGGCGTACGCAGACACAGACGTAGCCATCAAGGCCATCAATGACATTGGCCTCGACTACTACCTGCTCAAGCCGTGGGACCCTCCCGAGGAACGGCTTTACCCCATCATTGACGACCTTCTCGGCGACTGGTGGCACGCGAACCCGGACCACTCGTCTGACGTCCGAGTGATCGGTCACCGGTGGTCCGAGCGCAGCAACGACATCAAGATGTTCCTGTCGCGCAATCACGTGCCCTACCGCTGGTATGACATCGAGCGCGATGGCGAGGCCGAGCGGCTGCGTGACCTCGCCCACGCCCCACCGACCGACCTGCCTCTCGTACTCATACCCGGCGGCGACACGCTTCGGTCACCGTCGACGCTTGATCTCGCCGGCGCGCTCGGGTTACACACGAGGGCGCAACAGCCGCTGTACGACGTATGTATCGTCGGCGGGGGCCCGGCCGGGTTGGCCGCTGCGGTGTACGGAGCGTCCGAGGGCCTGAGCACGGTCATCGTCGAGCGCGAGGCCCCCGGTGGGCAGGCGGGACAGAGCGCCGCGATCGAGAACTACTTGGGATTCCCGAAGGGATTGAGTGGCGCCGACCTCGCCCATCGCGCAATCGGGCAAGTATCCCGTTTCGGCGCCGAGATGGTCCTGGCGCGCGAGGTCGTCGGCTTCGAGACCCGTGGGCCCGTGCGCACCGTGCTCTTCGCCGGTTCCGGCGAGATCGAGGCACGGGCGCTCATCGTGGCCACTGGCGTGTCCTACCGACGGCTAGACGCTGCGGGACTCGACGAGCTGACCGGCCGTGGCGTCTATTACGGCGCGAACGCCAGTGAAGCGAACCAATGCCAAGGCGAGGACGTCTATGTCGTCGGTGCTGCCAACTCAGCCGGCCAGGCCGCGCTCTACTTGTCCAACTTCGCAAAGCGTGTGGTGCTGGTCGTGCGGGCTGCGACGCTCATGGAGACGATGTCTCAGTACCTCGTGGAGAGAATCACCTCCGCGCCCAATGTCGTGGTGCGGTATCGCACCGAGGTCGTGGCGGGCGGGGGCGACGGCCACCTCGAGACGCTCACCCTCGCGAACAGGGACTCCGGCGCAACCGAAGACGTTTCGTCGAGCTGGCTGTTCGTCTTCATCGGTGCCTCCCCGCGTACCGAGTGGCTCGGCCACGACGTCGTCCGGGACGACAAGGGGTTCGTCATCACTGGTCAAGAGCTCGTGGGCCACCCTCACACTGGGCTGTGGCCACTCGCGCGTGCGCCCTTTGCTCTCGAGACGAGCGTGCCCGGCGTGTTCGCCGCCGGCGATGTTCGACTTGACTCCATGAAGCGGGTCGCGTCAGCCGTCGGTGAAGGCGCGATGGCGATTTACCTTGTGCACCGTTACCTAGCGACGATCTGATGCGCCTCGACGACTTTCGCTCACTGAGCATCTTCGACGGCCTCACCGACGATCAGCTCGGAGAGCTCGTGGAGGGCGGCACCGAGGTTCGGATCGAGCCCGGGGTCGATTTGTTCCGGGAAGGCGAGTACGCGGACTCCTGGTGGGTGCTCGTCGACGGTGCCGTTGACCTCATCCGTCACGTCGGTCGCGAGGACACCGTGGTCGCCAGGATGGATGTGCCGGGCCGTTGGGCCGGCGGGTTCCGGGCGTGGGACGAGCACGGCGTCTATCTCGCGACTGGACGCGGAGTGACCGGTGGGCGGGTCCTCCGGGTGCCGGCGGAAGTGCTACGCCGGTGGATCAACTCCTGGTTCCCGTTCGGTGGACACCTCATCGCGGGGCTCTATCGCACCGCACGCTCCATCGAGTCGACCGCGCGGCAGCGCGAGTCCCTGGTCAGGCTCGGTACGCTTGCCGCCGGCCTCGCGCATGAGATCAACAATCCGGCATCCGCCGCAACCCGAGCGGTCGGCGCTCTCGAAGCCGCTTGTCATGCCCTGCTCTCGTCCGTGCGCGAGCTGGCCGACGACGAGATCTCGTCCGGACAGTTCGCCGCGGTCGACGCGTTGCGCCGTGAGGTCGAACCCCGGTCCGCAGAGCCGGATCCGCTGGTCCGCGCTGACCTCGAGCAGGCTCTCTCGACCTGGCTCACGCGCCACGGCATCACGCGGGAGTGGACCATCGCCCCGGCACTGGCTGCCGCCGGGGTCGATCTCGCCTGGTGCACGCGGGCCGCCACGGCCCTCGAGGGCTCGGCGCTGCAGCCGGGCCTGGAGTGGGTAGCGAACTCGACCGCGGTCGCCACGCTGCTGTCGGAGTTGAAGGAGTCGACACAGCGCATCTCCGAGCTCGTCGCCGCGGTCAGGTCATACTCGCAAATGGACCGCACCTCGATGCAGCAGACCGACGTGGCGGACGGTCTCGACAGCACCTTGGTGATGCTCGGGCACAAGCTCCGCGATGGTGTCGCGGTCGTTCGTGAGTACAGCGCCGATGTCCCACAGATCGACGCCTACGCCGGAGAGCTGAACCAGGTGTGGACCAACCTGATCGACAACGCCGTCGACGCAATGCACGGCACCGGCATCCTGCGGGTGGCGACGCGGGCCGAGCGGGACAGCGTCGTCGTCGAGATCAGCGACACCGGTCCGGGAATGTCGCCGCAGGAGGCGGCTCGCGCGTTCGACGCCTTCTACACGACCAAGGAGGTGGGCAAGAGCCTCGGCCTCGGCCTCGACATCGCACAGCGCATCGTTGTGGAGCGCCACGGTGGCACGATCACCATCGACTCTCGACCGGGCAGTACCGTGCTGCGGGTCCGAATTCCCATCCGGCCACGTTGATCTCTTAGGTGGGGCCACCGTCGACTGGCTCGAGAATGGCCACCGGGATGGTTCGACCTGCACGTCGTGCGTACTTCTCGACGCCGGGTACTTGGACGAGTACAACGTCGTTCCACATCGCGTCCCGTTCTGCTCCGAGCAGCTCGCGGGGCCGGACCTGAAACCGCCTGGCCGCGACCTGCACATCGGCCGCTGATGCCGCGCGCAAGTTATGGAACCAGTCCGGATCGCGAGCGGAGCCCGAGGCGGTGCCCCATACGACGAGGCCATCAGCGGAGTCCAGGAAGCGCACGCAGGTCGAGCGCGGGATGGCCGTCCGTCGGCCCGGCGTCGTGATGATCAAAACGTGGACGTCCTTGCCGCCCCCAAAGAATCGCCCGTCGAGGACTCGGTACATCCATACGCCGATTCGGTTCCCTACCTGTGTGAACCTGCGCTTCAGGGTGCTCACCGGGCGCTTTGCGACCTGCCTTCCGGGCCAGGTCGAGAGTCTCGTGACACCAATGCTGCGTCAAGCCGGACGGTCGACGCGGTAGCGCAGATGAGTGACGTTCGGTGCGTCGACCACCCGGGTCTTCGTCAGGTGCCATCCAACGCCCGAGCGGTCGAACAGCGGCGTCCCATCGCCGAGGACGACAGGGACGACATGCAGCTGCACCTCATCGACCAGGCGCTCGGCCAGGCATTGGCGGGCAAGGTCGGCGCCTCCGCCGATCGTGGCGTAGCGGTCACCGGCTGCTTCTCGGGCGAGCTGGACTGCGGCCCGCACACCGTCTGCTACGAAGACGAATTCGATCGTGCCGCTGGGCGCCGGCCACGGTGGTCGGTGGGTCACCACGAAATGGGGCACCCGGTATGGCGTGTCTTCCCAACCGCCTGCGTCGTCCCCCGTACCGAAGGCGCCGCGGCCGATGATGATCGCCCCGGTGGTGCTGACCAGCTCATCCACGACTGGCCGGCTGACCTGCGTGGGGTTGAAGTACCAGTCATACAGGCCGCCATCAGCGCCGCCCGGGCCACAGATCAGTCCGTCGAGCGATACGGCCATGTCTAGCAGCACTCGGGCCATGCTTGCGCTCCTTCAGTCGGCGAGGTCACTCCACTCACGTAGACGCCCGAAGGGCACGAAATTCATCGCCGCCCTGGGTCTTGAATGGATCACGGCCCGACGGCGCCCTCACCGGCTGAATCCTGGTCGAGAATCCCGTGCAGCAGCTGGGTTTCCGTCGGTGATTCGGCCGAATTAGGGCAGAGTGTCGCCATGGCAGTGAGGAGCAGCACGGAGGTTGATATGAACGACATCGGCATGCGGGACTATCTGGTGATAAAGGAAACGGCCACGGTGACGGAGGGCGGCGCCCCCGAGTTGTTGCACCGGCTCGCGACGACCGTGCGCGGCTGACGTGGAAGCGGCAAACATACTCGTCGACGCCTTCGGCAGGATTCGTGAAATTGTCCACCACGTGGTCGATGGCCAGACACCTCGCCAGCTGGCATTCCGCGTCGACAGTGAAGCGAACTCCATCGCGTGGCTGGTGTGGCATCTCACGCGGATCCAGGACGATCACGTCGCGGAGGTGGCCCAGACCGAGCAGGTTTGGACTGCTGACGGCTGGTCGCAACGGTTCGGGTTGCCGTTCGCGCCGTCGGCGACCGGCTACGGGCACAACAGCGATGACGTGGCGGCCGTTCAGGTGCGTTCCGCGGAACTGTTGACCGGTTATCACGACGCGGTCCATGACATGACCATCAGATACGTCGAAGGCCTGACCGACGCCGATTTCGAGCGCATCGTCGACCGGTCGTGGGACCCGCCGGTGACCCTGGCCGTCCGACTCGTCAGTGTGATCAGCGACGACCTTCAGCATTCCGGGCAGGCCGCATTCATCGCCGGAGTGCTGAGTCGGCGGCCCGGTTCTGGCGCATGATCGGAGTCGCATCACCTGGGTTGGACCCTCAGCAGCCAGACTTCGACCGCAGATTCGCACCTGGTGCCCCAACCCCAGCCGGTTGTCGGTGGCACGGGTGAGGATGGACATGTGACCGAAGTCCTGGAGGTGTTCGGGCGGGCGACCAGGGAGTGGTTCGCCGGCGCGTTCGCCGCGCCTACGGCAGCCCAAGAAGGTGCCTGGCGTGCCGTGACCGATGGCCGCAATGCGTTGGTCGTCGCGCCCACCGGATCGGGCAAGACGCTCGCGGCGTTCCTGTGGGCGCTCGATCGACTCACCGCCGAGCCGAAACCAGCAGACCCGAAGCAGCGTTGCCGTGTCCTGTACGTCTCGCCATTGAAGGCCCTGGCAGTCGACGTCGAGCGCAACCTGCGTGCCCCGCTCTCCGGAATCGGCCAAGCCGCCCGTCGCCTCGGGCTGCCCGAGCCCGACATCACAATCGGCATCCGTTCTGGCGACACGCCGGCTGACGATCGGCGCAGGTTCCAGCGGACGCCTCCCGACGTGCTCATCACCACACCCGAGTCGTTGTTCCTGATCCTGACGTCGCAGGCCCGTGACTCGCTGCGCGGGGTCGAGACGGTGATCGTCGACGAGGTGCACGCCGTCGCCGGTACCAAGCGCGGCGCCCACCTTGCCCTTTCGCTCGAACGAGTCGACGCGTTGCTGGCCAGACCCGCCCAACGGATAGGTCTCTCGGCGACCGTCCGGCCGATCGACGAGGTTGCTCGCTTCCTCGGCGGGTCGCAGCCGGTGCAGGTGGTCGATCCTGGCAGCACCAAGGAGTGGGATCTTCGCGTCGTGGTTCCGGTGGCCGATCTCGGCGAGCTGGGTGGCCACGACACCGGCCCCCGCCCCGAAGGGCGTTCGTCCATCTGGCCGCATGTCGAGGAGCGTGTCCTCGACCTGGTCGAGGAGCATCGGTCGACCATCGTCTTCGCCAACTCCCGTCGGCTCGCCGAGCGACTCACGGCCCGGCTCAACGAGATCTCCACCGAGCGTGCCACCGGTGAGGCCCTGCCGAGCCCGGGCGAGCTCAGACCGTCCGAGATCATGGCCCAGGCGAGCGCCACCCGGGGCATCGAGGCCACCGTGGCCCGCGCCCACCATGGGAGCGTCAGCAAGGAGCAGCGGGCCGTTATCGAGGACGACCTCAAGACCGGCCGACTTCCTGCGGTTGTCGCCACCAGCAGCCTCGAGCTCGGCATCGACATGGGCGCGGTCGACCTCGTCGTCCAGGTCGAATCACCCCCGTCGGTGGCCAGCGGCCTGCAGCGGGTCGGCCGGGCGGGCCACCAGGTCGGCGCCGTCTCCCGCGGTGTGCTGTTCCCCAAGTACCGCGGCGACCTGCTGCAGACCGCGGTCGTCGTCGAACGTATGCGGGCGGGCCAGATCGAGGAGCTGCACGCGCCGCGCAACCCGCTCGACGTTCTTGCTCAGCACCTCGTCTCCGCCCTTGCCATGGACGGCTGGGGTGTCGACGAGCTGCTCACGCTGGTCCGTCGCGCTCATCCCTTCGCTACTCTCCCCCGCAGCGCCTACGACGCTGTCCTCGACATGCTCTCCGGCCGCTACCCGTCCGATGAGTTCGCCGAGTTGCGCCCGCGCATCGTCTGGGACCGCACAGCCGGCACACTCACCGGCCGACCCGGCGCCCAGCGCCTTGCCGTCACCAGCGGTGGCACCATCCCCGACCGCGGGCTGTTCGGGGTGTATCTCGCCGGATCCGAGCGTGGTGCCCGGGTCGGCGAGCTGGACGAGGAGATGGTCTACGAGTCGCGCGTCGGCGACGTGTTCGCACTCGGCGCCAGCAGCTGGCGGATCGAGGACATCACCCACGACCGGGTGATCGTCTCCCCTGCGCCCGGCCAGCCCGGCCGGCTGCCGTTCTGGAAAGGCGACATCCTGGGCCGGCCGGCCGAGCTCGGCACTGCCGTAGGCGCATTCGTCCGCGAGATCACCGCGCTACCTGACGACGTCGCCAGGGGACGTGCGACGACCGCCGGCCTGGACGAGTGGGCCACCGACAACCTGCTCGGCTACTTGCGCGAGCAGCGCGATGCCACCGGGCACGTTCCCGACGACCGCACATTGCTGGTCGAGCGGTTCCGCGACGAGCTGGGCGACTGGCGGCTGATCGTGCACTCCCCGTACGGCGCCCAGATCCACGCCCCGTGGGCGCTCGCCATCGGGGCGCGGCTGCGCGAGCGCTACGGCGTCGACGTCCAAGCCGCACACGCCGACGACGGCATCGTGCTGCGCATTCCCGACACCGCCGAAGACCTCGGCGAGCCCGGCGGCGTGGGTCTGCCGGGTGCCGAGCTGGTCGTGCTCGACCCTGACGACGTCGACGACGCGGTCACCGCTGAGGTCGGCGGTTCCGCGTTGTTCGCTTCCCGCTTCCGGGAGTGCGCTGCCCGGGCTTTGCTGCTCCCCCGCCGCGACCCCCGCCGGCGGACGCCGCTGTGGCAGCAGCGGCAGCGCTCGGCTCAGCTGCTCGAGATCGCATCCAAGTACGGGTCATTCCCGATCGTGCTGGAGGCGCTGCGCGAGTGCGTCCAGGACGTGTACGACCTGGCTGGGCTGCAGAAGCTCATGCGGGCGATCGCGGACCGGTCGGTGCGGGTCGTCGAGGTCGAGACCCGTCAGCCGTCACCGTTCGCCCGGTCCCTGCTGTTCGGGTACGTGGCCTCATTCCTCTATGAGGGCGACTCGCCGCTGGCCGAACGGCGGGCCCAGGCGCTCTCACTCGATCCGACATTGCTCAGCGAGCTGCTCGGCCGGACGGAGCTGCGCGAGCTGCTCGACGCGTCGGTCATCCTGCGAACCGAGGCGGAGCTGCAACGCCTCTCGCCCGACCGCCAGGCTCGGGATCTCGAGGGCGTGGCCGACCTGCTCCGCCTGCTCGGGCCACTCACGACGGCTGCCGTGGCAGAGCGATCGGTCGACGCTGCCGATGCTCCGCGGCAGCTGGCCGGGTTGGAAGACACCCGGCGCGCCATCCGGGTCCGGGTGGCCGGCGAGGAGCGCTGGGCCGCCATCGAAGATGCCGGCCGACTGCGCGATGCGCTCGGCGTGCCGCTGCCGATCGGGGTGCCGGTGGCGTTCACCGAGCCGGTGCCCGACCCGATGGGTGACCTCGTGGCGCGATTCGCCCGCACCCACGGCCCCTTCCATGCGGCTGACCCGGCAGCGTGGCTTGGCCTGGGCGTGGCCGTCGTGTCCGACACGTTACGGAGGCTGGTGGCTGCCGGCCGGGTCGTCGAAGGCGAGCTGACGCCGGGGGCGTCGGGCACCGAATGGTGTGACGCCGAGGTGCTGCGACTGCTGCGGCGGCGCTCGGTGGCCGCGCTGCGCAAGGAGGCCGAGCCGGTCGATCCGGCCGCGCTTGGCCGGTTCCTGCCGGCTTGGCAACACGTGGGCGGCACTCTCCGCGGCGTGGACGGTGTGCTGCGGGTCGTCGAGCAGCTCGGTGGGTGCGCCGTTCCTGCCAGCGCGCTGGAACGGCTGGTCCTGCCGGCCCGGATCGCCGGGTACTCGCCGGCCTGGCTCGACGAACTCACGACGTCAGGCGAAGTCGTGTGGTCTGGGCACGGTTCCCTGCCGGGCACCGATGGCTGGGTGTCGTTGCATGTCGCCGACAGTGCCCCGCTGACCCTTCCCGACCCGGTCGATGAGTTTTCCCGGACGGAGTTGCATGACTCCGTGCGGGACGTGCTGTCTACCGGCGGCGCGTTCTTCTTCCGCCAGCTGTCCGATGCCGTGCACTCGACCGACGACGGCACACTCGTGGCGGTCCTGTGGGACCTGGTGTGGGCGGGCCACGTGAGCAACGACACGCTGGCGCCGCTGCGTTCGCTCGTCGGCGGCGGCCGGCCGTCGCATCGGTCCCGCCCGATGCGGCCGCCGCGTTCACGTTATGCCCGCGGACGGCCCGCTCTACCGGTTCGCGGCGGACCGCCCATCGCGGCCGGCCGATGGTCGCTGCTGCCGGCTCGCGACCCCGATCCGACCCGGCGGGCACATGCGGCCGCGGAGGGGCTGCTCGACCGGCATGGAGTCGTCACCCGGGGTGCCGTCGTCGCCGAGCGACTGCCCGGTGGCTTCGCGGCCGCCTACCGCGTGCTGTCGGCGTTCGAGGACAGCGGGCGGGCCCGGCGCGGATATTTCGTGGCCGGCCTCGGTGCCGCTCAGTTCGCACCGGTCGGGGCCGTCGACCGGCTCCGCGCGTTCGCAGACACTGCCGCTCGGCGGGAGCCGGTGCCGGCCCTGGTCCTCGCGGCGACCGATCCGGCGAACCCGTACGGCGCGGCGCTGCCGTGGCCAGACCGAGACCAGCCCGGCGGCCATCGACCCGGCCGTAAGGCAGGCGCTCTCGTCGTGCTCGTCGACGGCGAGCTCGTGCTCTACGTCGAACGCGGCGGCCGCACTCTGCTCTCGTGGTCCGACGACGCCGATCGTCTCCGCGCAGCTGCCGACGCACTCGCCCTGGCGGTCCGGGATGGAGCCCTGGGTGCGTTGAGGGTAGAGCGAGCCGACGGCGAGACGGTGACCACGACCGCATTGGGCGCGGCGCTGGCTGCCGCAGGGTTCCATGTGACCCCGCGGGGGCTGCGCCTGCGGTCCTGACGGCCTGACGGCAGGCCGCTGCTCAGCCGACCCCGACGGCGTCGAGCTCCCGCGGTCGCGGTCCACGCAGCTGAGTAAGCGCGCCCACGGCAGCGGCTTCGACCCGGGACATCTCGTCGCTCACCTCACGCAGGACCTCCGACATCGGTAGGTCCAGCGCTAGGCAGATCGCTGCCAGCAGCTCCGAGGACGCCTCCTTGCGACCACGCTCGACTTCGGACAGATAGCCGAGGCTTACTCGGGCAGCGGCCGAGACTTCACGGAGGGTGCGACCTTGCTCGACCCGACGGCGCCGCAGCACGTCGCCGATCAGGCGTCTAACGAGAACCATCGGCCCACCCCCTTCCACGACAGCTGCCGAGACCAATACGTCCACCGTACCTCCGGGTGGGCACAGCCTCGGAACGCGGACGCCATGCTCGGTCAACGTGTCCGACCGGGTCAGGATTCCCCAGGTCCCGGCCCGCCGTCCACCACGGCTCGGCGGAGCAGGTCCAGCGCCCGAACCACTGCCTGCCGGCGCACTGTCTCGCGATCATGACGTTGCCCGGACGGCTCGAACGAGCCCACCCTGGTCCCGCGTCGGGACGCGACCGCGACGTGCATCGTGCCGGCCGGATAGCCGTCCTGCGGATCCGGTCCGGCCACCCCGGTCGTCGCTACGCCGAAATCGGCCCGACAGCGGGTGCGGATGCCTTCGGCCATTGCAGTCGCGGTGGTGGGCGCGACAGCGCCGTCTCTCGCAAGCAGGTCGGTGTCAACGCCGAGGAGATCGGCCTTGAGGTCGGTGGCGTAGGCCACCACTCCGCCGCGCACCACGTCTGACGCACCGGGGACGGACACGAGTGCCGCGGCGACGAGTCCACCCGTTAGCGACTCCGCCGTGGCGACAGAAACGCCACGAGCTCCCAACACCTGCACAACCGCCTCCTCGAGACGCTGGTTCTCGGCGGCGACCGCATCGCCGAGGAGTTGCCGAGCGCGAGCCGTCGCGGCGGCCGCCAGCGTGCTGGCGTCGTTCCCGGTGCTGCCGATCAGGACCTCGACCTCGGCCGACTGGGGCAAATAGGACAGGCGGCCGCGGTCACCGAGGTACTCCCGCACCGGGTTCAACAGCTCGGCGACCCGAGACTCCGGCAGCCCGACGACGATCAATGACCGTGTGGACCGTGGCGACATGTGCCCGGCCGCCGTGACGATCTCAGGCAGCACCTGCCCGCTGACCATCGCGCGCATCTCGGCGGGCACGCCCGGGACGGCATACACGACGGCCCGGCTCGACTCCAGCCGCGCGCCCGGCTCGATTCCGACATCGTTGGCCAGCTCGGCGTTCAGCCAATGGCCGGACAAGCGGGCCAGCGCCGCGCGCGTGACGTCGTCCGGGGTCGGCCCCAGCCCTCCTGTCACGAGGACGGCGCGGGCAGCCTCCAATCCATGCTCGACGGCCCGCACGACAGCGTCAGCGTCGTCGGGAGCAATGGTGGCCGCGCCGACCTGAAGACCCTCCTCGGTGAGTCGGCGGCCGAGCCAAGGGCCGTTCGTATCGATGGTGTGGCCCGTCAACAGCTCGTCGCCGACGAGCACCAAGGCAACGGTGTTCGGTGCGGAGGAGGTCACTTGATCGTCCCGGCGGGAGGAGTCGGTTCGGCCGAGGCGCGTTCGGCCCGGATGATTCGGCGCGCCTGAGCGACGTAATCGACACCAGTCACGACGGTGACCACCACGGCGAGCGCCATCGCGCTTACCTCGACGGGGTGCCATGCCGCCGGCAGCGGCAGCAGATAAAGGCCGAGCGCGAGCGATTGCAAGGCGGTCTTGACCTTACCGCCCCGGCCCGCGGGCAGGGCGACATGCCGGAGCAGAGCGAAACGCAGCGCCGTCACACCAATCTCGCGAATCAGCACCACCACTGTCACCCACCAGGGCAGCTCGCCGAGCACCGACAGACCGACGAAGGCGGTGCCGGTCAGTGCCTTGTCGGCGATGGGATCCGCGATGACACCGAAGTCGGTGACGAGTCCGCGGCGCCGGGCCAGCTCGCCGTCCAACCGGTCCGTAATCATGGCGACCGAGAAGGTCAGGAACGCACCGACCCGCGAGGCATCGTCGGCCCCACCGTCACGGAGGAGCAACCAGCCCATCAGCGGCACGAGCAGCAAGCGCAGGACGGTGAGCCCATTCGGCAGATTCCATGGGCTCGACCGGTTCTGGGCCGGGGTGGGCACGCCGTCAGGGTACGACCCGGAACGGCATTCGCCCTGGTCCCGAACGTGACGGTCGACGGCCAAGAACCGGTCTCGGGGCTGCGTTTACTCGGGAACGGCGAACAGATCTGCTCCGAAGGAATCGCTGACGCGGGCGGTAACCAGGTCACCGCGCTGAGCGGCGATGCCGATCACCGTCGTCGTCCCATCGACATCGGGACCCTGGTGGGCGGCTCGCCCGTCCGCGGTGTCGGCCGAAACCGACTCGACGATGACCTGCACCTGCTCGCCGATCCGCTCCTCCGCCCGCTGGGCGACCAGCTCGTCGACGAGGGCGTTGACGCGCTCGACCCGGTCGGCGACTTCCTCCGCCGGGAGCTTGTCATCGAATTCGGCCGCCTCGGTGCCGTCCTCGTCGGAGTAGCCGAACACGCCGACCACGTCCAGCCGGGCGGCGACGAGGAACGACTCCAGGGTGCCGAGGTCGGACTCGGTTTCGCCGGGAAACCCGACGATCACGTTGGAGCGAATGCCGGCACCCGGGCACTTCTCGCGGATCGTCTGGATGAGGTCCAGGAACAGGTCTGCCGAACCGAAGCGGCGCATCCGGCGTAACACGGCCCGGCTGGCGTGCTGGAAGGAGAGGTCGTAATAGGGCGCGACGCCGGGAATGGTGACGACGGCTTCGACCAGCGTGGGACGCATCTCCGCCGGCTGCAGATAGGACAGCCGCACCCGGTCGATGCCGTCGACCGCGGCGATGTCGGGGAGCAGCGACTCGAGCAGGCGAAGGTCACCGAGATCCTTCCCGTAGGACGTGGTGTTCTCGCTGACCAGGAACAGCTCGCGCACCCCTTGTTCCGCGAGCCACCTGGCCTCCGCCAGCACCTCACCTGGACGGCGGGACACGAACGCCCCGCGGAACCGAGGGATGGCGCAGAAGGAGCAGCGCCGGTCGCAGCCGCTCGCCAGCTTCAGCGGCGCGACCGGACTGTGTTCGAGCCGGCGCCGAGGCACGGGCGGGCCAGCAGCCGGGCCAGGCCGGTCCACGGGTGCCAGCGGCAGGAGTCTTCGCCGATCGCGAGGGCTGTGGGCAACCAGCTTGCGCCCCTCGAGCACGTCGTGCAGCCGTTGGCCGATGTGCTGATAGTCGTCGAAGCCGAGAACCGCGTCGGCCTCGGTCAGTTCCGCGGCCAGGTCAGCCCCGTACCGCTCGGCCAGGCAGCCCACTGCGACCACCGACCGGGTACGGCCGCCGGTCTTGTGTTCTCCAGCTGCCAGCACCGCGTCGATCGAGTCCTTCTTGGCCTGTTCGACGAAGCCGCAGGTGTTGACCAGGACCGTCTCGGCGTCGGCTGGGTCCAACACCAGTTCGAAGCCCTCCGCCGACAGTCGGCCCGCCAACTCCTCGGAGTCCACCTCGTTGCGGGCGCAGCCCAGCGTGACGATCGCCACCGGATGCCCGCCCATGACCACGCAGCCTCGCATGCCGCGCGGCGCACGGAGCATCCGGGCGGCCCTTTCCGGGCCAAAGCATCGGGAAAGCGACAGCCCTACGCATGCTCACGCCGGCGTCGCGCCCACGCGGGCAGCCAGCGCCATCGCGTCGAATGGCGCGCGCACCTTGACGTCGTTGTCGAAGTAGACGTACACGTCGTGCCCGTCGGGTTGCGCGTCGACCGGCATGCCGATCGTGTGGGCATCAGGGGAGGAACCTCCCGCTGCCCACGTGCGTACTCGGGCAGCCCACCAGTCGAGTGCCTGAACGTCGTAGCCGCTGACGTAGAGCTCCGCCGAGCCGTGCAGGCGTACGTACACGAAGCTGGAGGTGACGTCCTCCAGAAAGGGCCACTTGCCGGCAGTATCCGCGACGACCAGGCCGACGTCGTGTTCCCTGAGGAGCTCCACGAAGCCGGGTGTGACGTAGCTGCCGTGCCGGATCTCCAGCGCATGACGGAGCGGGCGGTCGACCGAGGTCGTGGTGATCGCCCCGTGCTTGAGCCGCCCGTCGTGACGCTCGGCGAGTCGAGCGGCCTCGGCCGTCGTCCGCGGCAGCTGGTCGAAGAAGGCCGCCAGCCGGCCGGGATGGAAGCCCAGCATCGGCGGCAGCTGCCACAGCAGCGGCCCGAGCTTGTGCTCAAGCGCGAGTACGCCAGAACCGAAGAAGTTGGCCAGCGGGGTCTCGACGTCCGTCAGTTTCTTCATGTGGGTGATGAACCGACCGCCCTTCACCGAGAACACGAAGTTGTCCGGCGTCTGCTCGAACCAGCTCCGGTAGCTCGACGGCCACTGCAACGAGTAGAACGAGCCGTTGATCTCGACGCTGTTCAGCCGGCTCGCCGCGAACTCGAGCTCCCGCTTCTGCGGGAGGTCCGGCGGATAGAAGACCCCGCGCCACGGCGCGTACGTCCACCCAGAGATCCCGATCCGTATATCTGCCACGCCGACACACCTTTCCTGGTGTCAGCGTGTTACCCGCCGCGCAGGGTGTCGACGACCTCGTCGAGTTCATCGGGCTTGACCAGGACGTCTCGCGCCTTGGAGCCTTCGGACGGGCCGACGATGCCCCGGCTCTCCATCAGGTCCATCAGCCGGCCGGCCTTGGCGAAGCCCACCCGGAGCTTGCGCTGCAGCATCGACGTCGAGCCGAACTGCGTCGTGATCACCAGCTCGGCCGCCTGGCAGAGCAGGTCGAGGTCGTCGCCGATGTCCTCGTCGACTTCTCGTCGGGCGCCCTGTGCAGCAACGACGTCCTCACGGTACGAGGGCTCCAGCTGAGACTTGCAGTGCCGGGTGACCGCGTGGATCTCGGACTCGGAAACCCAGGCACCCTGGATCCGCACCGGCTTGCTCGCACCCATCGGCAGGAACAAGCCATCCCCCTGACCGACGAGTTTCTCCGCGCCGTTCTGGTCCAGGATCACCCGGGAATCGGCCAGCGAGGACGTCGCGAAAGCCAACCGCGACGGCACGTTCGCCTTGATCAGCCCGGTCACGATATCGACCGACGGGCGCTGGGTTGCCAGCACGAGGTGGATGCCGGCGGCCCGAGCCAGCTGGGTGATGCGGACGATCGCGTCCTCCACGTCGCGCGGAGCGACCATCATCAGATCAGCTAACTCGTCGACGATCACCAGCAGGTACGGATACGGCGTCAATGTGCGCTCACTGCCGGGTGGTGCCTTCACTCGGCCGGCCCGTACCGCCTTGTTGAAGTCGTCGAGGTGGCGGAAGCCGAAATGGGCGAGGTCGTCGTACCGCATGTCCATCTCGCGCACCACCCAACCGAGCGCCTCGGCGGCACGTTTGGGGTTGGTGATGATCGGGGTGATCAGGTGCGGGATACCGTCATACGCCGTGAGCTCGACCCGCTTCGGGTCGACCAGGATCATCCGTACCTCGTCTGGTGTGGCCCGCATGAGCACCGAGGTGATCATGGAGTTGATGCAGCTGGATTTCCCCGACCCGGTTGCTCCGGCGATGAGCACGTGCGGCATCTTGGCCAAGTTCGCGACGACGAAGCCGCCTTCGACGTCCTTGCCCAGCGCTACGACCATCGGGTGGTGGTCCTTGCGGGCGACCGGTGAGCGGAGCACGTCGCCGAGACTGACCGTCTCCTTGTCTCTGTTGGGAATCTCTATGCCGATCGCCGACTTACCCGGGATCGGCGACAGGATCCGGACGTCCGCGCTCGCCACCGCATAGGAGATGTTCTTCGACAGCGCCGTGACGCGCTCCACCTTGACCGCGTTGCCGAGTTCGACCTCGTACCGAGTGACCGTAGGGCCGCGGGTGTAGCCGGTGACCTGGGCGTCGATCTCGAATTGGTCGAGCACCTCGGTCAGCGCCTCGACGACCTGGTCCGACGCCGCTGATCGGGCCCGGTGCGGACTTCCCTGGCGCAGCGCGTCGCTGGACGGCAGCGTGTAGGTGACATCGCCAGACAACGCCAGCTGCTCCACCCGCACGGGCAGCGGGGTGTGCGGAGGCGGTTCCGTCGACGCATCCGTGCGGCGCCGTTCGGCCACGACGATTCGGGTCGGCTGGTCGCTCTCCTCAGTGGTCGGGTCGTCCTCCTGGCCAGCCTGTCGCCCGGCCTTCGCCTGCTCCCGTAACAGCGGGCTGTCGTATGGGTTCAGGTCGTCCGGCGCCTCGGCCGGCGACCATCGGCGACGCAACAGGGATCGACGGGCCGGCGGGCCGGCATCGTCCGCACCGCGCTCCGCCTCGCCCCCGACCAGCCATCCCCGCACCGCTCGGCCGCGAGCGGGCAGGTCGTGTACCGGTGTTCCCGTGACGACGAGCAGGCCGAAGATCGACAGGAGTCCGAGCAGGGGCGTGGCCACCCACACGGTGAGCAGGTCGGCCAACACCGTGGAGGCGACGAACCCGACTGCCCCGCCCGCACTCTGCATGGCTGCTTCGCCGTCGACCGACCTGGGCATGCCGGCAGCGATGTGGACGAGTCCCAGCAGACCGAGAGTCAGCGCCGTCCAGCCGACGAGCTGGCGGGCACCCGGGCCGTTGCGGTCAGGATGACGCAGGGTTCGCCAGGCCAGCAGGAGCAGCAGGATCGGCACGACCGAGGCGGCGGCGCCGACAGTACCGGCGACGACAGTCCGGATGACCTCCGCGACCGTGCTGTCGATGTTCCACCAGACGGCGGCCGCGATCACGATGCCGGCACCGACCAGCGACAGCCCGACACCGTCGCGCCGATGGGCGACATCGAGCTCACGCGCACTCGAGCCGATGCGCCGGACGAGGCCACCGACCAGGTGCGCGATACCCATCCACACCGCGCCGAACACGCGCCCGATGCCGCTGGCCGCCCTCGTCGCTACGCCGCGTCGGGGGGGCGAAAGCCGTCGCTGGGCCGCCGGTCGACTCGTCCGGCCTCGGGCCGACGCCCGACCATTACCGCGGCTGGCCGACGACTCCGACGCTGACCTGCGAGAACGGGTCATCGTTGAGCTGCGGTTCGCCATGATCGGAAGGCTACCCTGGCCGAGACACATCGGTCTCTTTAGTCACACTGGTGTGTCCCCGTAACTTGAGAGCTCGTACTCGTCGCCCTAGGACTCGACAACGACCGGGATGATCATCGGCCGACGGCGGTAACGGCCGCTGACCCAACGGCCGACGGTTCGGCGGATCGTCTGCTGGAGTTGGTAGACGTCGGCGGCACCGCTCGCAGTGGCCTGCTCCAGCGCCTCGGCGACCTGCGGACGGACCTCGGCGAACACGGTGTCGTCCTCGGCGAACCCGCGTGCGTGGATCTCGGGCCCACCCGTGACCTTACCGGTGACCGAGTCGACCACGACGACAACGGAGATGAAGCCTTCCTCACCGAGGATCCGGCGGTCCTTCAGCGACGCCTCGGCGATGCCGCCGACATTGGAACCGTCCACGTAGACGTACCCGCACGGGACCGCTCCGACCACGCGGGCGACGCCGTCGACCAGGTCGATGACGACTCCGTCCTCGGCCCGCACGATCCGGTCGGCGGGAACGCCCGAGCTCACCGCCACGGCGGAGTTGGCATGCAGGTGTCGGATCTCCCCGTGCACCGGCATGACGTTCCTGGGTTTTACCAGGTTGTAGGCGTAGAGCAGCTCGGCGGCACTCGCGTGGCCGGACGTATGGACCATGGCGTTGCCGCGGTGAACGACGGTGGCGCCCCAGCGGGTGAGCCCGTTGATGACCCTGGCCACCGCGTTCTCGTTGCCCGGGATGAGCGACGAGGCGAGCACGACGACATCACCTGGTTCGATGCTGATGGCTGGGTGATCGCGGTTCGCCATCCGGGACAGCGCCGCCATCGGCTCGCCCTGTGATCCGGTCGACATGAGCACGACCTCGCCCGGTGCGAGGTCGTCGATGCTTTTCAGGTCGACCAGGGTGCCGCCGGGGATCCGTAGGTAGCCCAGGTCACGAGCGATTCCCATGTTGCGGACCATCGACCGGCCGACGAATGCGACCTTGCGCCGGTGTGCGGCGGACACGTCGAGCACCTGCTGCACCCGATGCACATGGCTGGCGAAGGAGGCAACGACGATCCGGCGCGGTGCCTCGGCGAAGATCCGGTCGAGCACCGGCGCGATCTCTCGCTCATGCGGCGTGTACCCGGGCACCTCGGCGTTCGTCGAGTCGACCATGAACAAGTCGACACCGGCGTCACCCAGACGCGCGAAGCCGTTGAGATCGGTCAGTCGTCCGTCCAGCGGCAGCTGGTCCAACTTGAAGTCGCCGGTGTGGAGAACCAGCCCGGCCGGTGTCCTGATTGCGAGTGCGAGTGCATCGGGGATGGAGTGGTTGACGGCGAGGAACTCCACCTCGAATTGCCCGAACCGCTCGGTGCGTCCCGCAGCGACTTCCAGCTGGTAGGTCTCGATCTTGTGCTCGACGAGTTTCTCCTCCACGAGCGCGAGGGTGAGCCGTGACCCGACGAGTGGGAGGTCGGGCTTCTCGCGTAGGAGAAACGGAACCGCTCCGATGTGGTCTTCGTGACCATGGGTGAGCACGATGGCTTCGACCTGCTCGAGGCGATCCCGTACGTATTCGAAGTCGGGCAGGATGAGATCGACTCCGGGCTGGTGGTCCTCGGGGAACAGAACACCGCAGTCGACGATCAACAGGCGGCCGCCGTACTCGAAGACGGTCATGTTCCGCCCGATCTCACCTAGGCCGCCGAGCGGGACGATCCGCAGGCCACCGTCGGAGAGCGGCGGAGGCATCGCCAGCTCGGGGTGAGGATGGCTCACAGCAGCCCCGCCGCCACCAGCTCTGCCCGCAGTTCGGCCACCTGCTCCTCGGTCGCCTCGATCAGCGGCGAGCGCATGGCCCGGCCGGTCAGCACACCGGTGAGCTGACCGGCCGCCTTCGCCATGATCGCGCCCTGGGTCCGGGTCATGATCGCTCGGACGGCGGGAATCAGCTCGCGATGGATGCGGACGGCGTCGGGCAGGTCACCGGCATCGACCGCAGTGACCATCGCGGCGTAGCGCGATGCGGCCACGTGGGCGACCACGCTGACGACACCGATCGCGCCCTGAGTCAGGTGAGCGAGGTTGAGCCCGTCGTCGCCGGAGTAGTAAGCCAGTTCGGTGCGGGCCATGACCTCCGAGGAGGCGAACAGGTCGCCCTTTGCGTCCTTGACAGCGACGATCCGGTCGTGGTCGGCCAGCCGGACCAACGTCTCGGTCGCGATCGCCACCCCGGAACGACCGGGGATGTCGTAGAGCATGACGGGCAGCCCGGTGGCCTCCGCCACGGCAGTGAAGTGGCGGCGCAGCCCTTCCTGTGGCGGCCTGCTGTAGAACGGCGTCACGACCAACAGACCGTGTGCGCCGGCCTTCTCGGCGTGTCGGGCCAGGTCGACGGTGTGGTGCGTGTCGTAAGTGCCGACCCCGGCGACTACCGTGGCCCGGTCCCCCACAGCGTCGAGCACCGCGCGCAGCAGCTGATCCTTCTCCGTGTCGGTCGTGGTAGGGCTTTCGCCGGTCGTGCCGCTGATGACCAGGCCGTCGCACCCCTCGGTGACCAGATGCTCTGCGAGGCGTGCCGCCCCGTCGAGATCTAGGCCGCCGTCGTCGTGGAACGGCGTCACCATCGCGGTGAGGACACGACCGAAGGGAGCGCGGCGGAGCGTGATGGGATCGTCTGGCATGGTCCTGAAGGCTACCGGTCGGTGAGTCGCCGTCGGTTGTTTCGGCCGCTAGGGTGCGATTCGGCCGTTTGCCTCGAACGCGGCGTGGGTCAGTGGCATCAGCCGCGCCCAGTGCTCCTCCATCTGCTCCGCGACCATCTCGATCTCACGCTGCGGGAAGGACGGGAACGCCGCATCGTCCCGCCGGGTGCGCAGAGACAGGAAGTTCATGAGCGAGCGGGCGTTGAACGTCACGTACATCGACGAATAGATGGTCAGGGGCAGCACGATGCGCGCGACCTCCCTGGCGACACCGGCGTCGAGCATCCGGCGATATGCCGCATATGCCGCTGTACAGACCCGACGGGTTTCCGCGTCGACCAGGGCATGCTGCTCCGCACTGCCCTCGACGAAGGTGTAGTGACCGGGCTTGCCCTCTTGGACCAGCTTGCGGTCCGGCCCCGGCACATAGAACACGGGCCGCAGCTCGCGGTACCGCCCGCTCTCCTCGTTGTAGCTCGCGATCCGATGGCGCATATGTTCGCGGAACACAAAAATTGGTGCATACACATAGAAAGTCATAGAGTTATGTTCATATGGGGTTCCGTGCCGGGAGCGCATCAGGAAGTTGATCAAGCCCTTGGAGCGCTCGGCATCGGCTTCGACATCTTCGAGTGACTGCTCACCCTTGGTCGACACCCGAGCGGCGAACAGCACGTCAGAATCGCGTGCACTCGCCCGCACCAACTCCACCGTCACGTTGCTGCGGAACTCGACCGGTGGTACTTCCGCACCTTCAGACGCCGCTTTGCTCTGCGCCATCGTCACCGTAGCCCTCCCCTCGCATGGTCGCTCGAAGCTTAGTTGCGGGCGCTGACAACTAACGATCGGCGAGCTGAGTCCGAATCGAGTCGAGTAAACCCTCCCGGGTTCCACTGCCGGAGACGGCGGGGCCACATCGGGACGGTAGCCCGCACGCGATGTGACTTCTCCCTGAACACGAGGTCACAAATTGGCGGCGACACAGCCAATTACCCGTGCTGCCGGACCGGCCAGGTGCACTCTGTACTCATGGTCTTGCAGGGGGCCATTGGCCGGTTCGTGCGCTGGGGGATGATCCATGGCCCGGCGTGGGGTGTGCTCGCGGCCATCGTCGTCGGTTTCCCGCTCGCGATCGTCGGCGACGTGCCGGTCAGCGAACCGCGGTTACTGCTCGCCGGCCTGGTCGGCGGGATCATTGCCGGGCCGGTTCTCGGGTTGGCTGCGGGCGTCGCGTGCTGGAGCGCCGAGCGGGTACCGAAGTGGATTCTCGACGCGCCGGATTACGTGGCTGTCGCGGTGGTCGCCGGAATCGTCGGGGGCATCGCGTGGCCGATGCTGGAACTGGGCCGGTCGGGTCCGGCGGCGGGAATCCTCGCTGTGGTCCTCATCACGGCGGTGCCCGCCATCGACGCCGCCCGCAGCGCGCCACGGCTGCTCTATCCGGACGAGACCTTGGCCGTGGAGGCGGCGACCACCGATGCCCCCGCGCGCGGTCAGGCGTCGTAGTCCAGCGACACTGCTGGCGTGCTCGGGTGTGACTGGCAGGTGAGCACGTAACCGGCCTGCACCTCGTCCTCCTCGAGAGCGAAGTTCCGCTCCATGTCCAGCTTGCCGTCAAGGAGCTTCGCCCGGCAGGTGCCGCAGACGCCGCCTTTGCAGGCGTACGGGGCGTCGTTGCGGACCCGCAGGACGGCCTCGAGCACCGTCTCGTCCGGATCCGCCAGCTCCACCGTGCTTCGGCGGCCGTCCAAGACCGCAGTGACCACACTGAGGGTTGCCGGCCGATCCAGCGGCGGCGGGGGCGGCGGCTCGCCCACGTGAAAAAGCTCAGAGTGAACGTGAGCTCGGTCGACACCATGGGCGAGGAGCACCCGGCGCGCAGTCGTCACCAGCTCGAGGGGACCGCACAGGTACCACTCGTCTACGGTCTCCGGCGGAATCAGGATGCCGAGGAACCGCTCGAGTCGCGCCTCGTCGATCCGCCCAGACAGCAGATCGGTCTCCCGCGCCTCACGCGAGAGCACGTGGACGAGGTGTAGCCGATCCGGGTAGACGTCCTTGAGGTCGGAGAGCTCGTCGAGGAACATCACCGTCTGGCTGGTCCGGTTCCCGTACACGAGCGTCACTCGGCTGGCCGGCTCGACCTGCAGGATCGAGCCGATGATCGAGATGACGGGAGTGATACCACTGCCGGCAGCAACAGCCACATAGTGCTTGGCGTTGCCCACGTCGAGGTCCGGGGTGAACCGACCGGCCGGTGTCATGACGTCGAGCTCATCGCCCGGTGACAGCGCGCCCAGCGCGAACGAGGAGAAGGTGCCGTCCGGAATTCGCTTGATCGCAATGCGCAGCAGTCCTGACCCCTGGGGCGCGCAGATCGAGTAGCTGCGCCGGATGCCGTCGCCGCCTGGTACCGAGACGTTGACGTGCTGGCCCGCCGTGAACGCATAGTCAGCACCCAGGTGCTGCGGCACGTCGAAGGTCACCGCGACGGCGTCGTCGGTAAGGCGCTCGACCGAGGCGACCCGCAGCCGGTGAAAGACGGAGTGCCGCCGGGAACCGGGCCGCACAGCGGTGGTCTCCGTGACGGTCATGGTGTTACAGCGCCTTTACGTGGTCGAAGGGCTCCAGGCAGGAACGGCAGGTCCACAGCGACTTGCACGCGGTCGACCCGAACCTGCTGACCTCACGGGTGTCCGGTGAACCGCAGAGCGGACAGCGCACCGACAGCTTGAGTGACACCCGTCCGGCTGGGTGCGGCGGTGCGATTCCGTGCTCACTCAGCGCGGCGCGGCCGGCGTCACTGATCCAGTCCGTGGTCCACGCCGGCGCCAGGACCAGCCGGACCTCGGCATCCTCGTAGCCGCATTCGGCCAGCCGGGCGAGAACGTCGCCGCGGATGACATCCATGGCCGGACAACCCGAATACGTCGGCGTGATCTCGACGACGACACGGTCGTCCGACCCGATCCGGACGTCGCGGAGCACGCCGAGATCCTCAATCGTGATCATGGGCAGCTCTGGGTCGGGAACGGTGCCCACCACGGCCCGGACCTCGACGACCGCAGGGGCGCTCACCATGTCGCACCCGGATGGGCCCGATGCAGATGCTGCATCTCCGCCAACAGGTATCCCATCGCCTCGGTGTGCAGCCCGCGCCGCCCGCCACGGCCGTGAAAAGTCGGCTCGGGCATCGTCAACGTCGCCTCGGTGAGGACAGCCGACAGGTATTTCGACCACGAATCGCGCAGCGCGGTCGGGTCGACGCCAACGCCGACCAGCTTGTCCACCACGGGCCACGGGTCGAAGATCTCGGCAACGTACGGCCAGATCTCGTCCAACCCGGCCTGCATCCGGCGGTGACTCTCCTCGGTCCCGTCGCCCAGCCGCAGTACCCACTGCGTCGCATGATCGCGGTGATAGGCGACCTCCTTGTTCGCCTTCCCGGCCACAGCGGCAAGGGTGGGGTCGTCACTCGCGCGCAGCCGACCGTAGAGCTCGACCTGGTAGGCGGAGAATGCGAGCTGCCGGGCAATCGTCGACCCGAAGTCACCGTTCGGACGCTCGACGATCTGCAGGTTGCGAAAGTCGCGCTCGTCGCGCAGGTAGGCGAGGTCGTCTTCGTCGCGCCCGACGCCTTCCAGCTCGCCGGCGTACGTCAGCAATGACCGGGCCTGACCGAGCAGGTCGAGGCCGATGTTGGCCAGCGCCACATCTTCCTCGAGCTGTGGGGCGCTGGCGATCCACTCGCCCAGCCGGTGTGAGAGCACCAGCGCGTCGTCGGCCAGCCCGAGGACGTACTCGGTCCGCGGTTCCAGCGTGGCACTGTCCGCCCTGCCGTCCCAGGTGCCAGGTTCACCGCTCACAGGTTGCGCACCTCGTCGGGGATGTCGTAGAACGTCGGGTGCCGGTAGACCTTGTCGCCGGCCGGATCGAAGAAGGAGTCCTTCTCTTCCGGGCTGCTTGCCGTGATGGAAGCCGCAGGGACGACCCAGATGGACACGCCCTCCTGCCGGCGGGTGTACACGTCGCGGGCGTTGCGCAGCGCCATGGTGGCGTCCGGCGCGTGCAGGCTGCCGGCGTGGATGTGGGACAGCCCGCGCCGGCTGCGGATGAAGACCTCCCACAGCGGCCAGTCCCGGCTCACGCGGCTGCCCTCGTCGAGTGCTTCGCGGCGTACGCCGCCGCGGCATCTCGGACCCAGGACCCATTGGTGTGGGCTCGGACTCGGTGTTCCATCCGCTGCCGGTTGCACGGGCCGTCGCCGGATATCACCCGGCGCAGCTCGTCCCAGTCCGGGCGGGTGAAATCGTGATGGCCGCGCTGCTCGTTCCAGCGCAGCTCCGGGTCGGGAATCGTCAGACCGAGGACATGAGACTGCGGGACCGTCATGTCGACGAACTTCTGCCGCAGCTCGTCGTTGCTGAATCGCTTGATTCCCCAGGCCATGGACTTGCCGGTGTGGGTCGACTGCGAGTCCGGCGGCCCGAACATGGCCAGGCTGGGATACCACCAGCGGTCGACCGCGTCCTGGGCCATTGCCTTCTGTGCCGGTGTGCCGCGCGAGAGTGTGAGCAGCGACTCGAAGCCCTGGCGCTGGTGGAACGACTCCTCCTTGCAGATGCGCACCATCGCCCGCGCATACGGCCCGTACGAACACCGGCACAGCGGCACCTGGTTGGTGATGGCCGCACCGTCGACCAGCCAGCCGATCGCGCCCATGTCGGCCCAAGTCAGCGTCGGGTAGTTGAAGATCGACGAGTATTTCTGCTTGCCGGCATGAAGAAGGTCGAGCAGCTCGGCGCGCGAGATGCCGAGCGTCTCGGCGGCGGCGTACAAATACAGCCCGTGCCCCGCCTCGTCCTGCACCTTGGCCATCAGGATCGCCTTGCGGCGCAGGCTCGGCGCGCGGGTGATCCAGTTGCCCTCTGGCTGCATGCCGATGATCTCGGAATGCGCGTGCTGGGCGACCTGGCGCACCAGCGAACGCCGGTAGTCCTCCGGCATCCAGTCGCGCGGCTCGATCCTGCCGTCGGCGTCGATCATGGCCTGGAACTCGGCCTCGTGCTCGTCGGACCTGGTGGCGTCCATCACCCCAGGCTACGGGGCAGATGTGACACCTGTCGAGCAGATCTGTCGTCAGGTGTCACATACGTGCCCGCGGATGTCTTGCCAGACCGCCCCACGCGAGGCAGGCTCACGGCACGATGTTCGAAAGGTTCACCGAGCGGGCGCGGCGGGTCGTCGTCCTGGCGCAGGAAGAGGCCAGGGCGCTCAGCCACAACTACATCGGCACCGAGCACATCCTGCTAGGCCTGATCCACGAGAACGAGGGGGTCGCGGCCAAGTCGCTGGAGAGCATCGGGATCTCGTTGGATGTAGTGCGCACTCAGGTCGAGGAGATCATCGGCGAGGGCAGGATTACGCCGAGCGGGCAAATCCCATTCACTCCTCGGGCGAAGAAGGTGCTCGAGTTGAGTCTGCGCGAGTCGATGCAGCTGGGGCACAACTACATCGGTACCGAGCACATCCTGCTCGGGCTCATCCGCGAGGGCGAGGGGCTGGGCGCGCAGGTGCTGGTCAAGCTCGGGGCCGACCTCAACCGGGTCCGCCAGCAGGTCATCGAGATGCTGTCGAGACACCAAGGCAGCGAGGAGTTCGACATCCTGGCCACCGCCGCCGAGCGTGAGTTCGGCACGTACGACGAGGTCATCGGGCTGCTTCGGGACATCGCCCGGCGGGTGAAGAGGATCGAGCAACGGCTGGTGGGAGACGACGAGGCTCGCGACGACGAATCCCATGGCTGATCGCAGCGTCAGGGTCGCCTGGGCGGACGACGCACCGGCGATCGCAGCGGTCCAAGCCCGCGCTTGGCAGTCGTACTCCGAACTCTTGCCCAGCGCCGTCGTCGCAAGCATCGATGCCGACGCGTTCGCCGCCACCTGGCGGGAGGCGATAGCAACGCCGCCGAGCGCGCGACACCGGGTCTTGGTTGCGTTGGAACGCAACACCGTCGTCGGGTTCGCGGCGACCGCTCCATCTGACGACCCGGATGCGGAGCCAGGCGACGGCGAGGTCGTCGCCTTCCACGTGGACCCCGATGCCACCGGCGCCGGGCACGGCTCCCGGCTCGTGTCGGCCGTCGCCGACACGCTGCGCGCGGACGGGTTCAGCCATGCCCGGATGTGGCTGATCGCCGGCGACGACGCCGTTCGCGGATTCCTCGAACCGGCCGGATGGGCCGCCGACGGGGCACACCGACAGCTCGACCTCACCGGAGACAGCACCGCTACGCTGCGCCAGGTGCGGCTGCAGACAGACCTGCGCCCATCTGCCGTTGAATCCCCATGATCATGTCGAGGCGAGGTACGCCCGGCCTCGCAGAGACAGCCGATACCCGACGTCCAGGCTCTCGGTGAGCCCAAGGTTCTTGAGTTTGCGTACATCGATCTTGAAACTCGCCCGGTCGCGACCGAGTTCGCCGGCGAGATCAGCAGCTCGGATCGCCGGCTGATCCCGGATCAGAGCAAGGGTCTCACGGGTCCACGGTCCGTGGCTGCTTGCCCGGTCGAGCCGGTCCAGGCGACGGGTGATCTCTGCAATCGCGCCTTCGTCGAGGTCGGCCGACGCCGCGAGTACGGCTCGGGGATCCGGTTCAGCAATAGCGTGGAACTCGATGCGGTACAGGTCAATACCGGGCCGGTCGGCCAGGTCCGCGACGAGCGTGCCGGCATCGCGGTACCCGGCCCTGCACGCCTCGTCGTCGCGGATCTCGTCGGGACTGACAGTAGTGACCGATGTGACCTCCACGATGCCCGCCGGCGTGCGGTAACGGCGCCCAGTCAGCACCTGCTGTCGCCGCCACCGGCGATAGGTGAGTGTGACAGAGCCGTCGGCAATCCCCTGCCAGAACGGTTTCGGGAACAGCACCGGCGCAAGCGTAGGCGGTCGCTGTCGGTATCGGCGGCTAGGCTGCCGCCGTTCCGGTCATCGACGTAGTGTCGCGGGAGAGGCATGTCTTTCCAAGGCTTCCCAGTCGAGGCGCTCGACTTCTACGAGGGTCTCGAATCCGACAACACCAAGACCTACTGGACGGCGCACAAGAAGATCTACGACGAGTGCGTGCGGGCGCCGCTGGTCGCGCTCTGTGAGGCACTGGAGCCGGAGTTCGGGGAGTCCCACCTGTTCCGGCCCTACAACGACCTCCGGTTCGCCAAAGACCGCAGCCCATACAAGGAGCAACAAGGTGCGGTGGTCGGCGGCCACTACCTGCACGTGTCGGCAGCGGGCCTATTCGCAGCCAGCGGCTACCACCAGATGGCGTCTGACCAGGTCGATCGTTATCGGACGGCCGTCGACGAGAAGCGCACGGGCGGGAAGCTCGAGCGCGTGGTCGGCAAGATCCGCTCGCAGGGGTACACGGTCGGCGGCGATGCGCTGAAGACACAGCCGCGCGGCTACCCGGCGGACCATCCGCGGATCGAGCTGCTTCGGCACAAGGGGCTGGCCGCGTGGATCGAATTCGGGTCACCACCGTGGCTGCACACCGCCGGTGCAGCCGACCGGGTAGCGCAAGCCTGGCGGGACATGGCGCCCCTTTCCGGCTGGCTCGACGCCAACGTCGGGCCCTCCACGCTGCCGCGACGCTGACCGGTCACCGGATGGGCTGGCCGGAGGAGCGCGCCTCGGTCCGGCGCGACGCACTTGGCATTGCTGCATACGCCGGCGCGTTCGGTGTCTCGCTCGGGGCCATCGCGGTGGCATCCGGCCTCACGGTGATGCAGACCTGCCTGCTCAGCCTGGCGATGTTCTCCGGAGCGTCCCAGGTGGCGTTTGTCGGCGTGATCGGCGCGGGTGGATCGGCGCTCGCAGCGATCCCGGCGACCCTTCTACTCGGCATTCGCAACACGTTCTACGGGATTCGCCTCGTTCAAGTACTGGGAGTCCGTGGTCGGCGGGTGGCTGTCGCCGCCCAGTTCGTGCTCGACGAAACCGCGGCCATGGTGATAGCCCGCGATGACGAGCGGGAGCAGCGCTACGCGTTCTGGTTCACCGGTGTCCTGCTGTTCATCGTGTGGAACGTCGGCACGATGGCCGGTGCCCTCGGCGGTTCCGCGATCGGTGACACGGCGGCGTTCGGCCTCGACGCGGTCGTTCCGGCGGCATTCCTGGCGCTGATCTGGCCGCGCCTCGACGATGCCACGAGTCGGCTGGTCGCGATCGGCGGTGCATTGGTTGCGATCACCCTGGTGCCGCTGCTGCCACCCGGGATCCCGGTGCTCGCCGCCGCTCCGGTTGCCGTCGTCGCCGGCCTGTGGCGGCGCGAACCCCGGAGCACCACATGATCTGGGTTGCCATCATCACCGCCTCCGTCGGCTGCTATCTGCTCAAGCTGGCCGGGCTGTCGCTACCGCAGTCACTGCTCGATCGGCCCGACGTCCAGCGAGTCGCCGCGTTGCTACCGGTCGCGCTGCTCGCAGCCCTGGTCGCCGTCGGAACCTTTGCCGACGACGGCCGGCTCACCATCGATGCGCGCGTCGCCGGAGTCGCCGCCGCCGTCGTCGCACTACTTCTCCGGGCGCCGTTCCTCGTTGTGATCGTCGTCGCCGCCGCCACCACGGCAATCCTGCGGGCGGTGACCTAGCCGCGAGAAGAAGTGCCGCGGTAGAGGCGGCGAGCCTGGCGCATAGCCTGCCGGGCCCGGCGGCGGTCGCCTGCATCGTCGTATGCGATCCCCAACCGGAACCATGATCGCCAGTCGGTCGGTGCCGCCTCGACCGCGGCTCGCCGCCCTTCGAATGCGGCATCAGCGGCCGCACGGTCAGGTCGCCCGCTTGGCCGGCGCGGCAGGTCGTCTACCGGCAGGCCGCCCTCGCGCTCGAGCTGCCGGGCCATCTGCTGCGACTCCAGGCCGAACCGGATCTCCCGCCAGATCACCCAGGCGCCGACGAACGGCAGCGCAATGACCGCAAGTCCGAGGAGCACCGTCGTCGGCGTTCCCTCGGCGAGGAGCAGCACACCACGCCAACCGACCAGCACCAGATAGACCGCGGCAAGGGCGCCCAGCGCCAGTGCGGCCCGGCGAGCGGTCACAGCTCCAGCAGCTGCTCGAGCCCGAGCGTCAGACCAGGCAGCCCTGCGACTCGGCGGACGCCCAGCAACACCCCGGGCATGAACGAGATCCGGTCGAACGAGTCGTGCCGGATGGTGAGCTGTTCCCCTGGGCCACCGAGGAGCACCTCCTGGTGAGCGACCAACCCACGTAAGCGCACTGCATGCACCCGGATGCCGTCGACCTCGGCTCCGCGAGCACCCTCGAGGGCCGTCGTCGTGGCGTCGGGGATGGGAGGCAGCCCGCCGTCCTTGCGGTGCTCGGCGATCAGCCTCGCCGTTCGCATGGCAGTGCCGCTCGGCGCGTCGGCCTTGTCGGGGTGATGCAGCTCGACGACCTCCGCCGACTCGTAGAAACGGGCCGCCTGGGCAGCGAATCGCATCATCAGCACCGCGCCGAGGGAGAAGTTGGGCACGATCAGCACCCCGGTACCGGGGCTGGTGTCCAAGGCCCAGCGGACCCGGTCGAGCTTGTCCTCGCTCCAGCCAGTCGTCCCGACGACGGCGTGCACGCCGCGCCGGATGCAGTGCAGCACATTGGCCAGCGTCGCGGCGGGAGTCGAGAACTCGACGGCGACCTCGGCACCGGCCAGCTCGCCGAGCTCGTCACCGAGGTCGAACCGGCCTACCAGCTCCAGGTCGTCGACGGCCTCGACCGCTTGGCAGACCGTGCTGCCCATCCGGCCGGCTGCCCCGATCACGGCGACGGTGATGCTCATGCCGCTCAGTGTGGCGCCCGACCCGGGCCATCACCAGGCGAGTACGTACCTCACCAGGCCTGCAGGCCTGGTGAGGTATAGGCAGGGGTGGTGAACGTGGTCATTCCGGTGGCGGCGGAAGAGCGGTCAGGCGACGGCGGGTTCGAACTGGGACGGGTCAGCGAAGGGCCCCACGACACCGACAGCGGGAGTGGCTGCGAGCAGATCGCCGGCGACTTCCCGGACGTCGTCGAGGGTGACGGCATCGATGCGCTCGAGCAGCTCCCCGATACTCGGCAGCTCACCGTAGACGAGTTCGGCCTTGGCCAGCCGGCTCATCCGGGAACCGTTGTCCTCCAAGCCCAGGACCAGCCCGCCCCGGAGCTGCCCTTTCCCCCTGGTCAGCTCCTCACCGGTGATGCCCCGGTCGGCGACGTCAGCCAGCCCGTCGCGGCACAGCCCGAGCACGATGTCCACCTTGGCAGGGTGGCATCCCACATACACCCCGAACATTCCGGTGTCGGCGTAGTGCGAGGCGAAGGAGTAGACGGAGTACGCAAGGCCGCGCTTCTCACGAATCTCCTGGAACAGTCGCGAGGACATCCCGCCACCGAACGCGACGTTGAGGACACCCAGGGCAAACCGACGATCGTCGGTGCGGGCCAGCCCGGGCACGGCCAGAACCAGGTTGGCTTGTTCGGTCGGTCGCTCCAGCAGCGCGACTCCAGAGGTGGCTCGCGGGGGACGGCCGCCCATTCGCGCGGGGTCGGGTTCCATCTCGTCGGCGAGGAACCCGGCCCGCTCGAATGCCCCGCGAACCAGCCGGACGACAGTCGCGTGGTCGAGGTTGCCGGCTGCCGCCACCACCACCCGCGAGGGCCGGTACTGCCGCTTGTAGTACCGGTTGATCACGCTGCGGGACAGGGTCGCGATGCTCTTGACTGTGCCGAGGATGGGCCGGCCGAGCGGTGCCGATCCCCACATTCGCTCTGCCAGCAGGTCGTGCACGGCGTCGGAGGGGTCGTCGTCACGCATCGCGATCTCCTCGAGCACCACGTTGCGCTCGGACTCGACGTCCGCGGGAGTGACGAGCGACGAGGTCACCAGGTCGGACGCGACATCGATCGCCACCGGGAGATCGCGGTCCAACACGCGCGCGTAGTAGCAGGTGAACTCCTTGGTGGTGAACGCGTTCACCTCACCGCCGACGGATTCGATCGCCGAAGAAATCTCCAGCGCGCTGCGCCGGTGGGTGCCTTTGAACAACAGGTGCTCGAGATAGTGGGTCGCGCCTGCCTGTCCTGCGGTCTCGTCGCGGGACCCGACGCCGACCCATATTCCGAAGGCCACCGACCGGACGGTCGGAACGGCCTCGGTGATGATGCGCAGACCGGACGGGAGGACGGTCCGGCGGATCAGCCCGCCGCCGTCCTCCTGCAGCAGTGTCCGGGTGCTGGCTCTCACGAAGCCGCGTCGACCTGGTCGGCCGGCGTCGTGGCGGCCTGCTCGACCACCGGCGACAGCGACAGCTTGCCGCGGCCATCGATCTCGGTGACCTCCACCTGAATCTTCTGGCCGATAGAGACGACGTCGTCGACGTTCTCGACTCGCTTACCGCCGGCCAGCGTCCGGAGCTTGGAGATGTGCAGGAGCCCGTCCTTGCCGGGAAGCAACGAGACGAACGCGCCGAAACTCGTCGTCTTGACCACGGTGCCCAGGTACCGCTCGCCGACCTCGGGCGTCGTCGGGTTGGCGATCGCGTTGATCTGTGCCCTCGCCGCCTCCGCAGCAGCACCCTCCTCGGCGCCGATGAAGATCGTGCCGTCGTCCTCGATTGCGATCTGCGCGCCGGTCTCGTCCTGGATCTGGTTGATGATCTTCCCCTTGGGGCCGATCACGGCGCCGATCTGATCCACCGGGATCTTGATCGTGATGATCCGTGGGGCGTACGGGCTCATCTCGTCCGGCTCGGAGATAGCCTCCGCCATCACGTCCAGGATGGTCAGCCGCGCCTGCCGCGCCTGCTGCAGGGCCTCGGCCAGAACAGCCGCCGGGATCCCGTCGAGCTTGGTGTCCAGCTGCAGGGCAGTGACGAACTCACTGGTGCCGGCGACCTTGAAGTCCATGTCGCCGAATGCGTCCTCGGCGCCCAGGATGTCGGTGAGCGTGACGTATCGGGTTTCGCCGTCGATCTGGCCGGAGATCAGACCCATCGCGATGCCGGCCACCGGAGCTCGCAGCGGCACGCCCGCGTTGAGCAGCGACATTGTCGAGGCACATACCGAGCCCATCGACGTGGAACCGTTCGAACCCAGCGCCTCGGACACCTGCCGGATCGCGTACGGGAACTCCTCGCGGGTCGGCAGCACCGGCACGAGCGCCCGCTCGGCGAGAGCGCCGTGGCCGATCTCACGTCGCTTCGGGGAGCCGACCCGGCCGGTCTCACCCGTGGAATACGGCGGAAAGTTGTAGTTGTGCATATAGCGCTTGGACTTTTCCGGCGCCAGGGTGTCGAGCTTCTGCTCCATGCTGAGCATGTTCAGGGTGCTCACGCCGACGATCTGGGTCTCACCGCGCTCGAACAGCGCAGAGCCGTGGGCCCGGGGAATCGGGCCGACCTCCGCGGACAACGTGCGGATCTCGGCCAGCCCGCGCCCGTCGATGCGCACCTTTTCCCGCAGGACACGCTCGCGCACCACGGCTTTGGTAAGGGAGCGGTACGCGGCGCTGACCTCCTTCTCGCGCCCCTCGAGTTTCTGGGCGAGGGCCTCACGAACCTGGTCGCGGAGCTCGTCGATGCGCAGCTCTCGCTCGGCCTTGCCCGGGATGGTCAGTGCCTGCGCGAGATCGGATCGGATCTCGTCTTCTACTGCGGTGTAGACGTCGTCGGTGTGGTCGAGGAACAGCGGGAACTCGCCAACAGGCTTGGCCGCGTCGGCTGCGAGACGCTCCTGCGCCTGGCACAGGCTGGTGATGAACGGCTTTGCCGCTTCGAGACCTTGGGCGACAACCTGCTCGGTGGGGGCGGTTCGGCCGCCGCGGACCAGGTTCCAGGTGCTCGCGGTGGACTCAGCCTCGACCATCATGATCGCAACGTCGCCGTCGGGCAGGACCCGACCGGCCACGACCATGTCGAACACGGCGTCCTGGAGCTGCGAGTGCAGGGGGAACGCCACCCATTGGTCCTCGATCAGCGCGAGCCGCGCGGCGCCGATGGGCCCGCTGAACGGCAGGCCCGCGATCTGGGTGGACGCCGACGCGGCGTTGATGGCGACCACGTCGTACAGATGATCCGGATGCAGCGACATCACCGTGATGACGACCTGGATCTCGTTGCGCAGGCCCTTCGCGAACGACGGGCGCAGCGGCCGGTCGGTGAGGCGGCAGGTAAGGATGGCCTCCTCGCTGGGCCGGCCCTCGCGCCGGAAGAACGAGCCGGGGATTCGCCCGGCGGCGTACATCCGCTCCTCGACGTCGATGGTCAGCGGGAAGAAGTCAAGGTGCTCCTTGGGCTGTTTGGACGCGGTGGTCGCCGACAGGACCATGGTCTCCTCGTCGAGGTAGACGACGGCGGAGCCGGCGGCCTGTCGGGCCAGCTGCCCGGTCTCGAAGCGGATAGTTCTGGTGCCGAAGCGGCCGTTGTCGAGTACGGCCTCGGCGGTGTGGATCTGCGGACCCGTCACGGGTCACCCTCCTTGCGGTTTCGTCGGTGGGGCCGCAGCGACGTCGGAGTAGGTCATGCCGTGGGTGTCGGTCTTCGATGGAAGCGCCCGGGACGGCCGTGCAGCGCACGGATCCCGGGAGCCACTACCGAGGACCGATCCCGAACTCCGACCGAACCGCGGGCCACCTGTGGGTGGGATGGCTGTCTGGTTTGTGTTCAGTTGTGGGTGGGACGCCGGATATCAAACGAGCGGCCTCCCAGCTAGGAGACCGCTCCTGGCGCCCGGGGGATCATCTCCGCAGGCCGAGCTTCTCGATCAGCTCGCGATAGCGGGTGATGTCCGTCCGCGCCAGGTAGTTGAGCAACCGGCGGCGCTGGCCGACGAGCAGCAGCAGGCCACGACGGCTGTGGTGGTCATGCTTGTGCTCCTTGAGGTGCTCGGTGAGGTGGTTGATGCGATGGGTCAGCATCGCCACCTGGACCTCCGGCGAGCCCGTGTCGCGTTCGCTGCGCGCGTGCTCGGTCATGATCGTCTTCTTCGTGGCGGTGTCGATCGACACGGGTCTCCTTGTCGAGGTCATTGCGCGGCGCTCCCGGGCAAGTCCTCCGGGGCACTCTCGATCCGCGGCCGTTCTGACGGCCTAATCAGCATATCAGCGGGCGGTTCACCAGGCGTAATCGACGGTCCTGCCCTCAGCCGGTGAGCAGTTGCCGGGCCGTGGCGACGTCGTCGTGCATCCGCTTGACGAGCGCCGCGACCGTCTCGAAACGCTCCTGGCCGCGGATCCGGTCCACGAAGTCGATGGCGACAGGGACGCCGTACAACTCAAGGTCGTCGCGGTCGAGCACGTACGCCTCGACGGTGCGCTCGACCCCGTCGAAAGTCGGATTGGTGCCGACGGAGATCGCTGCGGGCCAGCGGGTCGCGTGCGGCTCGTCGAGACGGGCGAGCCAACCGGCGTAGACGCCGTCTGCCGGCACAACCTCGCCCGGCGGGGCTGGGACGTTAGCGGTCGGGAAACCGAGCGGCCGGCCGCGCTCGTGGCCTCGGACGACCACACCCACGACCCGGAAGGGACGGCCCAGCGCTTCTGCAGCCGCGGTCATGTCGCCGTGGGCGACGCGTTCACGGACGTACGTCGACGACCAGCGCTCCACCCGCGCGTCACCCTCGGGCTCGACCCGTTCCACGACGAAGTCGTGCTCCTTGCCCAGCTGCTCCAACAGCTCGACGTCACCGGCCGCGCGGTGCCCGAACCGGAAGTCAACACCCACGACCACGGCCCTGGCGTGCAGGAGGCCGACGATCACGTCCGCGACGAAGTCCTCGGCGCTCTGCTCCGAACGCTCCCGGCCGAATGGCAGCACCAGCACGTGGTCCGCGCCGGCGGCTCGGAGCAGCTCAGCCCGGGTCGTGATCGGAAGCAGCGTGGGCGGCGCCGCTTCCGGTCGGATGACCACAATTGGGTTCGGGTCGAACGTCACCGCGACCGCGGGAACGCCGTGCCGATGTGCCTGGCTGGCGGCGCGCCCGACGACTGCCTGGTGCCCGCGGTGTACACCGTCGAACACGCCGATCGTGACGACCGTCGGCCCGAGATCGGCTGGCACCTCTGCGGGCGAATGCCAGACCGTCATTGCTCGCCCGGCCCGGCCGTCGCAAGCTCCGCCGGGTCGACGAAGACCACCAGATGCTTGGCTCGCGGGCCACGGTCCTGGACCAGCGACAGCAGCGTTCCATCCGGGCCGAACACGGCAACAGGGCCGGGATCGATGCCAGTTCTGGGCAGCGGCGCGCCATGTGCCACGCGAGCGGCGGTCTCCGCATCGACGTCCAAACGGGGGAACACTGCCGCCGCGGCGTCGGCGATCGGCATGAGTGCCGGCGCCTGGGCGAGCTGGTCGAGCGTCCGGGCGGAATCCAGACCGAACGGTCCGACCCTGGTACGCCGCAGTTCCGAGAGATGGCCGCCCACACTCAGCGCGGCGCCGAGGTCGCGACCGAGAGCGCGGATGTACGTGCCCGAGGAGCAGTCGACCTCGACATCGACGTCGAGGCAGCGACCGTCCCGCCGCGTCCGCATGATCTCCAGCCGCCCAACGGTCACCACCCTGGCCTTGAGCTCGACCTGCTCGCCGGAGCGGACCCGGGCGTAGGACCGGACGCCGTCGACCTTCACGGCGGAGACGGCGCTCGGTACCTGGCGGAGCGTGCCGGTCAGCCCGGCGACCTCCGCAGCCAGGGCAGCTGGTGTCACGCCCGATGCATCCACGACGTCCACGACGTCTCCGTCGGCGTCGTCGGTTACGGTGCTCACACCCAGCCGGATCGTGGCCGCGTAGCTCTTCTCGGCGAGAGCGAGATGACCCAACAGGCGGGTGGCGCGGCCGACGCCGACGACCAGAACCCCGGTTGCCATCGGGTCGAGCGTTCCCGCGTGCCCGACCTTTCGAGTCGCAACCAGTCGGCGGACACGGGCCACGACGTCGTGCGAGGTCAGACCGGCCGGCTTGTCGATGACGACCAGGCCGTTTGGAGCAGCCGCCGTCACTCCGCGGCGTCCAGATCTGCCGTCCCGGGGTGCCCGGTCGGCACCCGGTACGGGTCGGCGTCGCCCGCAAACGACGCGGTGGCGGCATCGCGGGCGAGGGCTGCGTCGGACTCTCGGGCCTTTCGGACCAGGTCGTCGATCCGCGCGGCATTCTCGGGGACCGCGTCCGCGACGAAGGTGAGAGTCGGCGTGAACCGCACGCCGGTCTGCCTGCCTACCTCGGTCCGCAGCAAACCCTTCACGCTGTCCAGTGCCGCTGCGGTCTCGGCGCGTGCGGTTTCGTCGCCGTAGACGGTGTAGAAGACGGTGGCGTCATGAAGGTCCCCGGTCACTCGGGCATCAGTGACCGTAACGAAGCCGAGCCGAGGATCTTTCACCCGCTGTTCCAGGGTTTCCGCGACGATCACCCGGATCCGGTCGGCCAGTTTGCGGGCGCGGGCTTGGTCGGCCACGTCGTAGTTCCTTCCGGCTCGTCGGTGTTCGAATAGATGACCCGATGTGCGGAAAGCAGCTCGACCTCCGGCCGTGCCGCCACCAACCGCTCGGCAGTGTCAAGGACTTCCCCGCAATGCCGCATGTCCGCGGCGACCACAGCAACTCCTATCTCGGTCCGGCGGTAGAGATCCTGGCTGCCGACCTCGGCGGCCGCTACCGAGAGGCGGCGCTGGAGCTCGGCCACGATCGGCCGAACGACCGCCCGCTTCTGTTTCAGCGAGCGGAGGTCGCCCAGCAACAGGTCCAGGCTCAAGGTTCCGGTGAACAGCGCGACACCTCCTCAATCCGCGCCACTCGAAATGACCACGTTCACCACCCGTATGGGTACATCACGAGGCCTGTATGCCTGGTGATGTATAGGCAGGGGTGGTGAACGTGGTCATTTCGGAGGGCTGATCTCCTCAGCTGCGGGGCTTCTCGCGCATCTCGAACGTCTCGATCAAGTCGTCGACCTTGATGTCGTTGAACGAGCCCAGACCGATGCCGCACTCGAAGCCTTCCCGCACCTCTGTGGCGTCGTCCTTGAACCGCCGCAGGGACTCGATGGCCAGGTTGTCGGCGACGACGACTCCGTCGCGGACCAGCCGGGCTCGCGAGTTGCGGCGGATCATCCCGCTCGTCACCATGCAGCCGGCGATGTTGCCGAACTTGGAGGACCGGAACACCTCGCGGACCTCCGCGGTGCCGAGCGCGATCTCCTCGAACTCGGGCTTGAGCATGCCCTTGAGCGCGGCTTCGATCTCGTCGATGACCTGGTAGATCACCGAGTAGTACCGGATGTCGACGCCTTCGCGCTCGGCGAGCTGCTCGGTGCTCCTCGACGCGCGGACATTGAACGCGATGATGATTCCCTGGTCGATCGAGGCGAGATTGACGTCGTTGTCGGTGACGGCCCCGACGCCGCGGTGGATGATCCGCAAGTTGACCTCCTCGCCGACGTCGATCTTGAGTAGAGCGTCCTCGAGGGCCTCGACGGAGCCGGAGACGTCGCCCTTGATGATCAGGTTGAGCGTCTCGACCTTGCTCGCCACCAGCCAGTCCTCGAGGGTGACCCGCTTGCGCGCCCTGGCCAGCATCGCGTTGCGCTCCATCGCTTCACGCTTCTCCGCGATCTGGCGCGCAGTACGGTCGTCGTCCGCGGCCAGGAACTTGTCGCCCGCGCCTGGAACACTGGTCAGGCCGAGGACCAGCACCGGCCGGGACGGTCCCGCCGTCTCCAGCGGCTGGCTGAACTCGTCGAGCATTGCCCGTACCCGGCCGTATGCCTGCCCGGTGACGATCGCGTCGCCGGCTTTCAACGTCCCGCGCTGGACGAGCACGGTCGCTACCGGGCCCCGGCCCTTGTCCAGGTGACCCTCGATGGCCACGCCACGAGCCGCCATGTCGGGGTTGGCTCGCAGGTCCAGTGCGGCGTCGGCGGTCAGGATGACCGCCTCGAGCAGCTTGTCGATGTTCATTCGCTGTTTGGCCGAGACGTCGATGAACATCGTGTCGCCGCCGTACTCCTCCGCGACCAGGCCGTACTCGGTGAGCTGCTGGCGGATCTTGGCCGGGTTGGCGCCGTCGAGGTCGACCTTGTTCACCGCGACGACGATGGGGACATCGGCGGCCTTCGCGTGGTTGAGCGCCTCGACCGTTTGGGGCATCACGCCGTCGTCGGCGGCGACGACCAGGATCGCGATGTCGGTCACCTGCGCACCGCGAGCCCGCATGGCGGTGAACGCCTCGTGCCCCGGGGTGTCGATGAAGGTGATTGCCCGGTCTTCCCCTTCGTGGTCGACATGCACCTGGTAGGCCCCGATGTGCTGGGTGATGCCACCGGCCTCGGCTTCGACGACGTTGGCGTTGCGGACAGCGTCGAGCAGCTTGGTCTTGCCGTGGTCGACGTGGCCCATAACGGTCACGACCGGTGGGCGAGCGACCAGGCCTTCCTCGTCTTCCTCGGCCTCGAAGTCGATGGAGAAGGACTCGAGCAGTTCGCGGTCCTCGTCCTCGGGCGAGACCACCTGGAGGTCGTAGCCCAGTTCCTCACCGAGCAGCTTGAAGGTGTCCTCGTCGACGGACTGGGTGGCCGTGACCATCTCGCCGAGGTGGAACAGCACCTGGACCAGCGCACCGGCCTCGGTGTCGATCCGCTCGGCGAAATCGGTGAGCGACGCTCCGCGCGGCAACCGGATGGTCTGTCCATTTCCGCGTGGGACCCGCACTCCGCCGATCGAGGGTGCCTGCATGTTGTCGTATTCCTGGCGCTTCTGCCGCTTGCTCTTGCGGCCCCGAGCCGGCTTTCCGCCTGGCCGGCCGAAGGCGCCAGCCGTGCCGCCGCGGCCCCGGCCGCCGGCGCCCGGACGTCCTCCGAACCCACCGCCAGCACCTGGCCGGCCGGCGAACCCGCCGCCGGCGCCGGTGCGACCGGCACCACCGGAACGGCCACCGCGCTCACCGGTTCCGGTACCGCCGGGCCGGCCGGGCCGGCTCCGCTCGCCAGGAGCACCCGCGCGGGGGGAGCCTGGGCGGGTCGGCATCATTCCTGGCGACGGACGCGGACCGCCCGGTCCACCGCCGCCAGCAGGGCGGGGCGGGATACCGCCGGGAGATGGGCGCGGTCCTCCTGCGCCGGGCGGGGCGTCGGGGCGCGTTTGCGGCCGCTGCATACCTGTCGTCCCACCCGCGGAGAACGGGTTGTTGCCCGGCCGGGGACCGGTCGGGCGCCGGCCCATACCGGTGCTTTCGGTCCCGTATGGGTTGTTGCCTGGGCGGGGGCCGCCGGGCCGGGGCACAGTTGGCCGTGGGGCGGCCGGTCCCGGCTTCGGGCCTGCGGACGCCGCGGCAGCGGCCGGTAGGTCGGGAATCGGCGCAGGACTCGGCGCCGTTGGCGGCATTTCCGGCGCCGGCGCGACCGGCTGCGGCTCCGGCTCCAGTATCGGAGTGGGAGCAGGTGACGAAGCTGTGCCGGCAGGCACCTTCTTGGCGGCGGTCTTCGCTGCAGCCTTGGCCGGCGCAGCCTTTTTCGCCGGCGGGGCTGCCGGTGCGTCTGCGAATGCTTCCCTCAATTTTCGGACGACCGGCGCCTCGACTGTCGATGACGCCGATCGGACGAACTCACCGAGGTCGCCCAGCTTCGCCAGGACGACCTTGCTCTCGACTCCGAACTCCTTGGCGAGCTCGTATACCCGGACCTTAGCCACTGCTCTCCTTCTCGGCCCGGGCGGTGGGCTCGGGCCGGCTAGGTTGTGCGCGTACTCATCGGTTCATGCTCATCGAATGCCCACGAGTGTCACGTCTCCTTGTTCCGGCTAGTCGCCGCTCCCGGTGCCCCGGTCGACGGCAACCTGCTGCTCAACCCATTGTCGCAGCACCGACATGTCGAACGGCCCGGGCAGGCGCAAGGCCCGCCGGAACACCCGACGGCGCTCGGCGAGGTCGAGGCACCGCAGGTCGAGGTGCAGGTAAGCACCCCGGCCTGGGAGCCGGCCGCGCCGGTCGGGAGCCAACACCACAGCCGTTTCCGGCCCGGTGCCGTTCTCGACCGCCACGACCCGCAGCAGGTCGTACCTACTCGCGCGGGCCCGGCAGCCGACGCAGGTACGCATTGGTGGACGGGGTGCCGCGCGATCGTTCATCACGGTTCCAGTAACAGTCTAGCGCCTGGTCACGCGCTCGCCGAGCCGGGCGCCGCACCTACGTCGCCCTGCTGCGGCGCGGTCGGAACTGTGCCGAGCGGCTCGGGGCCACCGCTGTCCGGGCGAATGTCGATCCGCCAGCCGGTCAGCCGGGCCGCAAGCCGCGCGTTTTGACCCTCCCGACCGATCGCCAGCGAGAGCTGGTAGTCGGGAACCGTCACCCGGGCCGCCCGGGCTTCGGCGTCGACGACCTCGACCTGGCTGACCCGCGCGGGCGAGAGGGCATGCGCGACCAATTCGGCCGGGTCGTCCGACCAGTCCACGATGTCGATCTTCTCTCCGTGCAGTTCCGCCACCACGGCGCGAACTCGTGCGCCCATCGGCCCGATGCACGCGCCTTTGGCGTTGACGCCTGGTGCCGTCGACCGCACGGCGATCTTGCTGCGGTGACCAGCCTCCCGGGCAATCCCCGCGATCTCCACCGTGCCGTCGGCGATTTCCGGCACCTCGAGCGCGAACAGCTTCTTGACCAGGTTGGGATGGGTTCGCGACAACGTCACAACGGGACCCCGCAACCCTTTGCGAACCTGTAGCACATAACACTTGATCCGGCTGCCGTGCTCGTAGCGCTCGCCTGGAACCTGCTCCTGGACGGGGAGCACCGCCTCGACCTTGCCGAGGTCGACCAGCACGGCACGGGGGTCGCGACCTTGTTGGATGGTTCCAGAGATGACATCGCCCTCCTTGCCGAGGAACTCGCCGAACGTGATCTCGTCCTCTGCATCGCGCAGCCGCTGCAGGATCACCTGCTTCGCGGTGGTCGCCGCGATGCGGCCGAATCCCTCGGGGGTGTCGTCCCACTCCCGCAGCACCGTTCCGGCGTCGTCGACCTCCTGGGCGAACACGGTGACGTGACCGGTCTTGCGGTTCAGCTCGACCCTGGCATGGGGTTGGGCGCCTTCAGTCCGCTCATAGGCGACGAGCAGCGCCTGTTCGAGGGCCTCGACGAGGAGGTCGAAGGAGATCTCCTTCTCCCGTTCCAGAGCGCGCAGGACCGACAGGTCGACGTCCATGGCGTCACTCCTCTTCCCCGTCGAGGCGGCGGAACTCGACTTGTACGCGCGCGGTGGCGATTGCGTCGTACGGCAGCCGTCGGGACGAACCGCCAACCTCCAGCTCGGCGCCGGTCTCGTCGGTGTCCTGGATCCGGCCCAGCACGTCACCGCCGTCCTGGAGCGTCACCCGAACCAGCCGACCGATGTTCCGCCGCCAATGCCGGGGCAGCCGAAGCGGGCGCGCAACACCGGGCGAGCTGACTTCGAGCGTGTACGGAGCGTCGCCGAGCAGATCTTCCGCATCCAGTGCGGAAGACAAGGCGTGCGAAACCTCAGCACACTGGTCGAGGTCGACCCCGCCGTCGGCGTCGATCACCACGCTGACGCGGCGACGGCGGCCGGCCGGCACGACGTCGAGAGCCTCGATGTCGAAGCCTCGCGCCGCGCAGAGCGGCTCGATGACATCACGAAGATGCTCGGCAGCGAGGTTGCGGCTCGGGTTGCTCATCCCGAAGACCTCCTCGCTGTCGAGTTGTCGGCCGGAGATGTCGCCCGTCCCGGCCGTCCGTGCTGGTCAGCGTACTCCCGGCATCGGTTCCCAACGATCAGCCACGGCGGCCGTTACCGTCGGTACCGTCGCGGCACTCTGGCGACCGGGTGTCCTACCGTGGGCGGGTGCCAGGTTCGGACGTCACGCCCGAAACGAGTGTGTCCCGGCGGTCGATAATGCTCGGCGGCACGGCGCTCGTGGCCGCGGCCTGCACAAGAGAGCCCGCGGGTGCGCTACGGCCCAGTGCGACGCCACCCACGCCGGACGAGCGACTGCGCCGCGTGATCGCCGCGGCCGAAGCCGAACTGGTGGCCCTCTACGCCGCCACCCGGGTGGTACACCCCCAGCTCGCCGAAGTCCTCGCTCTGGTCGAGGATCACCATCGGCGCCACAGTGCGGCGGTCGGGTCGTCCGGGCGGGTGGCTCCCGCGGTTCGCCCGACATCGGCGACACCTGATGACGCGTCCGCCACCGAGAGTGCGACGCCGACTCCCGTCCCAACCGCCACCGACCCGCCAGTGGCTGCTGATCCGGAGGCAGCGCTGCGTGCTCTGCGCGCCGCCGAACAGACCGCAGCGGAGGCGCGGCTGCGGGCCTGCCTGCGTTGCGAGGATCCGGCACTCGCTGAGCTGGTGGCCGCCATCGCGGCCGGGGAGGCTGCAAACAGCGTGCTGCTCCCGACAGCGCCGTGAGCACGCTCGACGCGCTGCAGGCCGTTCTCGCCGGGGAGCACGCCTGCGTGTACGGCTATGGCGTGCTCGGTCCTTATGCCGCCGAACACGATCAGCCGACAGTCAGTTCTGCCTACGACGCACACCGGTTCCGGCGTGACATGATCACCGAACTGGTTCGGGCTCGCAGCGCCGAGCCGGTCGCCTCGCTGCCGGCTTATGCCGTGCCTTTTCCAGTCGACGACGCCGGCTCTGCCAGGCGGCTCGCCGGTCTATTGGAGGAACGCCTCACCGTGTTGTACGCCGACCTGGTCGCCGAGAGTGCACATTCGGATCTGCGGGAAGCGTCGGCGCGGGCATTGATGGAGACAGCCGTGCTCGCCGCTCGCTGGACCGGTCGGACATCTCCGTTACCAGGTCTCGACCCGCCTGCGGGCTGACGTCGTCACAGACCGAATCGGTCGACCGCCCGAAGCTTGTTGGTAGCGTCCAGTGCCGCGACCTTGTAGGCCTCCGACAGCGTCGGGTAGTTGAAGACGGTGTCGACGAGGTAGTCGACGGTTCCGCCGCAGCCCATCACCGCCTGCCCGATGTGCACCAAGTCCGTCGCGCCAGTTCCGAAGACGTGTACCCCGAGGACATGCCGCGTCGCCGTGGAGACAAGCAGTTTGAGCATGCCGTATGAGTCGCCGACGATCTGCCCACGGGCAAGTTCGCGGTACCGCGAGATACCGACCTCGTACGGAACGGAATTTGCCGTCAACTCGACCTCCGTACGCCCGCAGTAGGAGATCTCTGGGATCGTGTAGATGCCAATTGGCTGGATGTCCTGCAGCTTCGTGGCCGGCTCGCCGAACGCGTACAGGGCGGCGAGACGCCCCTGGTCCATGCTGGTCGCGGCGAGCGCCGGGAAGCCGATGACGTCGCCGACGGCGAAGATGTGGGGCACGCTCGTGCGGTACTCCTCGTCAACCGTGATCCGCCCTCGCGGGTCCGCTGTCAAACCAGCGGCGTCAAGTGCCAGCTCGTCGGTCACCCCTTGCCGCCCAGCGGAGTACATGACGGTTTCGGCCGCGATGCGCTTGCCACTGGCCAGGGTCGTGACGGTCCCTTGTCGGCCGACCTCGACCTTCTCCACCTCCTCGCCGAAACGGAAAGTCACGGACAGGTCGCGCAGGTGGAACTTCAGCGACTCGACCACCTCGGGGTCGCAGAACTCGAGCATCACGTTCCGCTTCTCGACGACGGTGACCCTTGTCCCGAGCGCGGCGAACATCGACGCGTACTCGATGCCGATCACCCCGGCACCGACGACGACCATGGTGTCGGGGACCCGCTCCAGCGCCAGGATGCCGTCGGAGTCGACGACGCGCGCCTCGTCGAACTCTACGTGGGCGGGTCGAGCCGGCTGGGAGCCCGTGGCGATCACGATCTGCTCCGCGGTGACCACGCGATGCTCGCCGCCGTGGACCTCCACCGTATGGGGATCGAGGAAGCGTCCGGAGCCGATGAGCAGGTCGATGTGGTTGCGGAACAACTGCGACCGAACGACCTCGATCTCCCGGCCGATCACGTGCTGCGTGCGGGCCAACAGGTCCTGAACGGTGATCTCCTGCTTCACCCGGTACGACTGCCCGTAGAGCTCGCGCATCGACAGCCCGGTCAGATAGAGGACCGCCTCACGCAACGTCTTCGACGGGATGGTGCCGGTGTTGACGCAAACTCCGCCCACCATGTGCCGGCGCTCGACGACGCACACGCGCTGCCCCAGCTTGGCCGCGCCGATCGCCGCCTTTTGACCACCCGGACCGGAGCCGAGGACCAGCAAGTCGTAGTCGTACTCAGGCTCGGCCATGGTCGCCTCCCTTGGATGCCGCGACACCATCAAGGGTGCCGGTGGCATCCCGAACCGGCAAGCGGACGGCGGCCATCCCCGCAGCTGGCGAGCCCGGTACTGGACGGCTCGGCGCCACCTGACAATGTCCGAGCCGTCAGCGTCGGCAGAGCTCGACGAGGTGCACGACCGCGTCTGTCACCGGAACGTGGACGCGTTCTCCGCTGCGGCGGTCCTTGACCTCGATTGTGCCCTCGCCCAGCCCACGCCCGACAATCACGATCGTCGGGACCCCGATCAGCTCAGAGTCGGCGAACTTCACCCCGGTCGAGACGTTTCTGCGGTCGTCGTACAGCACGCGGATCCCGGCCTCGTCCAAGTCGCTGGCGAGCCGATCGGCGGCCTGGAACACAGCGTCGTCGCGTCCCGCCGCGACGATCTGCACGTCGGCGGGAGCCACCTCACGAGGCCAGACCAAGCCGGCGTCGTCATGGGTCTGTTCGGCGATGGCCGCGACCGCGCGGGACACCCCGATCCCGTAGGACCCCATGGTGACGGTGACGAGCGTGCCGGTCTCGTCGAGCACCTTGAGGTCCAGCGCCTCGGCGTACTTTCGGCCAAGCTGGAAGATGTGCCCGATCTCGATGCCACGCGCAAGCTCGAGTGGCCCTGAACCGTCCGGGGCAGGATCTCCGGCTCGGACCTCGGCGGCCTCCACGGTGCCGTCGGCGGTGAAGTCTCGACCCGCCACCAGGTCGAAGACATGCCGACCCGGTGCGTTCGCTCCGGTGATCCACCGCGTCCCCTCGACCACCCTGGGGTCGAGCAGATATCGGATCTTCGCCGTGGCCTCGGCACCCAGGTATTGGCTCGCCTCGCCGGTCTCGAACGAGGCCGGCCCGATGTAGCCGCGAACGAGCGTCGGGTTACTGGCGAAGTCGGCGTCAGTGAACGGCTCGACCTCGGCGGGTTGCACCGCCGCCTCGAGCCGCCTGAGGTCGACTTCGCGGTCGCCGGGTATGCCGACGACCAGCGGCGTCCTTGTCCCGTCCGGCTGCCGCAGGGTCACCACGACGTTCTTCAACGTGTCGCCGGCATTCCAGCGCCGATCCGGCCTGGGGAATCGGTCGTTCGCGAGCGCGACAAGAGTCTCGATCGTCGGTGTGTCCGGGGTGTCCTCGACGTGGGCTGCCGGCACGTCCACCGATGCGACCGGGCCCGGCGCGGGAGTGACGACCGCCTCGACGTTCGCTGCATAGCCGCCCGGTGAGCGCACAAACGTGTCCTCACCGGTCTCGGCCGGCGCGAGGAACTCCTCGCTGGCGCTGCCACCCATGGCACCCGACGTCGCTGCCACGATGACGTAGTCGAGCCCGAGACGGTCGAAGATGCGGATGTAGGCCTGGCGATGCTTCTCGTAGGACCGCTGTTGGCCGGCGTCGTCGAGGTCGAAGGAGTAGGAGTCCTTCATCACGAACTCGCGCCCGCGCAGGATGCCAGCGCGGGGACGAGCCTCGTCGCGGTACTTGGTCTGAATCTGGTACAGCGACAGCGGCAGGTCCTTATAGGACGAGTACAAGTCCTTGACGAGCAGCGTGAACAGCTCCTCGTGGGTCGGCCCGAGCAGGTAGTCGCCGTCCTTGCGGTCGCGCAGTCGAAATATGCCATCGCCGTACTCGGTCCACCGGCCGGTCGCCTCGTACGGTTCGCGCGGGATGAGGGCAGGGAAGTGCACCTCCTGCCCACCGGACCGGTCCATCTCCTCGCGGATCACCCGCTCGACGTTGCGAAGGACCCGATAGCCGAGGGGTAACCAGGAGAAGATGCCCGGCGCCACTCGGCGGATATAGCCGGCCCGTACCAGCAGCCGGTGACTGGGCACCTCCGCATCGACGGGGTCCTCGCGCAGGGTTCGCAGGAACAGCGTCGACATCCGCAGGATCACGCGCATCTCCGTCTCTGCAGTCAGGCCAGTTGACCGGCCGAGAATATCGGCGCCCCCTGGGCGGGGTCGTGCGGGTTTCCCCGCTGCTACTGGCGCAGCAACTCGAGGCCGGTCGTGTCCCCTCGGCTGGTCACAACCTCGGTGGTCCGTGTCAACGCCTGCTCGAGCCGGGCGACGGTCGTCGTACCGGTCTGGCCACTGACGATCGCCGCCGGGACGACGAGCACTTCGACTGGCGGCTCGTAGGTCTGGTATAGAGGCAGGTATTCCGCCGTGGTGACGGCAAACCGGCCGGTCGACAGATCTTCGATGAAAGTAAAGCGCGTCAGCAGGCCCTCGGACTTGGGTCCTTGCGGCTCGGCATGGTTGGCCATCAGGTTGCCCATGCCATAGACCACCCACTTCCCTCCGATGTTCTCGATCGGCTGGACGACATGGGCGTGATGACCCAGGAGGAGGTCGATGTCCGGTGCCCCGATGAGCCGCGGCGCCACCTCTGCCTGCTGGGAGTTGGGATCGTGGTCGTACTCGGTCCCCCAGTGCAGGGCGACGACGACGACCTCGGCCCCCCGCTGCCGCGCCGTGGCCGCGTCGGCCAGGATCTCCTGTTCGTCGATCTCGTTGGCCCAGAACGTCTCGCTGGCCGGGTACGGGATCCCATTGAAGCCGTATGTGTAGGAGAGCAGACCAACCTTGACCGGGCCTTCGGTGGTCTCGACGTCGACTATCGTCGTCTGCTCGGCCTCCGACGGTGTCCGAGCCGACCCGGTATGGGCAATTCCCGCGGCGTCGAGCGCGTCCAGAGTCCTCGTCACACCTCCCGCTCCCTGGTCGAAGGTGTGGTTGGACGCGGTGCTGCAGGCGTCGTAGCCACTGGCATCCAGTGCGGACACCACCTGTGGCGGTCCGGAGAACGTCGGATACCCCTCATACGGGCCATCGGCGGGAGCGAGCGGCACTTCGAGATGACAGATCGCCAGGTCGGCCTCGGAGACGATCGGCGCGATGTGCGCAAGTTGTGGCGTGAAGTCGAGGACGCCGTTGCCCGTCTCGGCGGCATCGCGCTCAGCCTGCCGCCACAGCCGCTCATGGAGGAGAACGTCGCCGGTGCCGACCAGGGTGAACGTCCGAGGCTCCGGCGTGGGAGTAGGCGTGGGTGTCGGCGTTTCGGTAAGCGCCGGCGCAGGCTCGGTAGCCGGTTCGCTTCCTCCCGTGCACGCGGCGAGCACGAGGGCGGCGGCAGCGACGACGGACATCCGGCCTTTCACCGGGACAGTGTGCGCTAAGGCAGTCGCCGTCCCCGAAGTGACTCACCACAGATTCGAGGCTGCGGTCAGAACAGCACTGTCGCGAACTCCCCGATCTGGCGGAATCCCACCCGCCGGTAGGCGGATCGGGCTGGCAGGTTGTAGTCGTTGACGTAGAGGGTGACAACGGGAGCAATTCTGGCCAGTGCATGTTCGACGACAGCCGCCATGCCGGGCGCGCACAATCCTTCGCCACGCCGATCGGGCCGTACCCAGACGCCTTGTACCTGGCAGGCAGACGGAGTGGCCGCGCCGATCTCCGCCTTGAACACCACCTCACCGTCCTCGAACCGGGCAAAGGCCCGCCCGGAAGAGACCAGCTCGGCCACGCGCGCACGGTAATGGGCCCCACCGTCCCTGCCGACCGGTGAGACGCCGACTTCTTCGGTGAACATGGCGATGCAGGCAGGCAGCACGGTGTCGATCTCGTGCGGCCACACTCTGCGCACCAGCGGGTCGACGGGTATGCGAGGTCGATCGGGAATGGCGAGCAGCGGCTGGTGTGGTCGCACCTCCCGCGGCGAGTCCCAGTGGGAACGGAGCAGATCCCACATCGTCAGCACGGCGTCGGCCGGCCCGAGTATGGACGAGCAGCGTCGGGGCTTGCTGGCCGCCAAGCCGGCAAAGCCACGGGCGGCCTCCGCTGACGCTACGACCGGCACCAGATTGGCCCCGAAGTAGCAAAGCGAGACCAGCTGGCCGGCCTCGCGATATCCCCACAGTTCGCCGCCCAGCTGGTTAGGCGCGAGTCCGGACGACTGCACTCGAGACGCGACGAAGACGTCGGACACCGGGTCGCGGGCGAGCAGATCGAGCACCTCCGGCAGGTCGGCCGGTCGCAACGACCCCACAGCCGCGGTCGTCGTCCTCAGCACACCCGTTCTCCCAGTCAGCTGACGGACACCTGAGGGGGACCAGACGCGACGCCAGCGGCCTCCAGTTCCGAAGCGATCCGCATGGCCTCGTCGATCAACGTCTCGACGATCTGCGCCTCGGGCACCGTCTTGACGACCTCGCCCTTGACGAAGATCTGGCCCTTCCCGTTGCCCGACGCCACGCCGAGGTCGGCTTCGCGAGCCTCGCCCGGACCGTTGACGACGCAGCCCATGACGGCGACCCGGAGCGGCACCTCCAGGCCCTCCAGGCCTGCGGTCACCCGGTCAGCAAGGGTGTAGACGTCGACCTGAGCCCGCCCGCACGACGGGCAGGACACGATCTCCAGTTTGCGTTCGCGGAGGTTGAGCGACTGCAGAATCTGCAGGCCGACCTTCACCTCCTCGACCGGAGGTGCGGACAGCGACACCCGGATGGTGTCGCCGATCCCCTTGGACAGTAGCGCGCCGAAGGCGACGGCGGACTTGACCGTGCCCTGGAACGCCGGGCCAGCCTCGGTGACGCCGAGGTGCAGCGGCCAGTCGCCGCGTGCGGCCAGCAGCTCATAGGCACGCACCATCACGACCGGGTCGTGGTGCTTGACCGAGATCTTGAAGTCGTGGAAGTCGTGCTCCTCGAACAGCGACGCCTCCCACACCGCGGACTCGACCAGCGCCTCGGGAGTCGCCTTGCCGTACTTCTCCAGCAGTCGCGGGTCGAGCGAGCCGGCGTTGACACCGATCCGGATCGACACCCTTGCCTCGGCTGCTGCCCGGGCGATCGCCGCCACCTGGTCGTCGAACTTGCGGATGTTGCCGGGGTTCACCCGCACGCCGGCACATCCGGCGTCGATCGCGGCAAACACGTACTTCGGTTGGAAGTGGATGTCGGCGATCACTGGGATCTGCGACTTACGGGCGATCGCCGGCAACGCGTCCGCGTCGTCCTGGCTGGGAACGGCTACCCGGACGATGTCGCAGCCGGTGGCGGTGAGCTCGGCGATCTGCTGCAACGTCGCATCGATGTCGGGGGTCGGCGTGGTCGTCATCGACTGCACACTGATGGGCGCGTCGCCGCCCACCTCGACCTTGCCGACGCGGATCTTGCGGGAAACCCGGCGAGGAGAAAGGACAGGGGCCGGCATGTCGGGCATGCCGAGGGCAACGCTCATGGCGTCCATTCTCGCGGTCCGTCAGCCGGACAGACGGACCGGGTTGACGATATCGGCGTAGAGCAGCAGGGCGCTCATGCCGATGAGGACGGCTGCGACTCCATAGGCGAGGGGGAGCGCCTTGGCGACATCGACGGGCTTCGGCTTCGGTCCGCCAGTCACTTTGGCGTAGCTGAGCTTGATGCCCTCCCAGATCGCGCCCGCCGCGTGGCCGCCGTCGAGCGGCAGCAGTGGGATCAGGTTGAACAGCGCGATCGCCATGTTGAAGCTCGCCAGCAGGAGGACGAAGGTGGCGACCCGGGCGTCCATCTCGACCTCGGCGGTCGCGATCTCACCGCCGATCCGACCTGCGCCGACGATTCCGATGGGCCCGGTGAGGTCCCGCTCCTCACCGCCGAAGGCGGCGTGCCAAACGCCGACCATCTTCTGAGGGATCGAGACGACGGCTGTGGCCGTCTGTCCGGTGAAGTCGCCCAGCCAGGTCACGGCGCCGCCGATGTCTTCGGGCACGAACTCCTGTGTCGGGGCGATTCCGAGGAAGCCGACGGTAACGAGCTCGTCTGTGGCTTGGCGGTTGCCGTCCTCGTCGGCTGCCTCGAGGGCCTGCCGTTCCGTCGTAATGAGGATCGGTGTCAGGGTCAGTTGCTGACCGTTTCGTTCGACGACGACGTCGACCGCTCCGGCTTGGTGGTCACGGATCAAGTCCTGGGCGGCGCTCCACGACGTCACGGGCTCGCCGTCGAAGGAAACCAATCTGTCTCCTGGCCGGAACCCCGCCCCGGCAGCCGGCGTCTCCGGGTCGGTCGAGGTGCACGGCCGGTTGCCGTCGGCGACCGGGATGACGCACGCCGACACCTCGCTCACGACCGGTCGAAGCTCGGGCTCGGTAGGATTGCCGTAGATCATCAGCACGGCGCCGGCCAGCACGGCCGCGATGAGGACGTTCATGGCGGGGCCGCCGAGCATCACGACCAGCTTCTTCCACCACGCCTTGCGGTAGAAGACCCGGTCCTCGTCACCGGGCTTGATCTCCTCCTTCGACGCTCGGCGCGCGTCCTCGATCAGGGCCTGGAACGGCCCGGTGCTGGCCCGCCGCAAGTGCCGCGGGTCGTCACCTGGCTCCGGCGGGAACATGCCGACCATGCGCACGTAACCGCCCAGCGGAATGGCTTTGAACCCGTACTCCGTTTCGCCCCGGTGGCGCGACCACACCGTCCGGCCGAAGCCCACCATGTACTGGCTCACCTTGACGCCGAACAGTTTCGCCGGCACCAGGTGGCCGATCTCGTGTAACGCGATCGAGAGCAGCAACCCGACGGCGAAGGCCAGGATGCCCAGGACGGTCAGCCAGTCCACCTACCCGCTCGCATTCATCGTCGAAGCACCTCGCGGGCGCGCTGGCGCGCCCAGGTCTCGGCAGCAAGAACGTCCTCGATGCTCTCGACGTTCCCGGTAGCCCCGGCGCCGACATGTTCGGAGACCACCTCCGCGACGGTGTCCACGATGCCGAGAAAGGGCAGCCGTCGGTCCAGAAACGCGGCAACGCACTCCTCGTCCGCCGCGTTGAAGACAGCTGGGGCGGTCCCTCCCAGGGCGCCGACCTCCCGGGCCAGCGCCACGGCGGGAAACGCCTCGTCGTCGAGCGGCAAGAACTGCCACGTCTGGGCACTCGTCCAATCGCACGCCAAGGCCGCCGCTTCGACCCGGTCCGGCCAGGCCAGCCCGAGGGCGATCGGGAGCCGCATGTCCGGCGGGCTCGCCTGCGCGAGCGTCGAGCCGTCGGTGAACTCGACCATCGAGTGCACGATCGACTGAGGATGCACAATCACCTCGATGGCATCGAACGGTATCCCGAACAGCAGATGCGCCTCGATGACCTCCAAGCCCTTGTTGACCAACGTGGCGGAGTTCACGGTGACGAGCGGCCCCATGTCCCAGGTCGGATGGGTCAGCGCCTGCTCCGGAGTGATGCCACCGAGCGTGTCGCGCGCGCGGCCACGGAACGGCCCGCCGCTTGCGGTGAGGATCAGCCGGCTGACTTCGTCCCGGCGTCCGCCTCGCAGGCACTGGGCGAGGGCCGAGTGCTCCGAGTCGACGGGGATGATCTGCCCGGGCCGTGCTGCTGCCACGACCAGCGGCCCACCCACGATCAGCGACTCCTTGTTGGCGAGCGCGAGCTTTCGCCCCGCGCCGAGCGCCGCGAGCGTCGGCCGAAGTCCAATCGAACCCGTGATGGCGTTCAGGACCACGTCGCACTCGACGGTGGCGATCTCCGTTGCGGCGTCCGGACCGGCCAACACCTTCGGCACCGGGTACTCCCCCGCGCTGAAGCCGCGGTGCTGTGCCTCGGCGTAGAACGCCAGTAGCAGGTCCTCCACCGCCCCGGCCTTCGCGACCGCCACGACATCGACGCCGAGATCGAGGGCTTGGGCTGCGAGCATGCCCGGGTCCGAACCACCTGCGGCGAGGCCGACGGCCCGGAACTTGTCAGGATTGCGCTTCACGATGTCGACCGTCTGGGTGCCGACCGAGCCGGTGGAGCCGAGGATCACGACCTCGCGGAGCGCCATGCCGTCATTCTCCTCTTCTCGTTGAACCAACGGCCGTTCTGATACGTGTCCGCACATGACCGGATCTGACCCTGGGCGGGAGGCCTCAGCGATGAATCGACGTTGGCGAAGAGCACTTACCGTCGGTGCCGCGGCGGCGGTGATTGTCGGCGGGACAGTCGCTGTCGCCAGTGGCGACGACGGCAGTGTTGGACGCAGCGCGTTCAACGAACAGCTCAGTGGTTACCAGGAGGACCCATCGGTGCTGTCGACGACGGGTAACGGTGAGTTCCGGGCCCAGATCGACTCCTCCGGTCAGCAGATCTCGTACACGCTGCGCTACTCGGCGCTCGAGGGCAACGTATTGCAGGCGCACATCCACCTCGGTGGACGGCATCAAAGCGGCGGTATCAGCGCGTTCCTGTGTACGAACCTCGGCAACGGACCGGCCGGCACGCAGACGTGCCCGGCAGCGCCGGCCACCATCGAGGGCGTCATCACGCCGGCCGACGTCGTCGGTCCGGCCATGCAGGGCATCACCGCTGGCCAGTTCGACGAGCTGGTTCGCGCGATCCGGGCGGGTGCGACATATGTCAACGTCCACAGCTCGCTCTACGAAGGCGGCGAGATCCGGGCGCAACTCGGCGACCACGCTCACTGACCGGGGGGAAGGACAACCGCGGGGGGCGGGAGTCCCGCTCGACGTTCCCGCTCTGGTCTATTCCAGGGCGGGAACGTCGAGTGTCAGGGCAGCGGTGTTGGTGTCCGGGTCGGCCTCGAGGGTGGCAGGAACCCCCAGCGGGACCGTCAGCGAGGTTCGGCCGTGACCGAAGCCCAGTTCCCACACGATCGGCACGCCGAGCCCGCCCAGACGGTCCAGCACCATTGCCCGGAGCAGGTCGGGCGGACCACAGCCGAACAGCGATCCGATGGCGATTCCGGCGACGCCGTCCAGCCATCGGCTGCGCAGCAGATGAGTGAGCATCCGATCCAACCGGTACGGCTCCTCCGCGACGTCCTCCAGCAGCAGGATTCCGCCATGAGAATTGGGTCGCCCGGTCGGGGTCCCGACCGCACCAGCCAGCAGGGTCAGGCATCCACCCACCGTCACGCCGTGTGCCGTTCCCGGCACGAGAGCTTCGGCCGTCGGTGATGTGAGAGTCTGCACCGACTCCGGCTCGAACAACGTCCTGCGGAACAACTCGGCCGTCAGGTCGTCGGTAACAAACACCTGCGCGGCCACCATCGGCGAATGCAGCGTGACAACGTTCACGTTGATCGCGAACGCCTCGTGCAGCGCAGTGACGTCGCTGTACCCGGCGAACACCTTGGGCCCGGCAGTCCGCATGGCCGGCCAGTCGATCAGCTCGAGGATACGCTCGGCGCCGTAGCCACCGCGGGCGCAGACGACACCCGTAACGGAGGGATCCAGCCACGCGGCCTGCAGGTCCGACGCCCGGCTCAGGTCGTCGCCCGCGAGGTAGGCAAACCGGTCGTCGACACCTTTCACGTGTGGTCCAACCATGACCTCGAGGCCCCACCCGCGCAGGATGGCGCAGCCCTTCGCCAGCCGGTCCGCACGTACCGGGCCGCTCGGGGCGACAACCGCGACCCGGTCTCCCGTCCGAAGCCGGCTGGGACGGCTGAGCGCCCGGATCCGCCCGGCGTCGTCAGTGCGCAATGCCGACGTATTTGACCTCGAGGTACTCCTCGATTCCCTCGCGGCCTCCTTCGCGGCCGAAACCCGACGCCTTCACTCCCCCGAAAGGCGCAGCCGGGTTGGATATCACGCCCGCGTTCAGACCCACCATGCCGGACTCGAGGCCTTCGGCGACGGCAAGCGCACGGTCCAGGTCTCGGGTGTACGCATAGGCGATGAGGCCGAACTGCGTGTCATTGGCCAGCTCGAGCGCCTCGTCGTCGGTGGAGAACGACGTCACAGGCGCCACCGGCCCGAAGATCTCCTCCCGGCAAACCCGCGCCTCGGTCGGAACGTCTGCGATGACTGTCGGCGGGTAGAACCACCCCGGCCCGTGGGGTATATCTCCACCGAGCAGGACCTTGCCGCCTTTCTCGATCGCGTCCGCCACCAGCTCAGCGACACCCGCCCGGGCCTTCTCGGTGATCAGCGGTCCGACGTCCACGCCGTCGTCGGTTCCCCTGCCCATGCGCAGGCCACCCATCCGGTCGGCCAGCCGGCGGGAGAAGTCGTCGGCGACCGACTCGTGCACGAGGAATCGGTTGGCCGCCGTGCACGCCTCGCCGATGTTGCGCATCTTCGCCGTCATGGCACCCTCGACGGCGGCATCGAGATCCGCATCGGAAAAGACCAGGAATGGTGCGTTGCCGCCGAGCTCCATCGACACTCGCAAGAGTTGTTCAGCCGACTGCTCGACCAGCCGCCGGCCGACCTCCGTGGAGCCGGTGAACGACAGTTTGCGGGCACGCGAGTCACGGATCATCGGCTCCATGACAGTCCCTGAGCGCGACGTCGTGATGACGTTCAGCACGCCCGGGGGAAGACCGGTCTCCTCCAGCACCCGAGCCAGCGCCAGCATGGACAGTGGGGTCTCCGCTGCCGGCTTGATCACCATCGTGCAGCCTGCGGCGATTGCCGGACCGATCTTGCGGGTGCCCATGGCCATCGGGAAGTTCCACGGCGTGATCAGCAGGCACGGCCCAACCGGCTGCCGCATCGTGAGCACCCGGCTGCCACCGCCCGGCGCCACCCGGTAGGAGCCTTCGAACCGGACGGCCTCCTCGGAGAACCAACGGAAGAACTCCGCCGCATAGGCGACCTCGGTTCGGGACTCGGCTACCGGCTTGCCCATCTCCAATGTCATCAGCAGGGCGAGGTCGTCTTGCTGGTCCAGCAGAGCGTGGAAGGCGCGCCGGAGAATCTCGCCTCGCTCCCGGGGTGGGCGGGCGGCCCAGCCCGGCTGGGCGTCGGCAGCGGCCGCGAGAGCCGCTGCGCCGTCGTCGGGACTCGCGTCCGCGACCTCGCAGATCACCTCGGCCGTGGAGGGATCGCGCACGTCGAGGGTGGCCGACGCCGTCGCATCGCGCCATTCGCCACCGATGTACAGGCTTTTCGGAACGTTGTCGACCACTCGCTGCTCGGCCGGTGCCGCCATGGTCTCCCTCCGTTCACTCGTCGAGTGGCGACTGCTGTCAAGGCGCCACTACTTCGACCTCGAACCCCTCCTCGTTCTCGAGGTAGGCGGCGTAGTGTTGCGCGCCGCCGGCGTGTGGGTGTCGGTCGGCGAACATCAGCCGCCAACCGTAGGTCGGCGCCTCCGAGACGATGCGGTCGACCATCCACCGTTCGGGAACCGCCAAGGCGAGGTGGTTCAGGCCTGGCGCCTTGCGGTCGTAAGGCTGCCAGGCGAGATCGGGCGACCGTTCCATGACCACATACGGACCTTCCCGCGGCGCCTGCCAGGAACGGCCTTGGTCCCAAACCTGGAACAAGGTCCAGCCCAGACGCTCGAACAGCCAGCCGAAGGAGCGGATGGCAACGTCCAGATCACGTACCCATACCTCGAGGTGATGCAACCCGGTCGTCGGCGTGGGCACCTGGGCGACGGGCCTGGGGTCTGGTTCCAGCGACGGCCGGATCGGCTGGTGGTACGCCGGCTCGGGCTCGAGCCGCGCATACGCCGTAGGGGGTGGCGGAGGCGCCGGCGCCACGGGGACAGCCGGCTGGGCCATGGTGGAGGTAAAGGCAGCGGACGGCATACCGGCATGTTCGTACGACGGCTCGACTCGTGGCGGCTCGTAGGCAGGAGCCGGGCGAGGCTGTTCGAATGGCTGTGGGTATGGCTGCTCGAACGTCTGCTCCGGGCGTACTTGCTCCGTAGGTACCGCGGCCTGCCGAGCAGCAGCCGCTGAACGTAGCCGGCGCAGCTCGCCCGCAGCGTCGTCGAGCCAGTCGTCGACGTCGTCCATCGAGTAGCCCTCGCGCATTCGGACGACCTTGAACTCTTGCGCCTCGATCTTCTCGGGCGTAAGCGAGCGCCCCCCGGCACGCCCTGCCAGGGCATCGATGACGCGGTCGACGAAATCGTCGACCGCGTCGAGGTCGTAGCCCTCCCGCATGCGAACCGTGCGGAAGGCGGGGTCGCGGCTGACGGCCACCAGGTGTCACTCCTTATCGACTCGAGCGGGTGAATCCTATGTGAGCACCTCGGCCGCGGCGTCACCCGGCAGGTCGCCTCGCACGCTGAGCCGGCGGGCCTCGTCGGTTCGCCACATCCCGAGCAATCCGCGGAAGTGGGCCAAGAACTGCTCCTGTTCGTGCTCCGGGAACCCGCTTCTGACGGTCTCGACGAGAAGCGCATCGAAGTCCGGAGAATCGACCCATTCCAGCACCATCTCGTCCAGGTCACCAAGTCGGTCCCCGCAGAACTCGGCGTAGCGCTCGGAGTCGAAGTAGTCATCGGCAAGTTTCCGGTAGGCGGCCAGCCGGCCGTCGTAGTCGAGATCTGGGTCTTCGGCCACTGCCTGGTATGGGGCCGGATCCAGGTGCGGACGAGACCGGCGAGCGGTGACGAGACAGAACACCGACCAGCGCAGCAACGCCTTCATGGCCCACGGGAAGTAGTAGTGCAGGCTGGTCACCGCGACGTCGGGGCAGGCGTTTGCGTAGTCGATCGGGTGCACCTCTGTGCCACGGACCAGGGTCTCGCACGAGTTGAACTCCCATCGAAAGAACGCGTTGACCAGCTTGCCGATGCTGACGACTTCCGCGCCGACCTTTGGGCTCAGGAACCCGTGCTCGACGGCGTACCTGTCGTGCATCGGCAACTCCGGCCGAAAGCGCATCACCATCGTCTCCGCCCCGATGGACAGCGATCGCGCGAATGCGTCGTACCCCTCAACCGATGCTTGCAGGTGCATGAGCCGATGCCCGGACTCGTCGTAGGCCCGGTGCAGAGCATCACGATCGACGATGCGACTGACCCCGACCCAGGCACCGCCGTCGTACGGCTTCATGAACAGCGGATAGCCGATTCGATCGGCGATCGCGTCGAGGTCGAACTCACGGTTGTACCGCTCAGCGGTATAGACATACTTGGCATGGTCGACCGGTTCCTTGGGCGGCACCAGCACTGTGGTCGGAATCTTCAGGCCCAGACGCAACATCGCGCAGTACGCGGCATGCTTCTCCATCGCCTGGAACGTGAACGGGCTGTTCAGCAGGTACACGTCGTCGTGGAGGGCGATCTTCTTCAGCCACTCCCTCGGATGGTGGTACCAATACGCCAGCCGGTCGATCACGAGGCCATGACGAGGAGCGTAGGTCAGGTCAAACGGCTCGACCGTGACTCGCTCGGTGTTGAGATGGTGCCGACGCCCGTCGGGGCCGGTGACTGCGCCTAGCTTGCGAACGAGCGTCTCGAAGGCGCGGGGCCAGTCGTCTTCGGTCCCCAGCAACAGCCCGATGAGGTGGGTCGTTTCTGCGGTCATCATGGCCCTCCGTTGTCGCGGTCGGCTCCCCACAGGTCGGCCAAGAGCTCGGTCAGCTATGGATCGAAGGTATCGCGTCACGCGACCGGCACCAGCGCCGTCAGAATCAGCCATGCCACGGGTACCGTCGGAAGCAATGAGTCCAGCCGGTCCATGATCCCGCCGTGCCCCGGCAGCAGCGTGCTCATATCCTTGCGGCCGAGATCACGTTTGATCATCGACTCGCCGAGGTCGCCCAGAGTCGCGGTGACCACCGCCGCCGCGCCCAGGATGGCACCTGCCCGCCAATCACCGTCCAGCGTGAGGACGACCGCGAGCACGCCGACCACCAGGCAGGCGACGACCGAGCCGACAAAGCCCTCCCACGACTTCTTGGGACTCACCGTTGGGGCCATCGGGTGGCGACCGGCGAGCACCCCGGCGACATATCCACCGGTGTCCGAGGCGGCGACCACGAGGATGCACGTCAACACCCGCCATTGTCCGTCGTCGGGCTGCAGCAGCAACATCGCGAAGCCGGCCAGGAACGGCACGTAGACGGCGACGAATATTCCCGCGGTGACGTCGCGTGCATAACCGCGGGCGCTGACGCCGAGCCGCCACGCCACGACGGCGACCGTGGTGACGCCCAGCACCACGACCAGGGTGTCCGCTCCCCCGACGTAGGCGCCGACAAGCATGAGCACTGACCCGAGCGTCAGCGGCACCAGCGGAATCTGCACGCCGCGGGTCGCCAAGGCCTGGCCGAGCTCCCATACGGCGACCACGATGGCGATGACCGCCAACCCGACGAACGCCGGCTTCCACACGAACAGCGTGCCGAGGACGAGGACAGCCAGGCCGAGGCCGACGACGGTGGCGGCTCGCAGATCGCGTCCGGCTCGGCCGTGTCCGGGGACTGTCCTCGGGACCGGCCCGTCGGTCGTCACGTTCAGACCTCGAGGAGCTCGGATTCCTTGTGCTTGAGCAGGTCGTCGACCTGATCGACATAGGACCTGGTCAGAGCATCGAGCTGCTTCTCGGCTCGAATTACGTCGTCTTCGCCAACGTCGCCGTCGCGGGCGAGCTTGTCCAGAGCGTCCTTGGCGTGCCGGCGAACGTTGCGGATGGCCACCCGGGCGTCCTCGGCCTTGTGCTTGGCCAGTCTGGTGTACTCGCGCCGCCGCTCTTCGGTCAGCTGCGGAAGGACCACCCGTAAGATCTGGCCGTCGTTATTGGGATTTACCCCGAGGTCCGAGTCGCGGATGGCCCGTTCGATCGCAGCCAACGAGCTCTTGTCGTACGGCTGGATGGTGATCATTCGAGCGTCGGCGACGTGGAACGACGCAAGTTGGTTGACCGGCGTCAACGTGCCGTAGTAGTCGACGACGATCTTGTTGAACAGCGACGGGTGTACGCGACCGGTCCGGATCGCGGTGAAATCCTCCTTGGCGACGGACACGGCCTTGTCCATCTTCTCCTCGGCCTCGAGGAGGGTGTCGTCGATCACCGTGGCTCCTTCTGGTGCTCAGGCTGCTGCCGCCCTGCGGCGTCGTATGCGAGTGACCGTACCCTCCGGTGACTCACGCGGACACCAGCGGCCGGGTTACGGTTTGCCCGGCGCAGTCTCGAACAGCGCTGTCGGCACGTCGGCCGCCACCAGGGTGCCGATCGCGTCACCCCGGATCGCGCGGGTGATGCTGCCGTCCTCACCGAGTCCAAAGACCACGATGGGAAGCCGGTTGTCCATGCAGAGGCTGAACGCGGCGGGGTCGGCCACGGACAGCCGCCGGCGCAAGACCTCGGTGTAAGTGATCGTGGCGAATTTGCGGGCCGACGGATCTACTTGCGGATCAGCTTCGTAGACGCCGTCGACCCGGTTCTTCGCCATCAGCAGCCGATCGCAGCCGATCTCCAGCGCCCGCTGGGCGGCCACCGTGTCGGTGGTGAAGTACGGCATGCCCGCGCCCGCGCCGAAGATCACGACCCGGCCCTTCTCCAAGTGGCGCGAGGCCCGGCGCGGAATATACGGCTCGGCAACCTGGCCCATCGCGATAGCCGTCTGAACCCTGGTGTCGACGCCTTGTTTCTCCAGGAAGTCCTGCAACGCCAGGCAGTTCATGACTGTGCCGAGCATGCCCATGTAGTCGCCCCGTGCGCGGTCCATGCCGTGCTGCTGCAGTTCCGCACCACGGAAGAAGTTGCCGCCTCCGACCACGATGGCCACCTGTACGCCGGTGGCGACCACCACCGCGATCTGGCGGGCGATCAGCTGCACGACGTCGGGGTCGACACCGACGGCGCCCCCGCCGAAGACCTCGCCGGACAACTTGAGCAGGACCCGACGCGGTGGCTGGGTAGCCGGCACGACCGGCGGCGGGATCACCTCGGTCGCGGTCGTGTCCGCCATGGCGCCGACCTCAGCCCTGCCCTACTTCGAAGCGCGCAAACCGGGTCACGGTCACGCCTGCCTCGGCCAGGAGCGCGCCGACCGTCCGTTTCAGATCCTGGACGGCAGGCTGGTCCACCAACACGGTGTCCTTGAAGAAGCTGTTCACCCTGCCCTCGACGATCTTCGTCACCGCCGGCTCTGGCTTGCCTTCTTCGCGGGCCGTCGCCTCGGCGATCCGCCGCTCGTCCTGGACCACATCGGCCGGGACCTCGTCACGAGTGACGAACTGCGGGCGCATGGCAGCGATCTGCATTGCTGCCCCGCGGGCCGCGGCGGCATCGGCACCGACATATTCCACCAGCACGCCGACCTGCGGTGGCAAGTCACTGGCCCGGCGGTGCAGATACGACACGACCTGCCCGTCGAACACGGCGACTCGACGCAGCTCGAACTTCTCGCCGATGACCGCCGCGGCGGACTCGACCGCCTCGGCCACCGTCCGGCCGTCAGGCAGCGTCGCAGCGCGCAGGGTTTCGACATCCGGTGGCCCAACCGCGGCCGCCAAGGCCACGAGCTCACCGGCAAGCTGCTGGAAATCGGCGTTTTTCGCGACGAAGTCCGTTTCGCAGGCCAGCTCGATCATCGCAGTGCCCTCGGCGGCCACCAACCCGTTCGAGGCGGTTCTCTCGGCGCCCCGTTTCGCCGCCGTTGCGGCACCCTTGATTCTGAGCAGTTCCGTGGCCTGGTCGAATTCGCCGTCGGTCTCCTCCAGCGCCTTCTTGGCGTCCATCATCCCGGCGCCGGTGGCGTCGCGGAGTCGTTTGACCTCAGCGGCAGTGACATTTGCCATGTCGTGTCTCCATGTCGTGTCTCCGTGTCGTCGTGGCCTTCGACGGCGGTCTGTCGTGCCCGGGGCAGGTCACAACCGATGCGTCAGACGGGCTCGTCGGCGGCCTGGGTCGCGTCCTCGCCGTCGACAGCCGGACGGCCTTCGACCGCGTCCACAGCAGCGTCCGCCTCATCGACTTCAGAGCTTTGCTCCGCCTGGCCGGCAAGAAGCTCCTTTTCCCATTCGGCCAGGGGTTCGTCGCCCGCGAGCTCCGGCCCGGCCGCCTCGTCCGCGGTAGCTTGGCCGGCCCGCGTCATTAGACCGTCAGCCACGGCATCCGCGACGACGCGGGTGAGAAGTGTTACCGCCCGGATCGCGTCGTCATTGCCGGGAATGGGGTAGGTGACCTCGTCTGGATCACAGTTGGTGTCCAGAACGGCGACGATGGGGATGTTGAGCTTGCGCGCCTCGTCGACGGCCAGGTGTTCCTTCTTGGTGTCGACGATCCACACCGCGCTCGGCACCCGCGCCATGTCCCGGACACCGCCGAGGCTGCGCTGTAGTTTCTCCATCTCGCGCTTACGCATGAGCAGCTCCTTCTTGGTCAACCCGGAGCTACCGGTGACGTCGAAGTCGAGCTCCTCGAGTTCCTTGAGCCGCTGAAGACGCTTGTGCACGGTCTGGAAGTTGGTGAGCATGCCGCCCAGCCAACGCTCGGTCACGTATGGCATGCCGACTCGAGTGGCCTGCTCGCGCACAGCCTCCTGAGCCTGCTTCTTGGTGCCGACGAAGAGCACGCTGCCGCCGTGCGCCACGGTCTCCTTGATGAACTCGTAGGCACGGTCGATGTAGGACAACGACTGCTGCAGGTCGATGATGTAAATGCCGTTGCGCTCGGTGAAGATGAACCGCTTCATCTTCGGGTTCCACCGACGGGTCTGGTGGCCGAAGTGGACGCCGCTCTCGAGCAGCTGCTTCATGGTGACGACGGCCATGGCCGCGCCCGCCTCCTCCCGCGCCCGATGTCTGGCGCGTTGTCCGGTTGTCCGCGACGTCCGGGTCGACGTCGCGCCTGGCGCCCTGGGCAGTCCACCCACCCCGGCACGCCGGGGACCGGGGGTGACCTGCCGTGCGCAGGGCGCGCGAATTCTGGCCCGATCAGATCTGGGCCGTCGGTCAGTGTACGTGAGCCGGGTCGGCGCCCACCACTGGCGGCTATGCCCGGCTGTTGGATCCGTCAGCGGGGAGGCAGCACACAGAACTCGTTGCCCTCGGGATCGGCGAGTACCACCCAGGGCACATCGCCCTGGCCGACATCGGCGAAGGTAGCGCCCAGTGAGCGCAGCCGCTCGACCTCGCCGGCTTGGTCGTCACCCGCCAGCGGTGCCACGTCGAGATGCAGCCGGTTCTTGACGACCTTGGTATCCATGGCGCGAATCAGCTCCAGATAGGGCCCGCGACCCGCTCCTGAGCGCATCGCCGAGAAATGTGGACCGCCACGTGTCACCGGCCAACCGGTGGCGGCCGACCAGAACGTCGCCAGCATTGTCGGCGCGATGGCGTCCATCACGACCGCCGCGATCGGCCCGGTGTCGCGATACTCCTCGCGGGGTTCGAGAACGCACAACTCGTTGCCTTCCGGATCGGCGAGCACAGTCCAGGGCACGGCCCGCTGGCCCACGTCGACTCGGACCGCCCCGAGAGCATGCAACCGGTCGACGATCTCGACCTGCTCCTGCAGAGACGCGGACTGGACATCGAGATGGATCCGGTTCTTCGCGCTCTTCGGCACAGGAACTGGTACGAACACCAGCGCGATGCCATCGTCGGCGGCGCTGACCGGTTCGACGGCAACCTCGTCGGGCTCCTCCATCACGATCGGCCAGCCGGTGACCTCGGACCAGAACTCCGCCAGAGCGACTGGGTCGAGCGAGTCGATCACGACGCAGTCGAGCCGGGTCGTCACGTACGAACCCTACGGTGGGCGACGAGCCGTCATCCACAAGATCTCGAAGAGCCGGCGGGCATCCACAGGCCCCGTAGACCGACTCCCGGACTGACGGGTCGGCCGCGCATGGTGATGGTATGTCGACGCCGCGGGTAGTTTCTCCACGCCGGGTTCTCGTCCACACGACGGCGGTGCTGCTGGGCTGCTCCTTTCTACTCACGTCGGCGCTCCTACCGGTACGGGCCGAGCCCGGCGGGTGGATGGCGCCGCTCGACCCGCCGCTCACCGTGGTTCGGGCATTCGACCCGCCAGCCGCGCGGTGGCTCGCCGGGCATCGGGGAGTCGACCTGGCCGCTGCTGATCGCGTTTCCATCCGCGCCACCGGCGCGGGTGTGGTGACCTTCGCCGGCCTGGTGGCGGGCCGTGGAGTCGTAGTGGTCGGCCACATCGGCGTCGCTGGCCAGCTTCGGAGCACCTATGAGCCGGTCGCTCCGACGGTGGCGGTCGGCCAGGTAGTCGAAGCGGGTGAGCCCATAGGCGTGCTGACGGCGGCCGGCGGGCATTGCCGGCCCGCCGTCTGCCTGCATTGGGGCGTACTGCGAGGCGGTTCATACGTCGATCCATTGGCCCTGCTGGATCCGGCGCCAGTTCGGCTGCTGCCCTTGGGGCAGGCGCTGCTCGCGTCCGACGATCGGCGGTTGACCGGCTCAGGCCCGTGGGTGAGCCTGCTCGTAGGTCCGGCGCAGTCGTTCGACCGACACGTGCGTGTAGATCTGCGTGGTGGCCAATGACGCATGTCCAAGCAGCTCCTGCACACTTCGCAGGTCCGCCCCGCCCTCAAGCAGGTGTGTCGCCGCGCTGTGTCGCAGCCCGTGTGGACCCAGGTTGGGGGCGTCGGGTACGGCGCGGAGTCGGCGATGAACGATCTCGCGGGCGGCCCGAGCGCCCAACCGTCGACCCCGCACGCCGACGAACAAGGCGTCTCCGGCTTCCTCGGCGGCGAGTACGGGTCGACCGCTGGTGAGCCAGTCCCGTACCCCGCGCTGGGCCGGCTCGCCATAGGGGACGGTGCGCTCCTTGCGGCCCTTGCCCATCACTCGCACGACCCGGCGATCGCCGTCGACGTCGGCACGATCGAGTCCGACGAGCTCACCGACTCGGATGCCGGTCGCATACAGCAACTCCAGCACCGCCCGGTCGCGCACAGCGATCGGGTCCTCGGCGCCGGCGTCGTCAGCAACCGCTTCCAGCAACGCCGACGCCTGGTCCTGCCGAAGCACGTCGGGGAGAGCCCGGGTCCCTTTCGGACTGGCCAACAGCAGGCCGGGATCGAGGTGGAGTAGGCCTTGCCGGTGTGCCCAGGACGTGAACGTGCGGGCGGCCGACGCGCGGCGGGCAAGTGTGCTCTGGGACCGACCTTGGCTTCGCTGCCGCGCCAGCCAGCTCCGCAACGTCGAGACGTTCAGACCGTCGAGGTCGGTGCGGCCGAGGCGGACCAGATGGTCCATCAGGTTGGCGATGTCGCCGGCATACGCACGAACCGTGTGCTCGGACCGGTCGCGTTCTGATCGCAAGTGCGCACAGAACGCGTCCACGGCCGCGTCCAACGCAGTGGGCGGGTCCGGGCGGCTCGCGCCGTGGTTGTCCACCGTTCCACGGTCCGGGTCGGTGCTCGCCCGGTCAAGCACCGCCGCGCCGCGCGAGTTGCCAGCCCTCGGCGACCGAAACGACGAGCCCGGCCAGCGACAGCTCGGCCAGCGCCGCAATGCAGGCCGCTGCTGCGAGACCGGTATCCCGGCAGATCGCGTCGACGGTGACGGCCGTCCGCGCGGGCATCGCCTCGAGGACGTCCCGGGCGACCGGGGCGAGGTCGTCCCATGGCCGGGTCTCCCCGCGGGTGTCGGGCAGGGCATCGCTGCCGAGGTCGCCGACCATGTCGATCACTTCACGCGCGTCCGTGACCAAGGTGGCGGCGCCCTTGCGCACCAGATCGTGGCAACCCGCCGACAGTGCCGACGTCACCGGTCCGGGCATTGCCAATACGTCGCGGCCGATGTCCAGTGCCCAGCCTGCGGTGTTCAGTGCACCAGAGCGAATCGCCGCCTCGACGACGACCGTGCCCCGAGTCATCGCTGCGATGAGCCGGTTCCGCGCCAGGAATCGAAGCCTCGACGGTCGTGAGCCCGGCGGCAGCTCGCTTACGACGACGCCCTCGTCGGCTATCCGATGCAGGAGGCCCGCATGCCCGCTCGGGTATGCGGTGTCGACTCCGCAGGCAAGTACGCCGACCGTGGTGCCGCCAACCGCCAGGGTGCCGCGGTGGGCCGCCGCGTCGATTCCGTAGGCGGCTCCCGAGACGATGGTCCAACCGGCGGTCGCCAGGTCGGCTGCAAGTTCTGCCGCCACCCGCAGGCCGTACTCGGTCGCTGCGCGTGATCCCACAACGGCGACCGAGCGTGTGGTGACGGCAGCTAAATTCCCGGCGCCCCGGATCCACAGGCCGAGCGGCGACGGGCCCTGGCGTGGGCCGGCATCGAGAGTGACGTCGAGGATGTCCAGGCTGACCGGCCATTCAGCATCGCCGGGGCAGAGAAACCTTGCGCCCATCGCGGCTCCATGCGCGAGCTCGTGAGCGCCGTCGACGTCGGGCGCGCGCCGGGACATGCGCAGCTCTGGGTCCAGGTGCTCGGCACCAGTCCTGATCAATGCCAACGCCGACGCCGGGCCCTCTGCACGCACGTGTCGGGCGACCCGCACGGCAGCCAGCGTCCCCGGCTCCACCAGCGCGCTCAGTGCCGCCCGCGCCGCCCGCTCGTCCGGCGAGCAGGCCGCCGTCATCTCGGTATTCCCAGTCGGATCCCGACGGCCTCGGCCACATTCGACCGAGTCGGGGCCGGATGGCCAGCTAGATCGGCAAGGGTCCACGCCACGCGCAAGACTCGGTCTGCGCCACGAGCGGTGATCATTCCGCGCCGAAACGCTTCCTGCAGCGGTCCCAACGAGCCGGCCGGCGGGCGGAGGTCACGGCGAAGAACGGGACCCGGTACCTCGCCGT
>DASSDH010000193.1:0-59171 GCA_035697245.1 Jiangellaceae bacterium
GTGGAGCTGAGGGGACTCGAACCCCTGACCCCCTCCATGCCATGGAGGTGCGCTACCAGCTGCGCCACAGCCCCGTGCCGATCGGCTCAGCAAGGATAACGGACCGAGCAGTCCAGCCCGTAATTCCGTCCAGGCACGTCAGCCCTCTTCGATCACGACCGGGGTCGGCAACGTCCCAGCGTTGTGCTCGACCAAGACCCAGCCCTGGTCGGTGTCACGCAGCATCGACCACGACCCGTTGGACAGCCCGCCGACGTTGGTGAACCGCTCAAGCGGCATACCGATCAGCGCCGCAATGCCGAGTCTGGCCGCGCCACCATGGGTCGTCAGCACCGCAAGGCCGTCGTCGGCCAGTCGCGCCGCGATGTCCCGGACAGCGGCGGCCATCCGCTCGGCGACATCCTGGCGAGTCTCGCCGCCGCCAACCTTCAGCAGCGGGTCACCGGCGCGCCAGGCCTTGTACTCCTCGGGATAGCGCGATGCGATCTCGGCGCCGGTGAGGCCCTGCCATTCGCCGGCAAACGTTTCCCGTAGGCGCTCATCCAGCTGAATCGGCTTGCCGGTGATCTCGGCGAGTGCGGCCATGGTGTCCCGGGTGCGTCGCAGATCCGACGAGATCAGCAGGTCGGGCTCCAGCGCGGCCAGTCTTCGGGCGGACTCCCACGCCTGTGCCCGCCCGATCTCGTCGAGGTCGATGTCGGTCTGCCCCTGAAAACGGCCGGTCGCATTCCACTCGGTCCGCCCATGCCGCCACAGGACGATCCGCCGGCTCACCTGCCGGCTCGCACGGCTTCCGGCAGCGGAATCAGCGGGCAGTCCTTCCACAGCCGTTCCAGCGCATAGAACGTTCGGTCGTCGCTGTGCTGGACGTGAACAACGATGTCGAGGTAGTCGAGGAGCACCCAACGACCTTCCCGTTCGCCCTCGCGGCGGACAGGTTTGGCGTTGAGCGCGCTCAGCCGCTCCTCGACGCCGTCGACGATCGATCTGACCTGACGGTCGTTGGGCGCGGAGCAGATGACGAAGGCATCGGTGATGGCGAGCCGGTCGGAAACGTCGAACGCGACGATGTCGTCGGCGAGCTTCTCAGTGGCGGCTTCGGCGGCCGCAACGGCGAGCGACATCGCGCGGGGGGAGGCGGGCAAACGTACGGCCTTTCGTTCGGGGACCTTCCGGGGTCCAGCGTCTCACGTCTGGCCGGCAGAATAGAGCCGACGTTTGGTGATGTACTGGACTATTCCATCCGGTACGAGGTACCAGATCGGCTCGCCACGGGCGACCCGCTCCCGGCATTCGGTTGACGAGATCGCCAGCGCCGGAACCTCGACGAGCGTCACCTTGTCCGGGGGCAGTCCTGCGGCGGTCAGGGAGTGCTCCGGCCGCGTGCAGCCGACGAAGTGCGCAAGCGCAAACAACTCGTCCGGGTCGCGCCACGACAGGATCTGCTCGAGCGCGTCGGCGCCGGTGATGAAGAACAGGTCCCACTCCGGCCCCCGCTCGGCCTGCAGATCCCGGAGCGTGTCGACGGTGAATGTCGGGCCCGCGCGGTCGATGTCGACCCGGCTGACCGAAAAACGTGGGTTCGACGCGGTCGCGATCACCGTCATCAGATAGCGGTCCTCGGCCGGCGAGACCTCGCGCTCGGTCTTCTGCCAGGGGTGACCCGTCGGGACGAAGACGACCTCATCGAGGTCGAACCAGGATCGGACCTCGCTGGCTGCGACCAGATGCCCGTGGTGGATCGGGTCGAACGTCCCTCCCATCACGCCGAGTCGCCTGCGATCACCCACCTGCGACAAGGTAGCGCCGGTGCGGCTTCAGGCGTGCGGGCGTCCCTTGCCCCAGATCAATGTCGCGACGAGCAACCCCATCAGGACGACGACGACGCCGATGCCCCACACCGGAGCCGGCGGTCCTTCGGCGATGAGCTCGGCGGACTCGGTCAGGTGGAGGACGCTCATGTCGGGCAGCGTACCGGCCCCGACCGGTCAGCGGCGGATGTGACCGTCGCCAGTCACCACGAACAGCGTCGAGGTCAACTCCGTCAGCCCCATCGGCCCCCGGGCGTGCAGCTTCTGCGTCGAGATGCCGATTTCGGCGCCGAAGCCGAGCTCTTCCCCGTCGGTGAACCGGGTTGACGCATTCACCATGACGGCGGCCGAGTCGACCGTTGCGGCGAATCTGCGGGCGTGGGCCAGCGATCGCGTGACGATCGCCTCGGTGTGCCCGCTCCCCCACCGCCGGATGTGCGCGACGGCGTCGTCAAGAGAGTCGACGACACCGGCTGCGATGTCCAGCGACAGGAACTCCGCCGCCCAGTCCTCGTCGGTGACGGGTTCGACGTCGTCGCTATAAGCACGCACTCGATCGTCACCGTGCACAGTTACGCCCGCATCCTGCAATGCCGTCAGCGCTAAGGGGAGGAACTGCTCCGCGACCTCGGCGTGGACGAGCAGCGTCTCCGCCGCGTTGCAGACGCTGGTCCGCTGTGTCTTCGAGTTGACGACGATCGCCAGGGCCTGGTCCAGGTCGGCCTCGGCGTCCACATACACCGTGCAGTTGCCCACACCGGTCTCGATCACCGGCACCGTCGATTCGTCCACGACGCTGCGAATCAGCCCAGCACCCCCACGAGGGATGAGCACGTCGACCAGACCTCGAGCGCGCATCAAATGTTTCGCGGTGTCGTGGCCACCCTCGACCAGTTGGATCGCGTCGACCGGGAGGCCTGACTTCTCCAACACGTCGCGAAACACGGTGACGATCGCGGCGTTGGAACGCGCGGCGCTCGACGAGCCGCGCAGGAGGACGGCGTTGCCGCTCTTCAGGCAGAGGCCTGCCGCGTCGGCTGTGACGTTCGGTCGGGCCTCGTAGATGATCCCGACGACGCCGAGCGGCACCCGCCGCTGGCTGACCTCGAGCCCGTTCGGCAGTGTGTAGCCGCGGACGACTTCACCGACGGGATCGGGCAGCCTCGCGACATTGCGCAAACCCTCGGCCATACCGTCGATGCGGCCTCCGGTGAGGCGAAGGCGGTCGACGATCGCGGCCGGCGTTCCACCCTCTTCGGCCCGGGCAACGTCGTCGGCATTTCCGGCGAGTACCTCGGCCGCTTGCTCCTGCAGAGCATCCGCCATCGCATTCAGCGCGGCATCCTTTGCCGCCCGGGTCAGAACGGCGAGCTCCGCGGCTGCAGCGCGCGCTCGGCGCGCGACGTTGTTGACACGGGTCGCGAGGTCGTCGGTCACAGGTCGAAGCGTATTCCGCAGCAACGCGGCGCTCCCACTGGACTACGCGGCGACAGCACTTAGGACCGGCCCAGCACGACCAGGTCGTCGCGGTGCACGACCTCGCGCTCGTAGCCAGGGCCGAGCTCGCGGGCCAGCTCGTGAGTCGACCTGCCCAGCAGGGCCGGTAGCTCGCTCGAGTCGTAGTTGACCAGGCCGCGGGCGACCGGTCGGCCCGCCTCATCGAGCAGGTCGACTGGGTCGCCGGCCGAGAACGAGCCGGCCACGGAAGTTATCCCGGCCGGAAGCAGCGACATCCGCCGCTCGACCACTGCGCGAACGGCGCCGGGATCGAGATGCAGGCTGCCGCGGCCGTCAGTCGCATGCTCGAGCCACAGCAGCCGGGTGGATCGGCGACCGCCCCGCGGACGGAACCAGGTACCGACGGGCGATCCCGTGAGCACGGCGCCGACGTCCGTGGCCGAGGCCAGGACGACGTCGATGCCAGAGCCGGTGGCGATCCGCGCGGCCTCCACCTTGGTCTGCATGCCGCCGCTGCCGAGACCAGAGTGCCCGGCGCGCCCGATCCGCAGCCCGTCGAGGTCGGACAGCTCATTGATCTCGGCGATTCTGATGGCGCCCGGTCGTCGCGGGTCACCGTCGTAGAGGGCGTCGACGTCGGAGAGGAGAACGAGGGCGTCGGCGTGGACGAGCTGGGCGACGAGCGCCGCGAGCCGGTCGTTGTCCCCGAACCGGATCTCGTGCGTTGCCACCGTGTCGTTCTCGTTGACGACCGGCACCACACCGAGCGCCAGCAGCTTGTGCAGCGTCCGGTAAGCGTTGCGATAGTGCGAGCGGCGGGTCATGTCGTCGGCCGTGAGCAGGACCTGGCCCACCTGCACGCCATGGCTGGCGAACCCCGCCGCGTACCGCGCGACCAACAGCCCCTGCCCGACGCTTGCCGCCGCCTGCTGGGTCGCGAGATCACGGGGACGGCGTACCAGACCGAGCGGCGCGAGTCCCGCGGCGATCGCACCCGAGGACACCAGCACGACCTCGCGGCCGGCCTGCCGGGTGCTCGCCAGCGAGTCGACCAGGGCGAGCAGACGCTCACCGTCGAGCCCGCCCACGGTGGTCGTCAACGACGACGAGCCCACCTTGACGACGACCCTTCGAGCGTCGGCCAGCGATGTGCGGATCACGGGCCCTCCAGGCGGGGATCGGAGCCGCGACGGCCGGGTAGGAGCTCGGCCCCGGCCTGGATGGTGGGCTCCCAGTCGAAGACCACGGCGTCGTCCCCCCCGATGACGACCTCCGCCCCGGCCGTGGCGCCCGCGTTGAGCAGCGCATCCTCGACACCGAGGCGCGCCAGCCGGTCGGCGAGGTAGCCGACCGCCTCGTCGTTGGAAAAGTCGGTCTGCCGGACCCAGCGCTCGGGCTTCGTTCCACGCACCCGGAATCGATCGCCTTCGTGGGAGACCGTGAAACCGGCGTCGTCGACGGCCTGGGGACGCAGGATTATCCTCGTCGGCTCGGCCCGCGGAGCGGACGCTCGAGCAGTCGAAACGATCTCGGCCATGGTGAAGGTCAGCTCCCGCAAACCTTCGTGCGTCGCCGCGGAAACCGGCACCACCGGCCACCCACGCGCTTCGAGCTCTGGCCCCACCATCGCGGCAAGTTCGCGCGCATCGGGGACGTCGATCTTGTTGAGTGCGACCATCCGGGGCCGGTCAGCGAGGCCGCCGTAGGACTCGAGCTCGCGCTCGATCACGTCGACATCAGAGATCGGGTCTCTGCCGGGATCCATCGTCGCGCAGTCGACGACGTGCACCAGCACTTTGCACCGTTCGACATGGCGGAGGAACTGATGCCCGAGGCCACGACCCTCGCTCGCGCCTTCGATCAAACCGGGCACGTCCGCCACCGTGAAGCGCACGTCGCCGGCCTCGACCACCCCGAGGTTCGGCACCAACGTGGTGAAAGGGTAGTCCGCGATCTTGGGGCGGGCCGCCGAGACAGCCGCCACCAGGCTCGACTTGCCAGCGCTCGGGTATCCCACGAGCCCGACGTCAGCCACGCTTTTGAGCTCGAGGACGACCTCGGCCGCCTCGCCGGGCTCCCCGAGCAGCGCAAAGCCGGGCGCCCTCCGGCGCGGGCTGGCGAGCGCACGATTGCCGAGACCACCTCGGCCGCCGTGCGCGACGACAAACCGTGTGCCCACGCCGACCAGATCCGCCAGCACCCGGCCGTCGGCTGTCGAGACGACGGTGCCGTCGGGCACCGGAAGCACGACATCGGCGCCGTCCGCTCCGTCGCGATTACCCCCCTGCCCCGGTGAGCCATTCGCTGCCCATCGGTGCGGAGAGCGGTGGTAGTCAAGCAGGGTTGTGACGTTGGGATCGACGACGAGGACGATGTCGCCACCGTGCCCACCGTTGCCACCATCGGGACCGCCGAGGGGTTTGAACTTCTCGCGACGGACGGAGACACAGCCGTGCCCACCGTTACCGGCGGCGAGGTAGAGGACGACGCGGTCGACGAACGACGGGATCGCCATTACGGGGAGCGGGCTACTCCCCCGCAGGGACGACGCTGACGACCCTGCGCCCGCGCTTGACGCCGAACTCGACGGCGCCCGCTGCGGTGGCGAACAGCGTGTCGTCGCCGCCACGCCCGACGTTGTCGCCGGGATGAAAATGGGTCCCGCGCTGCCGGACGATGATCTCGCCTGCCCCGACGATCTGGCCGCCGAACCGCTTGACGCCCAGGCGCTGGGCGTTGGAGTCGCGCCCGTTCCGGGAGGACGAGGCACCCTTCTTGTGAGCCATCGCAGTCCTACTTCTTGGTTGCTATGCCGGTGATCTTGACCTGGGTGTACTTCTGCCGGTGGCCCAGCCGGCGGCGGTAGCCGGTCTTGTGCTTGAACCGCAGGATATCGATCTTCGGGCCTTTGGTCGGGCCGAGGATCTCGGCGGTGACGTCGACCTTGGCGAGCTTCTTCGCGTCCGAGGTCACCGTGTCACCGTCGACCAGAAGAACTGCCGGCAGGGACACGGACGAGCCGACCTCGCCGTCGCGACGGTCGACGTCGAGGACGTCACCGACGGCGACCTTCTGCTGGCTGCCGCCGCTGCGGACAATCGCGTACACCGCGGACTCACTCTCTCGAACGAACATACGGAGCGCGCGCAACCGCGAATGCGGGCGCACACGAACGTCGGCGCGACTCGCGCCGGTTTCCAGGGTACGGACGCGGCGCCGTCAGGGTCAAACCGTGATCGACTCCGTGGTCGCGTCGATCCGAGCGTCGGGCTCACCGGCCGGCCGCTCGGCCCGTCGTCGCGTCCGGCGCGGAGCTGTGACGGGCTCGGCGACCAGTGGTTCGAGGTCGTCCAGATCATCGTCCGCCGCCACCGGGGACTCCGGCGGTGCGACGTCGTAGAGATCGGCCGGTGCCAGGTCGGCCGGTTCCACGTCTGGTGTGGCCGGCTCGGCGGCAGCCTTGCCAGTGCGCCGACGGCGACCGCCCCGGCCCGCGCCGTCGCCACTGACATCCGCCGACTCCGCCGTCGGCTCCACCGGCTCGAGGTGGACGTGCAGGCCACGTCCGTTGCAATGCTCGCACGGCTCGCTGAAGGCTTCGAGCAGGTCGGTGCCGATCCGCTTGCGGGTCATCTGCACGAGACCGAGCGAGGTGACCTCGGCGACCTGGTGCTTGGTCCGGTCCCGGCCGAGACACTCCACCAGCCGGCGCAGCACCAGATCACGGTTGGCCTCCAGCACCATGTCGATGAAGTCGATGACGATGATGCCGCCGATGTCGCGCAGCCGGAGCTGCCGGACGATTTCTTCGGCCGCCTCGAGGTTGTTCTTGGTCACCGTCTCCTCGAGGTTGCCGCCGGACCCGGTGAACTTTCCGGTGTTGACGTCGACCACGGTCATCGCCTCTGTGCGGTCGATCACCAGCGAGCCGCCGCTGGGCAGCCACACCTTGCGCTCGAGGGCCTTGGCGATCTGCTCGTCGATGCGGTAGGCAGCGAAGACGTCGCCGTCCCCAGTCCATCGCTCCAGCCTGTCTCGAAGTGAGGACGCGACGTAGGACACGTACGCCTCGATCGTGTCCCACGCCTCGTCGCCAGACACGACGAGCCTGGAGAAGTCCTCGTTGAACAGATCCCGGACCACCTTGATGGCCAGGTCCGGCTCGCTGTAGAGCAGCTGCGGGGCCGAGCCCGAGGTCTTCTTCGAGATGTCCTCCCACTGCGCGCGGAGACGCGCGACGTCGTGGGTTAGCTCCTCCTCCGACGCACCTTCCGCGGCAGTGCGGACGATGACCCCGGAATCCTCGGGGACGACCTGCTTGAGGATCTTCTTCAGCCGGGTGCGCTCGTTCTCGGGCAGTTTGCGGCTGATCCCGCTCATCGCCCCGCCCGGTACGAAGACCACGTAGCGCCCGGCGAGGCTGATCTGGCCGGTGAGCCGGGCTCCCTTGTGCCCGACCGGATCCTTGGAGACCTGGACGAGGACCGACTGGCCAGACTTCAGCACGTCCTCGATCCGGCGCGGGCCGTCGGTCCGCCCCAGACCGACCCAGTCCACCTCCCCGGCGTAGATGATGGCGTTCCGGCCCCGGCCGATGTCGACGAACGCCGCCTCCATCGCCGGCAACACGTTCTGGACCCGGCCGAGATGAACGTTGCCGACCATGGACTGCTGTGTCGACCTGCTGACGTAGTGCTCCACGAGCACGTCGTCTTCGAGTACCCCGATCTGGATCCGGTCGCCGGTCTGCCGGACGACCATCACCCGGTCGACGGCTTCGCGGCGGGCCAGGAACTCGGCCTCGGTGATGACCGGCGCCCGGCGCCGGCCGGCCTCGCGGCCCTCCCGCCGACGCTGCTTCTTGGCCTCGAGCCGCGTCGACCCCTTCAGCGACGTCACCTCGTCGCTGGTGTCCGGCTTCGGCTCCCGGATGCGGATCACCGTGTCCGGTGGATCGTCTGGCGAAGGTTCACCGGATTCGACCTCGCCCTTGCGGCGCCGGCGACGCCGCCGACGGCGGGATGCCGCGGTTTCCTCCTCGGTGGCATCCGCGGTCTGCGCAGCAGCCTTGTCGCCCGCGGCCGCATCCACCGTCGATGGCGTATTGTCCTCGCCCGCGGTCTCCGATCCGGCAGCCTCGCCTGCCACGGGCTCAGGGGACTCGCCCGCCTCGTCGCCGATCTTCTTGCGGCGGCCGCGGCCGCCGCGCCGCCGGCGTCGCCGCGGCGCCTCCTCGTCCCCAGCCGGTTCGTCGGCCTCGGCCGGTTCGGTCGGCACGTCCGGCACGGATTCCGCGAGGACGAACTCCGGGGGTTGAAACAACGGGCGCGCAGCCGGCGGCGCGGCCTCTTCTGTCGGCGCGGCCTTCTTCTTCGTCGTAGCCTTCCGCGCCCGCCGGGCGGGAGCCTGTGCGACCGGCTCCTCAGCGGTTGTCAGTTCCGCTGCCGGAAGTGCCGCCGAGGCCGGCGCGGCCTTCTTCCGGGCGCGGCGAGGTTTGGCCGCGGACGGGGCCGGCTCGGGTGGGGTTGGTTCGGTGCTGTTCGGTTGGTCTTCTTGCTGCATGCGGGATGCTCCCGTCGGACCTGCCTGCGGGGGGCGCGCGCTGGTGAGAGCGCGCTTGCCCGCCACGGCAGGGATTCTGTCGGCCGCCGTCACCCGGTGGGGTGCGGCGGAGAAGCCTGCGGTCGGCGTCGTCCTCCGCGCTAGGCGTCGGTGGGCTTCGTCGAATCGACCGCGCTGGCGGGCCCTGGTCGGGCAGCCTCGCGGTCGGGCTCCAACGGATCACCCACCGTGCCGGCCTGGTCGTCGAGCGGCCCCTGCGCCAGCCGAGTCGCCAAAGATGACTGGAGCGGCGCGAGGTCAGCCACTCGCCGGAGGCCGGCGAGGACGTCGTCGGGTCGAACGGTCGGTGTTCCGTGCCGTACAACCACCTTGAGTATCGCACACGGCGGGTCTGAATATTCCCCGACGACGGCGAGTCGCACGACAAGACGTCGGGCATCGAGAGTCTTGACCCCGGCCTTCGTCGGCCGTTGCACCTCGACCGACGACGCTTCCAAGAACGCCCGAACGGCCGTCGACACGGCCCCCGGAGCAGTCGTCGGGAGCCGGATCTCCCACTCCGACGCCGTCACCCGGTCGGCGAGCGAGCCGGCCTTCGCCTCGACGACGTCGAGAATGTCCAGCCCCGGCGGCAGCGCGGCGTCGAGCGCGTGAGCCATCACAGCCGGGTCACAGCGCGAGGTCACCGCGATCTCCAGGTACTCGGCCTCGGACGCCGCCCCGGTCGGTGCAGCCCCCACGTACGAGACTCGAGGGTGCGGAGAGAATCCCTGCGAATACGCGATCGGTACATTGGCTCGACGGAGCGCACGCTCGAACGCCCGCTGAAAGTCACGATGGCTGGTGAACCGCAGCCGACCGCGTTTGGCAAACCGGATCCGCAGCCGTTGCACAGCAGGCTTCTGGTCGCCATGTGGGGCCCGTGTCAACGCAGGCTCCCCTCGTCCTGAGGAGGTGGATGCTTCATTGTCGTCGACCCAGCCGTGGGCGTACCGTCGGTTGATCATCGACGTGAGGAACGCGCCGTGCCGGCTGCATTCGACGACGACACCCTGGCCGGGCTGAGGGACGGCTTACGCGGTACGGCGATCGTGGACGGCGACGAGGTCTACGACGAGGCCCGAACCGTGTTCAACGCCATGATCGACCGACGGCCCGCAGTGATCGTCCAATGCGAGGAACCGTCCGACGTCGTCCGAGCCCTGGCATTCGCGCGAGAACGTGGCCTGGAGGTCGCCGTGCGGGGTGGCGGGCACAGCGTGGCCGGGATGGCGTTGACCGACGGCGGCGTGGTGATCGATCTGCGCCGGATGAACGCTGTCCAGGTCGATCCGGACGCGATGACCGCGGTTGTCGGGGGCGGCGCGACGATGAGCCACCTGGACCGGGCCTGCGAACCCCACGGACTCGCCACCACCGGGGGCCGAGTCTCGACTACGGGTGTCGGGGGTTTCACCCTCGGCGGCGGAACCGGCTGGATGGACCGCAAGTTCGGGCTGGCGTGCGACAACATGCTGGCCGCTGAGGTGATCACCGCCGACGGCCGGACGAAGCGGGCGTCGGAGGATGAGAATCCGGACCTGTTCTGGGCCCTTCACGGTGGCGGCGGCAACTTCGGTGTGGTGACCTCGCTGACCCTGCGGCTGTATCCGCTGCCTGCGGCGACCCTCGGAATGTTGCTGTTCCCGCCCGAGCGCGGGCATGAGGTCGCTCGGGTCTACCGAGACGTGCTCGAGGCAGGGCCCGACGAGCTGGGCGGCGGGCTGATCTATCTCACCGGGCCGGATGGCGAGGACTTCGTACCAGAAGACCTGGTCAACCAGCTGACGCTGGCAGTCGTGGTTGCCTATGCCGGGCCGGAGGACGAGGCCCGGCGGGCGGCCGCTCGGCTGATCGAGCTGGGCCCCGCTGGCCAGATGATCGCCGAGATGCCCTATGCCGACCTGAACAGCGCGCTCGACGACCCGCCCGGTTATCGCAACTATTGGTCGGCCGAGCATCTGGACTCGTTCCCGGATCCGGCGGTCGACGCGTTCTGCGCCCGCGCCAGCGACATGGTGGTGCCGTCAGCCTCCCAGCACGTGTTGTTCCCGATGGGCGGCGCGGGATCCCGCGGTCCGACCGACTATCCGATCCCTTGGCGCCGCTCGAACTGGGTCGTTCACCCGTTCGGGTTGTGGACCGACCCGGCCGACGACGAGCGGGCAATCCGCTGGACTCGCGACGTGCGCGCTGACGTGCATCCATGGGCGACCGGCGCGGTCTACCTCAACTTCATTGGAGACGAAGGCACCGAGCGAGTCGTCGCCGGGCTGGGGCAGGACAACTACGACCGGCTTGCCACGATCAAGGCCGAGTACGACCCGGATAACGTGTTCCATCTCAACCACAACGTCGTGCCGGTCCACCCCACGCCAGCAGGGGTGTGAGCAACGCGTCCCGCGACCAGTGTGGAGTGCGCGGTCAATTTCACGGCGCTGCCGGGCCGACCGGCGTCAGTGGGAGCAGGGTGCGACCGGTTGGGCCCACCTGGATTGCGGTGCCCATCTGCGGGCAGACGCCGCAGTCGAAGCACGGCGTCCATCGGCAGTCGTCCACCTCGACTTCAGCCAGAGCGTCCTGCCAGTCCTCCCAGAGCCAGTCGCGGTCTAGCCCAGCGTCCAGGTGATCCCAGGGCAGGACTTCGGCGTACTCGCGCTCGCGGGTCGTGTACCAGTCGACGTCGACGGGCTCGCTGGCAAGTGCCGTCGCCGCCGCGGTAATCCAGCGGTCATAGGAGAAGTGCTCGCTCCACCCGTCGAAGCGGCTGCCGTCCTCCCAGGCCGCGCGGACGACCCGGCCAACCCGGCGATCGCCGCGGGAGAGCAGTCCTTCGATCTGGCTGGGTTTGCCGTCGTGGTAGCGGAACCCCACCGCCTTGGCATACCGGCGGTCGCTACGGATGGCTTCGCGTAGTTTCGTCAGCCGAGCGTCGACAGTCTCGTGGTCGCATTGCGCCGCCCACTGGAACGGCGTGTGCGGCTTGGGCACGAACGCGCCGATCGACACCGTGCATCGGATGTCGCGATGTCCGGACACCTCGCGCCCGGTGTCGATGACCTTCTTGGCAAGGTCAGCAATCGCGAGCACGTCCTCGTCGGTCTCGGTGGGCAGCCCGCACATGAAGTAGAGCTTCACCTGCCGCCACCCGTGGCTGTACGCCGTCGCGACCGTTCGCAGCAGGTCGTCCTGACTGACCATCTTGTTGATGACCCGACGCATCCGCTCGGTGCCGCCTTCGGGGGCGAAGGTCAGCCCGGAGCGCCGCCCACTGCGCGACAGCTCGTTGGCCAGGGTGACGTTGAAGGCGTCGACCCGCGTCGACGGCAGAGAGAGCGAAACGTTGCTCCCTTCGTACCGGTCGGCAAGCCCCGAAGTGATCTTTCCGATCTCGGAGTGGTCGGCACTGGACAGCGACAGCAGGCCGACCTCTTCGAATCCAGAGCGCTCGAGGCCGGTCTTGACCATGTCGCCGATCGTCGTGATCGACCGTTCCCGAACCGGTCGGGTGATCATCCCTGCCTGACAGAACCGGCAGCCCCGCGTGCAGCCACGGAAGATCTCGACGCTGAAGCGCTCGTGCACCGTCTCCGCGAGCGGAACCAGCGGCTTGCGCGGGTACGGCCAGGAGTCCAGGTCCATGACGGTGTGCTTGCGCACCTGCCAGGGGACGCCGGGACTGTTCGGCACGACCCGCTGGATTCGCCCGTCCGGGAGGTAGGAGACGTCGTAGAACTTCGGCACATACACGCCGCCGGCGGCTGCGAGCCGCACCAGCAATCCGTCCCGGCCGCCCGGCCGACTCGCACGCTTCCACCGACGGACGATTTCGGTGATCGCTAGGACGGCCTGTTCGCCGTCGCCCAATACCGCGGCATCGACGAAGTCGGCGATCGGTTCCGGGTTGAACACCGCGTGTCCGCCGGCTATTACGACCGGATGGTCCTCGCCGCGGTCGACGGCGTCGAGTGGAATCCCGGCCAGGTCGAGAGCAGTGAGCATGTTCGTGTATCCGAGCTCGGTGGCGAAGGAAACGCCGAGGAGGTCGAACGCCGCGACCGGTCGGTGCGCGTCGACGGTGAACTGGCCGATCTGGTGCTCACGCATGAGCGCCTCGAGGTCGGGCCAGACAGCGTACGTCCGCTCGGCCAGCACTCCGTCACGTTCGTTCAGGATCTCGTAAAGGATCTGGATACCCTGGTTGGACAGGCCGACCTCGTACGCGTCCGGATACATGAGCACCCACCGGACGGTTTCGTCGTCGGCGCCCCAGTCCTTGACGGTCGCATTGAGCTCGCCGCCCACGTACTGGACCGGCTTCTGCACCCGCGGCAGCAGCGGTTCCAGGCGAGGGAACAGCGACTCGACGGACATGCGCGGGAAGCTCCGAATCAGAACCGGACTCGGGTCGAGTTCAGGCTATCCCGTCGTCGTACTACCTCCGGAAGTCACGGTTGCCCGTACATGATTGACCGGTGACCGGATCCGGACGATCCTTGGCCCGCGCGTGCTCGCGCAAGAGCTCATCGGATCCACGGCTGTGCCCGGAATGGTGGTCGCTCGCACTGGAGGGCAAGTGGTCGACGAAGCGAGCGCTGATATCGGCGTAATCGGAGGGTCCGGTCTCTACGCTCTACTCGACGACGCGATCGAAGTCGAGGTCGAGACACCGTTCGGTCGGCCGAGTGACCGGGTGACCGTCGGCCGGGTCGCCGATCGTGCGGTGGCCTTCCTCCCCCGGCACGGTCGGGACCACCGCCTTCCGCCGCACCGTATTCCTTACCGGGCCAACCTGTGGGCGCTGCGCTCGCTGGGCGTGCGACAGGTCGTATCGGCATCGGCCGTCGGTGGACTGCGCCCAGAGCTCGGGCCGGGGACGTTCGTCGTCCCAGATCAGTTGGCCGACCGCACGAGCGGTCGGACCCAGACGTTCTTCGACGACGGCGCGGTCCACGTGCCATTCGCCGACCCGTATTGCCCGGTCGGGCGGCGAGTAGTGCTGGCGCAGGCGGCTGCCGCGGGAATCGAGGTGGTCGGTGGCGGCACGATGGTCGTCATCGACGGACCCCGTTTCTCCACGCGGGCGGAGTCGCAGTGGTACGCCGCTCAGGGTTGGTCGGTGGTGAACATGACCGGTCATCCCGAAGCGGTCCTCGCACGCGAGCTCGCGCTGTGCTTCACCGCGATCGCACTCGTGACCGATCTTGACGCCGGTGTCAACGCCGGCGACGCCGTCACGCAGGAGGAGGTGTTTCGGGTCTTCGCCCAGAACACCGAGCGAATGCGAGATCTGGTTCTCCGCGCTGCCGCGGCGCTCGATCTCGACCGCCTGTGCCGGTGCGGGCACGCGCTGGACGGCATCCGACTGCCGCTCGAGCTGCCCTGACGAAACCCGATCGCACTCGGAGCTCCCGTCGAGCCACCACTAGGCGATTGCGTACATCACCAGGCCTGCAGGCCTGGTGATGTACGGGCAGCGGTGGTGAACGTGGTCATTTGGAAGAAGAGAGGTCGGCGGGCAGGCGGACCGTGAAGCGGCAGCCGGCGGCGGCGTTCGCCACCGAGACGTCGCCGTCGTGCAGGTCGACGAGGCCACGAACGATGGCGAGGCCCAGTCCGCCGCCACCCCGAGGGGGTGCGTCGTGGTCGGGGCTGCGTGCCGCGGCACCGCGGAACGCGACGTCGAAGACCCGCGGCATATCCGACTCCGGGATGCCGCCGCATTCGTCGGTGACCGTGACCCATCCGCCGGTGGCGTCGCTTCCACCGTCGACCCGGACCACACCGTCGCTCGGTGTGTGCCGGATCGCGTTGAGGAGCAAGTTGGCGAGCACCCGACCGAGTTCTGGCTCGCTGCCGCGCACCAAGCCGTACCCGGAGGGTTGGGCCTCCAGCCGGATGCGCTTCGCCTGAGCGACCGGAGCGGCTGCGGCCACTGCATCGGAGACCACGTCGGACAGAGGGACGGTGTGCAGGGTGACCTGTAGAGCACCGGCGTTGATTCGCGATAGCTCGAACAGGTCGTCCACCAGACTGGAGATGCGGTCCGTCTCCGCCCGCATCCGGCGGTGGTAGTAGGCCATCGTCGCCGGATCGTCGACGACGCCATCCTCGAGCGCCTCGGCCATTGCCCGCAGACCGGCGAGTGGCGTGCGGAGATCGTGTGACACCCAGGCGACGAGCTGACGACGGCTGTCGTCCAGCCGCCGCTCCCGCTCGCGCGCCTCCGCCGCCCAGACGCTCGCTCGGGCGAGTCGACGGCCGGACCATAGCGCGACGGCAAGACTGACCGCACCCGCCGCGACGAGCACGACCAGCAGCACACCCAGGTCGTGCTCGCTGATGAACATCGCCCCGGCGACGACGATCACGCCCGCCACGACCGCGAGCACGGTTGTGGCGAGCAGGATCACGATATGCACCGTGACCGACTGTCCGTGCAACCCGCGCAGGACGAGCAGGCCGACGATTCCGACCAGACCCGAGCCGGCGAGCGCGAGCACCAGGACCACCACGAGTTCAGGCATCACTGCTCCTCGGGTTCGTAGCGGTACCCGACTCCCCACACAGTGACGATCCGGCGCGGTTCCTGCGGGTTGTCCTCGACTTTTTCGCGGAGTCGCCGGACGTGCACCGTCACGGTCGCCTGGTCGCCGAAGGTCCAGCCCCATACCTGCTGCAGCAGCTCGGCGCGAGTGAACGCCCGATGCGGGTGCCGAAGTAAGTGCGCGAGCAGGTCGAACTCGCGAACGGTGAGGTTGAGCGGTCCGGTGTCTCGCTTCGCGGTTCGGGAAACCGGGTCGAGAGCCAGGTCGCCGTCCACCAGCGGACTGTCGTCGGACACCTTGTCGGTCCGGCTGGCCCGGCGCAACACCGACTGAACCCGTAAGGCGAGCTCGCGTGGCGAGAACGGTTTCGTCACATAGTCGTCGGCCCCGGTCTCGAAGCCCACCACCCGATCGGCCTCCTCCCCCAGCGCAGTCAGCATGACGATCGGAACATCCGACGTGCGCCGCAGCCGCCGGCACACGTCCAGCCCGGACATGCCCGGCAGCATGAGATCGAGAACGACCAGATCTGGCGGACGTTCGTCAGCGAGTACGAGGGCGCTTGGTCCGTCGCTCGCCGTGTCGACAACGAACCCGGCCCGCTCGAGGTAGCGCCGCACCACGTCGCTGATCGTCGGGTCGTCATCCACCACGAGCACCCGACCCGGCACCGTCGACGGTGCCTCCACCTTCACCCCCTCAGTCTCCATCCCAGCTGGCTGATGACTCGTTGGGTGGTCTATCACGGCCCTCCCGGTACCGGTGGCGACTGCGGTGGCGGGCTGCCCTGGTCGATCACGAAGTTGTAGATGACCACGCCGAGGGCCGCGGCGAGGGCGACGAGTACCGCCGTGATGATCACCCATTCGACCGTGGAAGCACCGTGCTCCCGCTCGTGGCCGAGCCGATCGAGCCGGGTCCGAAGCTGAATGTGCAGCCAACTGAACGGGGTGGACGGCGACAGGTACATCCCGGCTAGCCTCACGCCAAGCCCGGAAACCACAGCGCGATCTCACGGACCGCCGATTCGCCGGAGTCCGAACCGTGCACGAGGTTCTCCGACGTCGACAGGGCCAGGTCGCCGCGGATCGAGCCGGGCGCCGCCTTGCGCCCGTCCGTCGCACCGTTCAAAGCCCGGACCACGTCGATTGCGGAGTCGCCGCCGAGCACCAGGGCGATGACCGCGCCGCCGGTGATGAACTCTCGCAAGGCCGGATAGAACGGCTTCTCGATGTGCTCGCCATAGTGCGCGTCGGAAAGCGCCGGGTCCACCTGACGCTGATCCATCGCCAGGATGGCCAGGCCTTTGCGCTCGTACCGGGTCAGGATCTCGCCGATGAGGCCACGGCGGACCGCGTCGGGTTTGATGAGAACGAGCGTGCGCTCGAACACGGGCACTCCCTGTGGTCAGGACCCTGGCGACCGCCGAACCCTACCGCCCGGCGTCACGCATCACCGCTGTCGCGCCGCGCCACGTCGGCCGCGTCGACCTTGCTGCCGAGAAAAAGCGCGACGAACCACAGGGTCGCGAATATCGCCCCCAGGACGAACATCGCGGGAACGACGATGCCCAGCAGGACCACCGCGAGCTGCAACAACGAGCCGAGGTAGTACGCGATCCGCCCGCGGCGCAAAAAGGCCGCCACGAGCACGCAGGCCGCCGACAGCGCCAAACCGACCGCGATCGCAATCGACGTGTCCACCTCGGACATGGTGACCGCAACTGGGATGGCCAAGGCGATGACGACGGCCTCGATACCGAGCACCATCGCCGCGATTCGGCTCATGACGTGCCTTTCAACAACCGTCGAGCATCGCCGGCGCTGACGACGGATCCGGTCACCAGTACACCTGCTCCGCTGCGGCCGGCTGTCCGATCGGCAAGGCCGACCGCGACGTCGATCGCGTCCGGCATTGTCTGCGCCTGATTGACCCGCTCTTCACCCATGACCCGCAGCGCGAGCTCCGCAAGATCGTCCAACGGCATCGCGCGGGGTGACGAGTTCTCGGTCACGACGACGTGATCGACGACCGGCTCGAGTGCCTCGAGGATGCCGACCGCATCCTTGTCGCTCAGCACCGAGACGATGGCGACCAGTGAGGCGAAGTGGAACTCGTCCTGGATTGCGGACGCGAGCGCCATGGCGCCGGCCGGGTTGTGCGCGGCATCGACGATGATCGTCGGCCCGCGTCGGAGCACCTCCAACCGGCCGGGTGAGTCGATCCGGCCGAACGCAAGGCGGACAGCGTCGGCGTCGAGCGGTACCCGGCCGCCCCCGACAAACGCCTCTACCGCCGCCACTGCCACCGCGGCGTTCTGCGCCTGGTGGGCACCGTGCAACGGCAGAAAGAACTCCTCGTACGATCCGGCGAGCCCCTCCATGGCGACAAGCTGGCCGCCCACGGCGATCTCCCTGCTCCGCACGCCGAACTCGATTCCCTCCTGCACGATTGTGGCTCCCACGTCGGCGGCGCGGGCAAGAAGGACATCCGCCGCCTCGCTCGGCTGCGTGGCCGTCACGGCGAGTGAACCAGGTTTGATGATCCCTGCCTTCTCCGTCGCGATGTCGCCGACGGTGTCGCCCAGATACTCCAGGTGGTCGAGCGAGATCGGAGTGACGACCGCCACCTTGGCGTCAGCTACGTTCGTGGCGTCCCACGAGCCGCCCATCCCCACCTCGATGATGGCCGCGTCGACTGGCGCGTCGGCGAACGTCGCATACGCCATCGCGGTCAGCACCTCGAAGAAGGACAGCCGGTGGTCGTGGCGCTGGTCGACCAGATCGAGGTAGGGAGCCAGCTCGTCGTAGGCCCGGGCAAAGCGCTCCGGCATGACCGGTTGCCCGTCCAGGCTGATCCGTTCGGTCACGGACTCCAGGTGCGGACTGGTGAAACGCCCAGTCCGCAGTCCAAGTTCGCGAACCAGTGCGTCGATCATCCGCGCTGTCGACGTCTTGCCGTTGGTCCCGCCGACGTGAACGACCGGGTACGTGCGCTGCGGGTTGCCGAGCAGGTCGGTCAGGTCGGCGATGCGTTCCAGCGACGGCTCGATCCGGGACTCCGGCCACCGGGTCGCGAGGGCGGCCTCGACCACGCGCAGAGCGCTGTCGTCGACACCGGGCTCGGAGGTCACCGGTCGGATCAGCCGCCGAGGGCGGCCAGCCGGGCCTCCAGCCGCGCAATCTCTGCCTCGGCCGATGTTCGGCGTTCTCGGATCCGGGTGACGACGGCGTCGGGCGCCTTGGCGAGAAACTGCTCGTTGTCCAGCTTCGCCGCGGCCTGCGCGAGTTCGTTCCGGGCGGCAGCGAGATCCTTTTCCGTCCGACGCCGCTCGGCGTCGAGGTCGATCGAGCCGGACACGTCGATCTCCACCAGCACGGATCCGACCTGGAGCGAGGCCGTCGGCGCGAATCCCTCCGCCGGTTCGTCCAGCCAGGTCAGCGAACGGATCTCGATCTCATGGGTGTCGGCCGATCCCCCGGCCGGCCCGATGAGCCGCGCAGTCACTCGCTGGCGCGGTTTCAGTCCCTGGTCGCTGCGGAACCGGCGGACCTCGGTGACCAGCCGTTGAATCTCGTCGACGGCGGTCTCGGCTGCCGCGTCCACCAGGGAGTCGTCGGCCCGAGGCCAGTTCGCGATCACTACCGACTCCTCGCCGGTCAGCGTCGTCCAGAGTTTCTCGGTGACGAACGGGATGAGCGGATGCAGCAGGCGCAGCACTGTGTCGAGCACATGGCCGAGCACCAGTCGGGTACGTTCCGCCGCCGCTCCACCGGCGGCGAGCGGTGTCTTTGCCAGTTCGACATACCAGTCGCAGAACTCGTCCCAGACGAAGTGGAACAGTGCTTCGGAGAGCTTCGCGAACTGGAAGTCTTCGTAGAACGCGTCGACGGCCGCGGCGGTCGCGTTCAGTCGGGACAGGATCCAGCGATCCGGCGCCGACAGGTCGGCAGCTGGCGGCAGGGAGCCCACGTGCGCACCGTTGAGCAGCGCGAACCTGGTGGCATTCCACAGCTTGTTGCAGAAGTTCCGAGCGGCCTGAACCCAGTCTGCGCCGACCGGAACATCGGTGCCCGGGTTGGCCCCGCGGGCGAGAGTGAACCGGACGGCGTCGGCACCGAACCGGTCCAGCCACTCGATCGGGTCGACGGCGTTGCCGAACGACTTGGACATCTTCTTGCCGTGCTCGTCGCGCACCATGCCGTGCAGCGCCACCGTTCGGAACGGCACGGCGTCGGCGGGCGGCTGGTCGGCTCGGGCGTAGAGGCCGAACATCATCATCCGGGCCACCCAGAAGAACAAGATGTCGTAGCCGGTCACCAGCACCTGGTTCGGGTAGAACTTCGCCAGCGCCGGTGTGTCGTCGGGCCAGCCGAGAGTCGAGAACGGCCACAGCGCAGAGGAGAACCAGGTGTCCAGGACATCGGGATCCTGGTGCCAACCGGGCCCGGTCGGGACGTCGTCGTCCGGCCCGACGCACACGACCTCACCGTCGGGGCCGTACCACACCGGGATCCGGTGGCCCCACCACAGCTGCCGGGAGACGCACCAGTCGTGCATGTTGTCGACCCAGGAGAACCAGCGACCCTCTATCTCGGCGGGATGGATGACGACCCGACCGCCGCGGACGGCGTCACCGGCAGCCTTCGCCAGCGGCCCGACCCGGACCCACCACTGCAGTGACAGGCGCGGCTCGACAACCGTCCCGCACCGGGAGCAATGCCCGACCGAGTGCACGTACGGCCGGCGCTCGGCGACCAGGCGCCCCTCCTCCCGCAGTGCTGCGACGACTGCGGGGCGTGCCTCGAACCGATCGAGGCCCTGGAACGGACCGTGGGCGGTGACCCTGCCCTGCTCGTCGAGGACCAGCAGGCTCGGCAACCCGTGCCGCTGCCCGATCTCGAAGTCGTTCGGGTCGTGCGCCGGGGTGACCTTGACCATCCCGGTGCCGAAGGTGGGGTCGACATGCGGATCGGCGACGACCGGAATGCGTCGGCCGGTCAGCGGAAGTTCCACTTCGGTGCCGACCAGGTGGGCGTACCGATCGTCGTCGGGGTGTACCGCGACCGCCGTGTCGCCGAGCATCGTCTCCGCGCGGGTCGTCGCGACGACTACCTCGCTGGTCGCAGGGTCGCCGTACCGGATCGAGACCAGCTCGCCCTCGTCGTCGGTGTGCTCCACCTCGATGTCCGACAGTGCGGTGTGGCATCGAACGCACCAGTTGATGATCCGCTCGGCCCGGTACACCAGCCCGTCGTCGTACAGGCGCTTGAAGATCTCCTGCACGGCGCGCGAGAGGCCGTCGTCCATGGTGAACCGCTCGCGGCTCCATGCCACACCGTCGCCCAACCGACGCATCTGGCCGAGGATCTGCCCGCCGGACTCGGCCTTCCACTCCCACACCTTTTTGACGAACGCCTCCCGGCCGAGGTCGTGCCGGGACAGGCCCTGCTTGGCCAGTTCCCGCTCGACGACGTTCTGAGTGGCGATGCCGGCATGATCCATCCCGGGGAGCCACAGCGCCTCGTAACCCTGCATGCGCCGACGACGGACGAGCGCGTCGATGAGCGCGTGCTCGAACGCATGACCGACGTGTAGCGAGCCGGTGACGTTAGGCGGCGGGATCACGATGCAGAACGGGGGCCGGTCGCTCTTCTCGTCGGCCTCGAAGTAACCGCGCTCGACCCAGCGCTCGTACAGCGGCGCGTCTACCTCGGCGGGCACGAACGCGGGCGGCAGCGGGCGAGCTTCGGAACGGGTCGGTTCGGCCACCCGGGAAGTCTACGGATCACCCGTCGCCGGGCGGGCGGCGCCGTCTCGCGACATGATCTGTCTCAGGCGCTCTTCTCGCGGCGCTCCCGCTTGCGGGGCGCCACCTCTCGGGGGACGAGCGTCGGGTTGACGTTCTGCAGGACGACCTCGCGGCTGATGACAACCCGGGCGACGTCTTCGCGGCTGGGAACCTCGTACATGACGTGGAGGAGGACCTCCTCCATGATCGCGCGAAGACCGCGAGCCCCGGTTCCCCGCAGCAGGGCCTGATCCGCGACCGCCTCGATGGCATCGTCGGTGAACTCGAGCTCGACGTTGTCGATCTCGAACAGCCGGTGGTACTGCTTGACCAGCGCGTTGCGTGGCTCGGACAGGATGCGGATGAGCGCGTCGCGGTCGAGCGGGCTGACCGTGGTGATGACCGGGAGCCGGCCGATGAACTCGGTGATCAGACCGAACTTCAGCAGGTCCTCGGGCATGACCTCACCGAAGCGATCGGTGCCGTCGCGGTCGGCTTTACTGCGGATTTCCGCGCCGAAACCCAACCCGGTACGGCCGATCCGGTGCTCGATGATCTCTTCCAGCCCGGCGAACGCACCCCCGACGATGAACAGGACGTTGGTGGTGTCGATCTGGATGAACTCCTGGTGCGGATGCTTACGGCCGCCTTGGGGCGGCACGCTCGCCGTGGTGCCCTCGAGGATCTTGAGCAGCGCCTGCTGGACGCCCTCCCCCGAGACGTCCCGGGTGATCGACGGGTTCTCGCTCTTTCGGGCGATCTTGTCGACCTCGTCGATGTAGATGATGCCGGTCTCGGCCTTCTTGACGTCGTAGTCGGCCGCCTGGATCAACTTGAGCAGGATGTTCTCGACGTCCTCCCCGACGTAACCGGCTTCGGTGAGCGCCGTGGCGTCGGCGATGGCGAACGGCACGTTGAGCAGGCGGGCGAGAGTCTGGGCAAAGTAGGTCTTCCCGCACCCGGTCGGGCCTATCAGCAAGATGTTGGACTTGGCGAGCTCGACCGCCTCCTCCTTGGCTGCGCGCGGCCCGCCAGCCTGCCTGGCCTGCACCCGCTTGTAGTGGTTGTAGACCGCGACCGACAACGCCTTCTTGGCGGTCTCCTGGCCGACGACGTACTGCTCGAGGAACTCGTAGATCTCCCGCGGCTTCAGCAGATCAGCCAGACCGGTGTCCGGGCTCTCGCTGAGCTCTTCTTCGATGATCTCGTTGCACAGGTCGATGCACTCGTCGCAGATGTAGACACCGGGGCCGGCGATGAGCTTCTTGACCTGTTTCTGGCTCTTCCCGCAGAACGAGCACTTGAGCAGGTCACCACCGTCGCCGATGCGTGCCACGCGGATAGTCCTTCCGGGAAGCAGTGCCCAATGGCCATGTGCCCTCGACGGTACCCCTTTGGGCCGACGAGCGGGTCGATCCCGCGCGACGGCGCGCCCGCGAGGATCGGATCGGCACCTCCCGCTAATTCACCAGGCTGGCCTTGCGCGACGTGGTGAAGGCGTCGATGAGGCCGTAGTCGATGGCCTCCTGGGTGGTGAGGATCTTGTCGCGCTCGATGTCCTTGCGAACCTCGTCGACGTCTTTGCCGGTGTGCCGAGCGATGATCTCCTCGAGCAGCGCTCGCATCCGGAGGATCTCGTTGGCCTGGATCTCGATGTCGCTCGCCTGCCCGTACGCACCCTCGGTGTAAGGCTGATGGATGAGCACTCGGGCATTGGGCACAGCCAGGCGCTTGCCCGGCGCCCCGGCGGCCAGTAGAACGGCGGCTGCGGATGCCGCCTGGCCCATACAGACCGTGCGCACGTCGGGCTTGATGAACTGCATGGTGTCGTAGACGGTCGTCATCGCCGTGAACGAGCCGCCCGGGGAGTTGATGTAGATCTCGATGTCGCGATCCGGGTCCATCGACTCCAGGCAGATCAGTTGCGCCATAACAGCGTTGGCGACGTCGTCGGATATAGGCGTGCCGAGGAAAATGATCCGCTCCTCGAACAGCTTCGCGTAAGGATCGATACGGCGGAATCCGTAGGAGGTGCGCTCCTCCCACTGCGGGATGTAGTAGTTCATCGACGGGACCTGCAGGTCGCTCATCTGGGTCTCCTGGGCTTGGTGAGGTGGGTCTCGGGCCGGACCGGCGCTAGGCCGTGCCGCCGCCTTCGGAGACCTGGGACGCGCTCTGGACGACGAGGTCGACGAAGCCGTACTCCAACGCCTCCTCCGCGGTGAACCACCGGTCGCGGTCGGAGTCGTTCTCGATCTCGGCCACGGTTCGACCCGTGTGCATAGCGTTCAGCTGGGCCATCTGCCGCTTTGTGTGCAGCATCTGCTCGGCCTGGATCCGGATGTCGCTTGCGGATCCGCCCATCCCGCCCGACGGCTGATGCATCATGATCCGCGCGTGCGGCGTCGCATAACGCTTGCCTTTCGCGCCGGCCGTCAGCAGGAACTGGCCCATCGAGGCGGCCAAGCCCATCGCCACGGTGACGACGTCGGGCTTGACGTACTGCATCGTGTCGTAGATCGCCATTCCGGCCGATACCGAACCACCCGGCGAGTTGATGTACAGGTGGATGTCCCGCTTCGGGTCCTCGGCCGCGAGCAGAAGCAGCTGCGCGCAGATCGCGTTCGCGTTCTCGTCCTTGACTTCGGTGCCGAGGAAGATGATCCGCTCACGGAGCAAGCGGTTGTACACGTTGTCCTCGAGGCCCATCGACGCGGCTGGGCTCACTTGCATGCTCACGGTGTCTCCTCGGGCCGGGATGTGTCTGCTGCTCCCGACATTAACCAACGACGCCGAAGCCGCCATCCGGGAACTGACCGTGTTCGCTGACGGCGTGCGGGCGCCTACTCCTCTTCGTCGAGCTCGGCGAACTCGAGATCCTCGTCGAAGTCGGCGAACGCGATATCCGGGGTGCCAACCCCAGCCGGCGCGTCGCCGACCGTACCGTCGTCACGCAGCCGGTCGAGCTCGAGTGGCCGCCCTGACGCGTCGACGACCTCCGCCTTCTCGACCACGAGCGCCAGCGCCTTACCTCGGGCGACCTCAGCGACAAGGGCCGGCAAAGTCCCGGTCTCGACGTAACGCTGGATGAGCTGGTTGGGATCGACACCGGATCGAGCCGCTCGCTGCACGAGATAGGTCGTCAACTCCTCCTGTGAGACCTGGAGGTCGCGGGCCTTTACCAGCTCGTCGAGAACGAACTGCGCAGTGAGGTTGCGCCTGAGATCCTTCTCGAAGTCCGCACGATGGTCGTCGTCGCCATGGCCGTCGCTGAGATGCTCCTCGATCTGGGTGGCCAGTATGCCCGCCGGCAATGGGACATCCCCCACTGTCTCCAGCAGCTTGTCGAGCACCGCGTCGCGAGCGCGGACGGCCTGCTCGATGCGCTTGATCCGGGCCGCTTGCTCGTGCAGATCCGCTCGCAACTCGGCCAGCGTGTCGAACTCGCTGGCCATCTGCGCGAACTCGTCGTCGAGATCGGGAAGCTGCTGTTCTTTGACGGCGCTCACGGTGACCTTGCAGTCGACCTCTTCGCCGGCGTTGGTGCCGAGCAAAGTGGTGTGGAATGTCGCGGATTCACCGGCTGACAGGCCCGTGGCGGCGTCGTCGATTCCGGGGACGAGCTGCCCGCTGCCGATCTGGTAGGAGACGCCCGTCGCACGTCCGCCCTCGACGATCTCGCCATCTTTCGTGGCCTCGAGATCGACCATGACGAAGTCGCCGTCCGCTGCGGGGCGGTCGACGCCCACCAGCGTCCCGAACCGGGACCGTAGCTGCTGCATCTGCTCGTCGACGTCCTCATCGGTCACGTCGGCGTCGGCCACCTCGACCTGCAAACCTTCCCAGTCGGGCAGCGTCACTGACGGCCGAATGTCGACTTCGACGGTGAACTTCAGTTCCTGACCGTCGGCGAAGTCGGTGACGTCGACCTCGGGCTGGCCTAGTGGGCGCAGCTCGTTGTCCTCGACGGCCTGGCCGTAGAGCTTGGGGAGCGCCTCGTTGACAGCCTCGTCCAGGACTGCTGGCCGCCCGATGCGCTGGTCGATGATCAGCGGGGGCACCTTTCCCCGACGGAAGCCGGGCACATTCACCTGCGCCGCGATGCGCTGATAGGCGGACTTGATGCTGGGCTCGAGCTCCTCGAACGGCACCTCGACCGCGAGCCGAACCCGGGTCGGGTTGAGGGTCTCGACGACGCTCTTCACTGGAGAATCTCCTGAGGGATGTGGAAAGACGCACCGGATCAGCGCCGACCCTCATCGTAGCTGCCGCGGATGAGCCCGCCGCCGGCGTCTGGTCGGGGTACCCGGATTTGAACCGGGGGCCTTCCGCTCCCAAAGCGGACGCGCTGCCAAACTGCGCCATACCCCGCTGGATCCCGACGTCGTGACTGAGGACAGCCGGAGATCGTTGCCGGTCAAGGGTACGCCGTACACAGCCAGGCCCGCTCCCGCCGACCGGTTGGCATTACGCACGACGGCGCGGATCATGGTCGGGCCACCCGGCTAGGATGCTCGGAGCGCCGCTGCGGGTGTAGCTCAATGGCAGAGCCCCAGCCTTCCAAGCTGGTCATGCGGGTTCGATTCCCGTCACCCGCTCCACACAAAGCCCCCGGTGCGCTTACGCCGCTCTAGGCGGTCCGAACCACGTGGTTAGCGCGTCAGCGAGCCCCAGCTGGGTTAGGTCTCCCACCCAGGCCACATATCCGTCGGGCCGAATCAACACGGCGGTGGGGGCAGTGACCGCCCCGAGTGCCGGAAGCTCCCAGGTACCAACGTATTCGGCGTCGATCAACTGGACCCGATCTGCCCATGGAGTGATGTCGAAGCCGCCGGGCTCACCAAGGTTGAGTAGCACCGGCCGGGCATCGTGCAGCAGGGTGAAGACCCGCAGTGTGCCGTTGGCGGTGACCAGGTCGAGATCGGGCATGCGGCGTCCGAGCAGCGGGTGTCCCTCGCCGAGGTCGTAATGAATGTCCAGACCAGACATCATCGCGGCGAACCGCTTGCGAGGCTCATCCATGCTGAGGAGCTCGGAAATGGTGTCGCGCAATGCGTCGAGGCGCGCGTCGGCGGGGCGGTTGAGCGCCGTTTGCGCCATCGTGTTGCTCAGCACGCGGGCGGCGACTGGATGGCGCTCGGCGTGGTAGGTATCCAGGAGGCTTTCCGGCGATGTCCGGTTGACCACCTGGGCCAGCTTCCATCCCAGATTCACTGCGTCCTGCACACCGGTGTTGAGGCCCTGTCCACCGACCGGGGAGTGCACGTGCGCCGCGTCGCCCGCCAGCAGGACGCGCCCCGCGCGGTAGGTCGCGGCCTGCCGAGTCATGTCGGTGAACCTGGAGATCCAGGTGGGACTGTGGATCCCGTAATCGGTCCCGTATACGGCGACGAGCGCCTCGCTGAGATCGCGCAAGGTGGGTTCGGCCGTGGCTCCGACGTGCGACTCGGTCAGCATGACCCCCACCGTCCCTCCTTCCTTGTAGACCACTTCGCCGTCGCGGATCTCGTAGTCCACCTTGCCCAGGGCATGCATGCCAGAGGCATCGCGGCGGATGCCCAACTCAGGCTCCTCGGTCATCTCGACCTGGGCGATCAGGGCGCTCGTGGTCGCATCCCAACCGGGGAACTCGATGCCGGCTTCTTTACGGACCAGACTGCCTCCTCCGTCGCACCCGACGAGGTATTCCGCCCGCAACGACTGGCCGTCGGACAGCTCGACGTCGACGCCGGTGTCGTCCTGCGCGAAACCGGTCACCTCACGTCCGCGATAGATCGGCACCGCCAGCTCGCCGACCCAGCCGGCCAGGATGCGTTCGATGTCGTTCTGCCACAGCCCGAGCCCGTAGGGATGCCGGGTGGGAAAGTCGCTGATGTCCAAACGGGCCGAAGCGAAGCCCGCCACCTGAGCCACCTGTCCCTGCGAGAGGAACCGATCGGCGATTCCACGCTGATCGAGGACCTCGATGGTGCGCGAGTGCAGACCGCCTGCGCGCGAGCCGGCGAGGTCCTGGCTGGAGCGCCGCTCGACGATGGCAACATCGACGCCCGCCAACGCCAACTCGCCCGCCAACATCAGCCCCGTGGGACCTCCTCCGGCAATCACCACCGCATGCTCGGTCATGGCCACACTCCTCATTTGCGTAGGTGCTGGCCTCGGCCGACGATTCTGCGGCACGACCCGGGTCTTGCGGCAAGCCCCCCGGTGCGCTATACGTTGAAAGTGGCAAGGAGTTTGTACTCTCCTTGCCCATCTATTTGTCTGGCTGTGGACGGACAACCTCCTCGGGAAGCGGCGCCGCCGTCACCCGCTCCCGCGTCGCCCGAAGTCACCGAGGCTCCGCGCCGAGGTGAGTGTCCACGATGTATTCGGCGATGGCCAGCGACGAGGTAGCCCCAGGCGATGGCGCGTTGCGAACGGCGGTGACCCGGCCCACCCGGTGGATGCGGAAGTCGTCGACGAGCGCGCCGGTGGCGTCGACGGCCTGAGCGCGGACGCCGGCCGGCCCCCGGACGACGTCACGGACCGAGAGCTCCGGCACGTACCGGCGGGCCATCCGCACGAAGGACCGTTTGCTGGCCAGGCCGGCGACCTCGCGGACGCCGGTGCGCCAGTGGCGGCCCGCCATTCGTCGAAACGCCGGCGTGCGCATGACACCAGCCAGATGCGCCATGTCCAAGTGGCGTCCGCGGTATCCCTCGCGCGCCAGCGCCAGCACAGCGTTGGGTCCGACCAAAATCTCCCCGTCGATCCGCCGAGTCAGGTGCACGCCGAGGAAGGGCAAGCTCGGGTCGGGAACCGGATAGATGAGCCCGCGGACCAGATGTCGGCGCTCGGGTCGAAGCAGAAGGTAGACGCCACGAAATGGCACGATCCAAGGGTCGTCCTCGTCGCCTGCCAACCGGGCCAGCCGGTCTGAGTGCAAGCCCGCGCACAAGACGACGCTGCCGACGTGGTGGTCGCCGTGACTCGTTTTCAAGACCACCGTGCGGTGGTCTTGTTCGATGCCGAGCAGGTGGTGACCGAGCAACACGGTGCCCCCGAGCTTTTCGACGTCAGCGCCGAGTTTTCGAGTCACTGCCGCGAAGTCGACGATGGCGGTGTCCGGCGAATGCAGGCCGGCGAGCCCGCGCACGTGTGCTTCGACGTCGGCCAGCTCACCGCCGTGCAGAAGCCGTACCCCGGGCACGCCGTTGGCCAGGGCACGCTCGTGCAGCACGTACAACCGAACCCGCTCGGTCTCGTCTAGGGCGACGAGAAGCTTGCCGCAGCGGTCATATTCCAGGCCGTGGTCCACACAGAACTCCCGAAGCAGCCCTACCCCGCGGCGGCAGAGCCTGGCCTTGAGTGAGCCCGGTGTGTAGTAGATCCCCGCGTGCACGACGCCGCTGTTGTGCCCCGACTGATGCGCGGCGAGCCGGTCCTCTTTTTCCAACAGGACCACATCGATGTCCGGCCGTACTTGCAGGAGGCGTCGCGCGACGGCGGTGCCGATGATCCCGCCTCCGACGACGGCGATCCGATCTGCCGCTACCACACCTCTGCTCCCATCGCGGCCCAGCCTGCCACGCGGTTCCGATGGTAGAAACGTCTGTGCGACGCATCGAGATCGAGGAGCGTCGAACTCGGCTCGGCATGCGGCACCACTTGGCCGCGCCCGCTGCTGACCCGGTCGAGGCAGCCAGCGGGGTCGTCGCGTTGCACGCAACCGATCCAGCGTCGGTCTTCCTTTCCGTATACGCCCGGACCGCGCGGCTCGGGGTCGTTGCCATCGAGCGCGCGCTCTACGACGATCGATCGCTGCTGCGAATGCTGGGCATGCGCCGGACCATGTTCGTCGTGCCGGCCGAGCTGGCGCCGGTCATCCAGGCCGGGTGCACGAAGGAGATCGCCGCCCGGCAACGGCGCACCTACACGAAGATCCTTACCGACTTGGGCGTAGGTGATGGAGCTTGGCTGCGTCAGGTCGAGGATGCGACCGAGCACGCCTTGGCCGCCCGCGGCGAGGCGACCGGGGCAGAACTGTCCGCCGACGTGCCTGGCCTGCGCACTCAGGTGCTGATGGCCGAGGGCAAGTCGTATGCCGCCAAGCAGAACATCACCACCTGGGTGCTGTTCATGCTGGCCGCCGACGGCCGCATCGTCCGCGGCCGCCCACGGGGATCATGGACAAGCAGCCAGTACCACTGGTCGCCCACCCAGAAGTGGCTGCCGGGTGGGATTCCAGAGGTTTCGATCGAGGAGTCACGAGCCGAGCTGGTGCGCCGATGGCTCAGGTCGTTCGGGCCGGGCACTATTGCCGACCTGAAGTGGTGGACCGGGTGGACCATCGGCCAGGTCAAACAGGCACTGGGCGCGATCAAGCCGGCCGAGGTAGAGCTTGACGGCCAGCCTGGCCTTGTGTTGGCCAATGACCTCGACGATGCCGGCCCAATCGAGCACTGGGTTGGCTTGCTGCCCGCGCTCGACCCCACAGCCATGGGCTGGACCGACCGATCCTGGTACCTCGGGCCACACGGTCCGGCCCTGTTCGATCGGTCGGGCAACATCGGCCCGACGATCTGGGCTGACGGGCGAATCGTCGGTGGCTGGGCACACCGGCCGACCGGCGAGATCAACTACCGGTTTCTCGAAGACGTCGGCCGCGATGTCGTCGCCGAGGTCGAGGGTGCGGCCGCACGGCTAGCGGCTTGGATAGGTCCGGTCCGGGTGACACCACGCTTCCGGACGCCGCTGGAACGCGAGCTATCAACCTGAGCCCCGTCGTAGGCTCGCCAAGCCGCCGCAGAGGGTCGTACTCGGCCCCTTTGCATTGCACACCCATACGCATCGGCCGGCCAGAATCGCGATCGAAGGAGGGTTGCTGTTGACCGCGGCCGGGGCTGTTACGACCCATTGATCTTCTGTCCGATCAGTCGGTGAGCAACTGTGATCGCGCTGGCTCACTCTTGGCAGGGACGATAGCCGGGGACGCGGCACGACCGGGGAGTGAAGTCAGCGGCGCCGACGCACCCTAGACCTCACATCGAGCACAATTCTCGCGCCGTAACGTACATATCGATCACCGGCAGCGCCGCAAACCCCACATCAGGCACTCGCAGCTTCCCGAGAGCGAGCATCGCAAGCGGGTTGATGCGTATGTGTGTGCAATGCAAAGGCGTGTGGGAGTTTCCCGACGGACGTCCGGGCGGCAAGATCCACGCCAGGGGCAGCGTTGGTCCGGCTCAGAAAACGGCGAACAGCGATCCAACGACGACGACGAGGACCAGGAACAACGCAATCACCAGATACCCCAGCACCATCCCGCTGATGGCCATACCCCGTCCGTCGCCGACCCCACGTCGCACCCGGGAGACCCCGACATGGCCGAAGACAACGGCGAGCATCGACGGGATGCCGAAGGTGATCCAGGACAGAAACAGCCCGAGGATACCGAGGACGAGTGACGCCACCGCGAAACCCGATGGCTTGGGGATCGGCGCGTACGGAACAACCCGCGAATCCGGCACCGGGTCCGGCACCAGGGGCTCGCCCGTCGTCATGATTCAACGGTAACTCGGCGTACCGGCGGTAGATGGTCCAGACCGACACTATGGCGCGATTGCTCGCCGTCGGCGATGTCCACGTCGAGATGAATGACTTCGCTGAATCCTTCTCATACCCTGCTGGCCGATGGCCGCCGGCACGGCAGGAATACCCGACTGCGGCGTGTCAAACTGGCCGGATGCGCCCACATCGGGTCACGCTTCAGCAAGTTGCCAAGCGTGCCGGCGTGTCGCGGACGACAGCGTCGTTCGTTCTGACCGGTCGCCATGCCGACATGCGGATCTCCGATGACGCACAACGGCGGGTCCTGAATGCGGCCCAGGAGCTGGACTACCGGCCTAACCGGATCTCGCGCGGGCTCCGCACCAACGTGACGCACACCATAGGCCTGGTGTCGGACACCATCGCGACGGAGCCGTTCGCCGGCGAGGTCATCCGCGGTGCGGTGACGGCGGCCCTGGCCAACGACCGCATGCTGTTCGTGGTCGAGACCGAGGGCGACGTGCACGCAGAAGACCAGCTGATCCGAGACATGCTGGACCGCCAGGTAGACGGCTTCGTCTACGCGACGATGTTCACCCGGGAGATCCATATCCCGGACCGGCTGACGGGACAGCCGCTGGTGCTGCTCAACTGCACAGCCGTCGATGTGCGAATGCCGGCCGTTATACCCGATGAGGTCAACGCTGGTCGCGATGCGGCTCAGGTTCTGCTCGACGCCGGCCACCGGGAGGGCATCTACATCGTGGGCGAGCCCGCGCCGCACCTGTTCGCGGGACGAGAGCGCGTAGCCGGCATCGACGCGGCGTTGATGGCCGCGGGCGTGCGCCTGGCCGGCATTCTTGACTGCGAATGGTGGCCAGCGCCGGCCCATGCAGCTGTCCAGGAGCTCCTCCACTCAGGGCGCCGACCACACGCGTTCATCTGCCTCAACGACCGTATTGCCCTGGGCGCCTATGAGGCGCTCACTGAAGCCGGGATTCGGTTGCCCGACGACCTCTCCGTCGTGTCGTTCGACGACTCCTTCCTGGCGGGCTGGCTCCGACCGGCGCTGACCAGCATCGCGCTGCCGCACGCCGACATGGGCAAGCTGGCCGTGGAGCTACTGATCAACGGCGACGGCGCCGGCGAACACCGAGTCGGGATGCCAGTTCATCGTCGTGAGTCCGTGACCAGCCCGAAGCGGAAACTGCTGACTACCCGCAGCCGTGACGCACCTGCTGTCGTGCCGGAGCCGCCTCGCCGTTAGTTACGCCAGATCAGGACCAGCGCGCGGTCATCCTGATCCGACTTGGCGACGGCATCGATGAGCCGGCGGGCTCCGTGCCGGAACCCTTGCGACACCAGACGCTCTGCTTCGCCCTGCAGCTTGTCGATCCCGATCACGAGGTCGCGGCTGGGAGTTTCCACCAGCCCGTCGGTATAGAGCAGGAGCGCGTCGCCTGGCAGGAGTTGCCCCTCCGCGGGTTCGTACTCGTCCTTCTCGAAGACGCCGAGCAAGCCGCCGGTAGTCGTCAGCGTGTCCCACCGACCGGAACCGGCGTGAAAGTGAATCGCGGGAGGGTGCCCGGCAGAGCGGACTTGATAGGTCCCGGTACCGAGGTCGACCGCCAGATAAACCGCCGTCGCAAAGCCTTCCTCCCATTCCTGTCGCAGCAGATAGGCGTTGGCGGCGGGAAGGAAATCCGACGACGGCACTGAACCGATCAGGCCGCCAAAGGCGCCGGACAAGAGCAGGGCCCGAGTCCCCGCGCCCAGTCCCTTGCCCGACACGTCGACAAGGGCTACCTCGAGGGCCAGCCCGTTCGCCGAGCGAGCGGCGACCAGGAAGTCGCCGGAAAATGTCGACTGCCCGGCCGATCGGTGCACGACCTCGGCTTCCCAGCCGCGCGGCAGCGACGGCATCTCTCCCTGGGCGCTGAGCCGGTCGCGAAGGTCGACCAGCATCGACTCGCCGACAGCGCCGCGCACTCCGAGGATCGTCCGCCGGCGAACGGAACCGAGGACCACGAGCGTGCTCACTGCAATGACCGTGACCGCGCCGACAAAGAACTGGTCCAGACCGTGCACGATCAGCTGCCCTACAAGTCCGATCGCAATCACCCCGATGAGCACGGACATGGTGGGCAAGGAAAGGACGTAGCCGCCGAGCAGAATCGGGATCACGTACATGCTGAGCGGCACCGACTCCGGGGCCTGGGTGCGGGCGACGTAGATGAGGGCACACAGGAATATCAGTGCGGCCAAAGCAACGGGTTCGCGAGACGCCCAGCCGAGTCGGGCGCTGAAACGGTTGTGGGCGCCACTGCTCATGCCCTCGGACCGACCGCTCACGCCGCGACAGTAACCGCCTCGCCGCCACGGCTGAAAGAGGCGGTTGTCACGTTTCGGACCCGCTGACAACGCGCCCCGCTTGGACGCGGTGGACCACCCAGCTGCCGCGCCGTACCGTCGAGGCATGACCGGCCGCGGCAAGGTGCCCGCAAAGCGGCTCGATCATGTCGACCGCAAGTCGCAGGTCGGCGTCTCGGGGGCGCTTCGGGCCCGAGACGTGTCCCGGCCCGACGACGCCCTGGTCGCCGACGTCACCGCTCGAGATGGTCAGCAAGAGGCGGAAGCTCCCCGATCTCCTCGTACCGGCTGAGCATCGCGATCCGGCGGGCATGCCGGTCGTCACGTGAGAATGGGGTCGTCACGAAAGCGTCGACGAACCGGATGATGTCGTCCACCGGGTGCAGTCGCACACCAACCGAGATCACTCGCGCGTCGTTGTGCTGGCGAGCAAGCCGTGCCGTCTCGGTACTCCAGGCGAGCGCCGCTCGAATACCACGCACCTTGTTCGCGGAGATCTGTTCGCCATTGCCGGACCCACCCAGGACGACCCCCAGGCTGTCCTGCTCGTGCGCTACTGCCTCGGCCGCACGCAAGCAGAACACCGGGTAGTCGTCGTCCGCGTCGTATCTGAACGGACCGTGATCGACCACTTCGTGGCCGGACTGCCGCAGCTGCTCGGCCAGCTGGTTCTTGACCTCGAAGCCAACATGGTCCGACGCCAGGTGAATGTGCATCCGGTCATCCTGCCAGGGGCTTTTGCCCGAACCACCCAGCCGATCGTCCGACGTCAGGAGGATCTGCCAGGATCGACCGCATGCCAGGTATCAACCTGACCCGCGACGAGGCCCGTGACCGCAGCATCATGGTCGACGTCGACTCATACGAGATCGAACTCGACCTGACCACGGGCGAGCAGACGTTCGGCTCCGTCACGACCGTTCGGTTCCGCTGCCCTGAGGACGCCGAGCGGACATGGCTGGACTTCATCGCCCCCGCGGTGACCGAGGTCGTCCTGAACGGCACGTCACTCGACCCGGTAACGGTGTACGACGGCTCCCGAATCACGCTCGAGGGACTGCAGGCGGAAAACGAGGTCCGGGTTGTCGCCGAGGCCGCTTACATGCACACCGGCGAGGGCTTGCACCGCTTCGTCGACCCCGTCGACGGCGAGGTCTACCTGTACACCCAGTTCGAAGTCCCCGATGCGCGGCGGGTCTTCGCCTGCTTCGAGCAACCCGACCTGAAGGCAACGTTCACTTTTACGGTAACCGCGCCCAGGCACTGGCAGGTGGTCTCCAACTCACCCACACCAGAGCCGTCTCCGGTCGAAGGCGACGAGTCTGCCGCCCGTTGGGCTTTCGAACCGACGCCGCGGTTGTCCACCTACGTCACCGCCATCGTCGCGGGTCCCTACCACGTTGTCCGCAGCGAGTACGAGGGCAAGGAGGGCACCATCCCGCTGGGTTTGTTCTGCCGGGTCTCCCTCGCCGAGCACCTCGATGCCGACGAGCTGTTCGACGTCACTCGCCGTGGATTCGGCTTCTTCGAAGATGTCTTCGGCCTCGCCTACCCGTTCGCCAAGTACGACCAACTTTTCGTGCCTGACTTCAACGCCGGTGCGATGGAGAACGCGGCCTGCGTCACCCACCACGAGGACTACGTGTTCCGCAGCCGGGTCACGGATGCTGCGTACGAGCGTCGGGCCGAGACCATCCTGCACGAGATGGCGCACATGTGGTTCGGCGACCTGGTGACCATGCGGTGGTGGGACGACCTTTGGCTCAACGAGTCGTTCGCGACGTGGGCCAGCGTTCTGGCCGAGGCAGAGGCGACCCGGTGGATCGAGGCATGGACCACCTTCGCCGTCTCCGAGAAGCTGTGGGCGCTGCGACAGGACCAACTGCCTTCGACGCACCCGATCTCCGCCGACATCCGCGACCTCGACGACGTCCAGGTCAACTTCGACGGCATCACGTATGCCAAGGGTGCCAGTGTGCTCAAACAGCTGGTGGCCTGGGTCGGGCGCGAGGAGTTCCTCGCCGGCGTTCGCGCATATTTCGCCGAGCACGCATGGGGCAACACCACGCTGCAGGACCTGTTCGCGCAGCTGGAGAAGACCAGCGGCCGGGACCTGTCCGCCTGGCAAGGCCAGTGGCTGGAGACGGCAGGTGTCAACACCCTCCGCCCCGAGGTCGAGACCATTGACGACGCATACACCTCGGTGACGGTGCTGCAGGAGGCCGGCGAGGAGCACCCGACCCTGCGCGACCATCGGATAGCGATGGGGCTCTACGACGACTCCCCGGATGGCCTCGTCCGGCGGCGTCGCGTCGAGCTCGACGTCACCGGTGAGCGCACCGAGGTACCCGACCTGGTGGGCGAGGCGGTCCCGGATCTGTTGCTGGTCAACGACGACGATCTCACCTTCGCCAAGATCAGACTCGACGACCGGTCCAGCGAGACGGTGGTGCGGGGCATCGGCCGGCTTTCGTCGTCCCTGGCCCGAGCCCTGTGCTGGACCGCTACCACCGACATGCTTCGGGACGCCGAGCTGCCGGCCCGCGACTACGTGGAGCTGGTGCTCGGCGGAATTCAGCGAGAGACCGACATCTCGGTCGTACAGACGGTGCTCGCCGCGGGACGAACCGCCGTCGACCTGTTCGCCGACCCGCTCGACCGGATGATGCTCTCGGCGCGATGGGCCAGCGGGCTGCGCCGTCTCGCGGGCGTCATGGAGGCAGGCAGCGACTCCCAGCTGGCAATTTCCCGGGCCTGGGCGGCGGTTGCCGCGAGCCCCGAACACGTCGAACAACTGTGGTTCCTGCTCGACACCACTGACGGCGGGGACATTCTGCCCGGCCTGCAGGTCGACACGGACCTGCGGTGGAGTTTGTTGCACCGACTGGTCATCATCGGTGCCGCGGGCGACGCCCACATCGCCGCCGAGCTTGACCGTGACGACACAGCCACCGGGCGGCGTCACGCCGCCTACGCTTTGGCCGCGCGCCCCACCGAGCAGGCCAAGGCCGACGCTTGGGCGCAGACGGTGGAATCAGACGAGCTGCCCAACGCCCTCCTGCGGGCGACCGTCGACGGTTTCCACCAGCCGGAGCACCGCGAGCTGGTCCGGCCCTATGTCGGCCGGTACCTGGAGGCGATCCCACGCCTGTGGGCGGAACGCACGACGGACACGGCGAAGACCATCATCGTGCGGTTGTTCCCCCGCCTGCTCGCCGATGACGAGGTCGCCGAGACGATCCGCAGCTGGTTGAACGACGCTGAGCTACCTCCGGCACCCCACCGGCTCATCGTCGAGGGCCTGTCCGACATGGAGCGGGCGCTGCGGGCCCAGGCCCGCGACCGGACGGCCGGGCAGGCGGCCCGGCGGCACTGAGGACGCCTCAACCCGACACTCGTTCCCGGGTCGCCGGAACGACCGCCTCGGCGAAGCGTCGCAGCTGCTCGCGTTCGTCGCCTTCGCCGGCCCAGAAGACGAGGGTGTCGGCGCGGTGGTTGACGACGAGACTCGCCAGTTCGTCCGCCCACTGGTCGGCCGGCCCGCGCAGGAACCCCTCGGACGCGCCGCCGGTGATGACGCCATTCACGTTGAAGATGCGACGAACGGCCGACGGCTCACGGCCTGCCTCGGCGGCGCCCTCGTCGACGCGGGCGTTCATCTCCGGAAGCTTCGCCAACGCGTCGGCTCGGACCGACGGCACCCAACCGTCGGCCAGCCGGCCGGTCTGTCGCAATGATCGGGGGCCGATCGCGCCGATCCAGACTTCGATGTCGTGTGCAGGAACCGGGCCGGAGTGGACACCGCGTAAGTGGTAGTAGTCGCCCTCGTACCGGAGATTGCGTTCGCCGCTCCAGATCCGCCTGATCACTTCGATGCCCTCGGCGAGCTGGTCCAGCGCTTCTCCGGGAGTTCGACGGGCGCCGCCGTAACCGTCGATTGCGTCCCAGAAGCCTCCCGCTCCGAGCCCGAGATCGAACCGACCACCGGACAGCACGTCCAGCGTCGCGGCAGTCTTGGCCAGCACTGCAGGAGGCCGCAGTGGCAGGTTCGTCACGTCAGGAAATACCCGCACCGACGTGGTGGTGGCAAGAATCGCCGACATCAGCGCGAAGGTGTCAACGAAGCGCCGCTGGTACGGGTGGTCCTGGACGGCGACATAGTCCAGCCCGAGCCGCTCGACCAGGTGGGCCGTCTCCAGCAACGGATCGGCCGCATTCGGCACGAGGAAGTACCCGAACCGTGGCTTCGGCGACATCTTCACCTCCTGACCGTCGGCAGGGCTTCGTGCCACGGTCGGGCATGTTCGAGTTGGGCGGACAGCGCGAGCAGGGTGGCCTCCGACCCGTGCCGCCCGCCAAGCATGACGCCGACCGGAAGCGTCGTGCCGTCGACCCCGACCCGATGCAGGGGCAGGCTTATCGCCGGCCAGCCGGTGAGGTTCCAGACACTGGTCCACGGCGTGTACTCCACCTGCGCTGCGAAGTCGGCGGCCGGGTCCTCGTCGTCGCGCAGCTCGCCGACAAGCGCGGGCAGCCGGGCGAGTGTCGGTGAGAGGATGACGTCGAACGGAGCCCACACTCGCGCCGCCTCGCGGGTCGTCCGTTGTACGCCGGCGAAGGCCTCGGCGAATTGGACGCCGGTGAAGCCACGACCTTTCGCCCGCAGCCAGCGCGTGTACGGCCTCAACAGGCGCTCCTTCTCGGTCGGAACCGGCGCCGTCGCCGCCAGGACCGACCAGAGAGCCTCGAACGACGCCCACCGCACTGCGGGGAACGGCACGGGAGCGTCCTCCACCGCATGTCCCAGGTCCGCCAGCAGCGAGGCCGTTTCGTTCACTGAGTCGCGGCACGGCTGGTCGACTCGCGCCTGCTCGGCGATCACTGGAGTTGTCAGCACACCGATCCGGAGCGGTTTCGGATCTCGTTCGCACGCTGCCAGGAATGGCGTGGCTGGTGCGGGAAGCACATAAACGTCGCCTGCTCGGTTGTAGGCGAGGACGTCGAGCAGCGCGGCGGTGTCGCGCACGTCCCGGGTGAGCACTCCGGAGACACCCAGCCCCGCGCCATCGACGCCATAGGGTCCCGCACTCACCCGCCCGCGGGTCGGCTTCAGGCCGACCAGGCCGCACATGCTGGCCGGAATCCGGATCGAGCCGCCTCCGTCGGATCCGTGGGCGACCGGGACGATTTGTGCGGCAACGGCAGCGGCGGCTCCCCCGCTGGAACCCCCGGCCGAGCGGGAAAGATCCCATGGTGAACGAGCCGCCGGTGCGATATCGGGCTCGGTGTAGCAGGGCAGGCCGAACTCCGGGGTGTTTGTCTTGCCGATCATCAGGGTCCCGGCCTCGCGCAACAAGGACACGACGCCGTCGTCGACCGACGCGATCGTACCCGCGAGGGCGGCGCTCCCCGCGGTGAACGGTAGACCGGCGACCATGGTGAGGTCCTTGACCGGACAGGGCACCCCGGCGAACGGCGGGAGCTCACCTCCGCCGAGAATTGCCTTCTCCACGGCGCGCGCCTGCTCTCGGGCGAGGTCTGGTGTCACGGTTACGAACGCGCCGACCTGCGGGCCCAACCGGTCCGCGCGCTCGAGGGTGTGGTCGAGCACGTCCGTGGGAGAGACCTCACGCTCGCGGATCGCCGTCGCGAGTTCCAGCGCGGTCAACTCATGGATCGCGGTCACGACTCGACCGTAGGCCAGCCGACCCACCAGGATGGAGCTGCCATGACCACACCAGTGGAGCCGCCCGCGTCGGCTGAGCCCCCGAGCGGGCAACGGGCTACCCCTGCGACATCGTTGTTGGCGGCCGTGAAACTGATGTATGTCGGCGCCGGGCTGTCCCTGCTCGGGATGTTCTTCGCGCTGGCTACGCGCGGCCAGCTGCGAGATCAGTTGATCGAGGAAGATCCAGACCAGACCGCCGCGGAGGTCGACCGGGCGGTGAACATGGCCAGTGGCGTCAGTGTGGTCATCGGCTTGATCTCCGTCGGCCTCTGGTTGTGGATGGCCCGGGCAAATGGCCGAGGCGAAGCATGGGCGCGCATCGTCGCGACCGTGCTCTTCGGCCTGAACATTGTGCTGACCGCCTACAACCTGGCCCAGACCACCGGGTTCGGAGTCGTGATCAACATCACGGCGATCGCCCTCTCCGCCGCCATCCTGTGGCTGCTCTACCGCAAGGACTCCACCGCGTACTATGCATCGGCGTCACCCGTCACCGGCGCGTGACGTCCATCGTTGGTGGTCGTCCTCTAAGGTGACGGCGGTGTCAGGATGCACGCCTCCGACATGGAAGGAACCGTCATCCCATGAGCACTACCCCTCCGTCGGATCCGTGGGAAACGCCACCGGACCGGCCGGACCAAGCCGAACCCGACCAGCCCAGGCCGGCGTTCGAAAGCCCGGGCGGGGATTCCTCGCAGCAGCCACCTGCGTACCCTCCGGCACCGACACCACCGCAGGTGCCCTACGGCGCAGCACGACCGGCGCCTACCCCACCGCCGTCGATCCTCACTGCCGTCAAGCTGATGTACGCCGGGGCGGCGTTGTCGGCGATCAGCTTCCTGACCAGCTTGCTGACCCAGGAGTCGGTCCGTGACCAGATCGCCGAGGCCAATCCCGATTACACCGAGGAACAGCTCGACACCACAGTCGCATTCGGAGTTGCCTTCGCCGTGGTCATCGGCCTCATTGCGATCCTGTTGTGGGTATGGATGGCCGAGACCAACCGACGGGGCAAGAGTTGGGCGCGGGTCGTTGCCACCGTGCTCGGCGCACTCAACATCGTGTTCACCGTGATTGGTCTGTTGCTCGGCCAGAGCAGCGGCCTGGTGGTTGTTTTCAGCCTGGTCTCCGCGGCATTGGCCGCGGTGATTCTCTACCTGCTCTACCGGCCGGAGTCGAACGCCTACTACGAGGAGGTCGCCGACATCAGGCGGTAGAGCCCGCGGAACGCAGACCGTGCCACCAGGGCTGACGGCCGGTTCGGCTTCGCGGTCGGCGGACGACGGGTTTGACCAGTCGGGCGGCCAGAACGTCGCGCTCGTACCTGCCGGCCCGCTCGTGGTGCAGTTCCTGGGCGATGTAGTCGTGGGTGATGCTCATGGCGTGGGCTCCTTGGCTGCTCGTCGTGATAACTCCGAGACTCGCTCTGAGCCGCAATCGCCGGCATCGGGTGATCGCCGTATTTGTCGGTGAATCCTCGACTTAGTACGGCCGGTCGCACTTAGCCGCTCGATGCTGTCGATCTGCTCACCGGTCAGCCAGGCTAAGGGCATGGCGACGGACAGTGCAGCGATCACGGTGGAGGACCTCCGCAAGACCTACGGCGAAACTCACGCCGTCGATGGTGTCGACCTCGAGGTCGCGCCTGGTGAAATCTTTGCGTTGCTCGGACCGAACGGTGCCGGCAAGACGACGACAGTCGAGATCCTGGAAGGGTTCCGACACCGTGATGCCGGCACGGTGGACGTGCTCGGCACGGATCCGGGCCGGCCGACGGCAGCGTGGCGGTCCAGGATCGGCATCGTTTTGCAGACGACCGGCGGCCATGACGAGCTGACGGTCGAGGAACTGGTCCGGCACTTCGCTCGCTACTACCCCAACGCCCGGGACCCGGGCGAGGTGATCGACGCCGTGGGGCTCGACGATAAGCGCCGCACCCGCGCGCGGCATCTGTCCGGCGGGCAGCGGCGCAGGCTCGACGTCGCGCTCGGCATCCTCGGTCGACCCGAGCTGTTATTCCTGGACGAGCCGACGACCGGCTTCGACCCTGAGGCGCGGCGGGAGTTCTGGGATCTCATCGAGTCCTTGGCCGGCGGTGGTACGACGATCATCCTGACCACCCACTATCTCGACGAAGCCGAGCACCTGGCCGACCGCGTCGGGGTCATCGCCGCCGGCCAGATCGTCGCGATCGACGCTCCGCAGCTGCTCGGCGGGCGCGCCGACAGCGACGCCACGGTCGGCTGGAGCGAAGACGGCGAACGTCGAACCATCGTCACGGCTGAGCCCACCCGGATCGTCAAGGAACTCGCCGCCCGTTTCGACGCCGAGATACCCGGGCTCGAGATCAGTCGTCCCACTCTCGAAGACGTCTACCTCCGGCTCATCGGTGCGGCTGGTCCGACGAACGGCGCAGCACAGACATGACCACTCGAACCAGCCAGCCTGTCGTCACCGGTGGGAGCGCGAAGTCGGCTCCGTCGGCGCTGGCCCTCGGCGGCTATCGCACTGCTCTCGAGGTCAAGACCTTCTTCCGGGAGAAGGACGCGCTGATATTCAGCTTCCTCTTCCCGATCATCATGCTTGGCATCTTCTCCGTGGTCTTCGGCGGCGAGGAGTCCGCGATGGGCGGCGGTGGCCCGGAGATCGATTTCACCCAGTACTTCCTGCCGGGCATGATCGCCGCCGGCATCTTCCTGGTCAGCTTCCAGACGTTGGCGATCACCATCGCGCTCGAGCGGGACGACGGCACGCTCAAGCGGCTGCGGGGTACGCCAATGCCGCCGGTCTCCTACTTCTTGGGCAAGATCGGCATGGTCCTCGTCACGGCGGTGGCGCAGACGTTTCTGCTGCTCGCCTACGCCGCGCTGATCTACCGGGTGGAGCTGCCCACCGAACCGTCGCGCTGGTTCACGTTCGCGTGGGTCTTCGTGCTCGGGACGGCGGCGGGGACGGTTCTCGGGATCGCGTACTCGTCCGTTCCGAAGTCGGGACGAAGCGCGCCGGCAGTGGTCACGACGCCTGTGCTGATACTGCAGTTCATCTCCGGGGTCTTCTTCGTTTACAGCGACCTCCCGACCTGGCTGCAGCACATTGCGGCGATCTTCCCACTCAAGTGGATGGCGCAAGGGATGCGCTCGGTGTTCCTGCCGCCCGAGTTCGAGGCAGCCGAGGTGTCCGGCTCCTGGCAGCACGGCCTGACGGCCATCGTGCTGATCGTGTGGCTGATCGTCGGGCTGGTTCTCTGTGTGCGGACATTCCGCTGGCAGCGCCGGGACGCCGGGTGACCGCCGTCACGGGTATGTGTAGAAGCCGCGGCCGGACTTCCGGCCGAGGTCGCCTGCGGCCACCATCCGGGTGAGTGTCTCGGGCGGGAAGAACTTCGGGTCACCGGTGTCTGCATATATGTTCGCCGTGGCGTGCCGGAGGACATCGATGCCGGTCAGGTCGATCGTGGCGAGCGGGCCCATCGGGTGTCCGAAACCGAGACGACACGCGGTGTCGATGTCTTCGGCAGATGCCACACCCGCCTCGTACAACCGAACGGCCTCGACGACGAGTGCGCTGATCAGCCGGGTCGTGACGAACCCTGCGACGTCGCGGTTGACGACGATGCACGTCTTGCCGACGGACTCGGCGAACGAGCGTGCCGCCGCCAGGGTCGCGTCCGACGTGCGAATGCCGCGGATCAGTTCGCACAGCTTCATGACAGGAACCGGTGAGAAGAAGTGCATGCCGACGACCGATTCGGGGCGGGTCGTCACCGAGGCGATGGTCGTGATCGGGATGGCACTGGTGTTCGTCCCGAGCACAGCGTCGGCTCGGCAGATACGGTCCAACTCGCGGAAGAGCTTGTGTTTGACCTCGAGCTGCTCGAAGACCGCCTCGACGACGATGTCGGCCTCGGCCGCCGCATCGAGTTCACGGGTGATGGTGATTCGGGCCAGCGCCGCATCGCGGTCATCGGGCGAAAGGCGGTCCTTCTCGACCAGCCGACCGGAGCTCTTCTCGATACCGGCCATCCCTCGCTGGAGCGCGTCGTCGGTAACGTCATGCAGCACCACGTGCCATCCGCCTTGTGCGGCGACCTGCGCGATACCGGACCCCATCAGACCCGCGCCGACCACGGCGACTCGTTGCGCCATGTGCAACTCCTTCATTCTCTGCGGTGCTGAGCGTCCCGCGGCGGGCACACTGTAAGTGTGCCGGGGACGGGGAATGCAACGTACGTACTGGGCCCGCTCGCGGTCGCAGCCCTGCTCGGAACGCTACTGCTGCTGGTGCGGTGGGCCTTCGCGCGCGGGTCGTCCCTCGTCGGTCCCTCGAGGCCTGAATACGGCCTGCTCCAACCCGTCGCCGTCGTCAGAAGCGCCGCGGAGCTCCAGCCGATCGGCACTGCGCTCACGGCTGCCGGCATCCGCTTCACGGTGACCGTCGACCGGAATGTTCGCCGGATCATGGTCTGGCCCGACGACGTCGATCGCGCTCGGGACGTCGTCCGGCGGGTGACCGGTGGCGGCCGACCGCCAGCTCTGCCAGGCGATGGACGCTAGCAGCACCAGACCGACGTAGATCCAGCCGAGCAGGATGTCGACAACGTAGTGCTCACCGCCATAGACCAGCGTCAGGGCCATGGCTATCGGATACAGCGCGATCACCGCCCGAAGCAGACGGTTGCGGACCAGCATCCACAGCGTGACGCTGAACAGCAGCGCGAATGCCGCGTGCAATGACGGCAGGGCAGCTATCTGGTTCGAGCCGGCCTGGGCTTGGTCGAGCCAGGCGCCGGCACTGCGCAGACCGAGCACTGACCAGCCATTGGTCGCCACCCGGTCCATGTGCTCCGGGACGAACTCGTACTTCGACGCGTACCACGGGGGGGCAGCCGGCAGCAGGATGTAAGTCGCGAGCCCTGCGTACGAGAGCAGGACGACCCGCCGCACGTAGGTCAGCCACACGGTTCGGGACCGGACGTAGAGAATCGCGGCCAAGGCCCAGGGCAGCACGAAGTGGGTGACGTATACCAGGGACGCAGCGGCATCCCACCAATGCGGTTCGACCGGATCGTAAGCCTGCTCCTGCATCCAGGCCGTCGGCAGGACGCCGCCGAAGAGCAGCCGCTCGACGTCGGCGAGCTCGACGACGCGGACGGGAATCCCGAGCGTGTCAGCTATGCCGCGGGTGTGGTCGTAGAGGATCAACGCGGCAAGAAGCGGTAGCCAATCCAGGACCGCACGCACGTGATCCCGAACTGGCCGCCCCAGCCGAGCGGCGACGATCCCGGCGAGGATCCAGACGCTTTGCCCGATCCGGTCGATAGGGACGCCGACATTGACGATATAGGTCGCGAGGACGACGAGGTATGCGATCAGCCCGAGCCGGGGCAGCGGCCACGTCCACGGCCTGCGTAAGGTCGCCAACCGTCCAGCCGGGGCCTGGACCGTCCCGGAGGTGTGGTCCTCCGTCTCGACGCTCATCAGTCCTCGTAGTGGTCGGGGTCGGGTTCGCGGACGATGTCGGCCCCGAGCGAGTTCAGCTCGCCGGCAAAGTCGGGGTAGCCGCGGTCGATGTGGTGCACGCCGGAAACCAGTGTCTCGCCTTCGGCGACGAGTCCGGCCAGCACGAGACCGGCACCGGCCCGGATGTCCGGCGCCACGACCGGCGCCGCTGACAACCGGGGCCGACCGTTTGCCACTGCGTGGTGGCCGTCGGTGCGCACGTCGGCGCCGAGCCTGGCGAGTTCGTTGACGAACATGAACCGTGCCTCGTAGACGTTCTCGGTGACCATCGCCGTGCCCTCGGACACCGCATTGAGTGCGACCACCATCGGTTGGAGGTCCGTGGGGAAGCCCGGGTAGGGCAGCGTCACGACGTCCACTGCCCGTGGCCGCCCTGACATGGCCACCCGGAGCCCCTCGTCGGCGGTGTCGATCGTGGCCCCCGCGTAGGCGAGCTTGTCCAGCACGATCTCGAGGTGATCGGCGTGCCCGTTCACGACGGTGACGTCGCCTCGGGTCATGACCGCAGCGATCGCCCACGTGCCGGTCACGATGCGGTCGGGGACCGTCGTGTGCTGGGTGGGAGTCAAGCCCCCGACACCCTCGATCCGCAGGGTGGACGTACCGAGGCCGTCGATCTTGGCACCCATCCGGCTCAACAACCGGCAGATGTCGACGATCTCCGGCTCGCGCGCGACGTTGTCGATGACCGTCGTGCCGGAGGCCAAGGTGGCGGCGGTGACCAGATTCTCGGTCGCTCCGACGCTGGGAAAGTCCAGCCAGATGTTGGCGCCGTGCAGTCCGCGTGGCGCCCTGGCGATGACGAAACCGTGCTCGACGGAGACCGTCGCGCCCAGCTTCTCCAACCCGGCTAGATGCATGCCCAGGCCGCGCGATCCGATGGCGTCACCGCCGGGAAGTGCGACGTCGGCCGCCCCGCACCGAGCCAGCAGCGGGCCGAGCACACAGATGGAGGCCCGCAGCCGTCGGACCAGGTGGTACGGGGCCGCGAAGCTGACTTGGGCGGGCACGTCGACGACGACGGTTCCGCCCTCGCGCCGAACCTCCACGCCGAGGCGGCGCAACAGGTCGGCCATGTAATCGACGTCGGTGATCGCGGGGACGTCTCGAAGAACCGTCCGGCCCTCGGCCAGCAGCGCGCTCGCCATGAGCTTGAGAGCGCTGTTCTTGGCACCCGCCACGCGAACCTCTCCGCGCAGGGACGTCCCACCGGTCACCCGGAATCGGTCCATCGAGGCATCTTGTCATGGCACCGACCGAGCTCAGTAAGTTGGCGCTGGGCCTACGCGACCAGGTGCCCTCCGGGCGGCGAGGACTCCAACCAGGCCAGGAAGGCCATGGACGCGCCTTCGCTCATGGACACCTCCAGCGACCGGTCGCCCGTCGCGCAGACGAAAACGACGTGACCTGCCGGCAGGTCGTACGCCTCCTCCGGATCTGGCGCTCGCCGGTCGGTGACGTTGAGGTCAGAGCGTGGCGACGACCACTTCGGCCGCCCGCCGTAGCTGAAGGTCCGGAACCATTCCACGTCGTCGCCTCGATACCGACCAATCCCGAAAACCCAGCCCCCGCCCCAGCGGTTACGGCCGACCCGCAGGCACATGTCGAAGCCACCTTGTCGCTGCAGGATCCGGCGGCGAAGAAACAACCCTCCCAGGGCCAGCACGATGACCAGGGCAACGACAGCCACGACGATGGCGACCCATTCGAGCACGCCCATCGCCAACGCCCTCCCCGACCGCCGTGGTCAGCTGGCCTCGACGGCGCGCAGCCGGGTCTCTGCTCTACGGGCCGCCTCGGCGTCGTCGCCGGCCTCGGCCAAGGCTGCCTCGGCCCGTTTGACGTCGATCTCGTCGGCCAGCTCAGCGACTTCGGCCAGGATGGAGACGACGTCGTCGGCCACGGAGAGGAATCCGCCGTGCACCGCGGCGGTCACGACCTCGCCGTCCTGGCTGCGGATCGTCACCGGGCCGGTGACGAGCAGGCCGAGCAGCGGCGCGTGGCCGGGCATGATCCCGATGTCGCCCTCGGTCGTCCTCGTGATGACGATCGATGCCTCGCCGGACCAGACCCGACGGTCGGCAGCCACCAGTTCGACGTGCAGTTCGCCTGCCACGGGCTCTCCTCGCGCAAACGTGATCGTGGGTGCGCCAGAGAATACCGGCCCAATGCCCTTCCGCGCCCAAAGCGGATCAGGGGCGTTCATCACCGCTGTGGCCATCACCAGGCATGCCGGTACATCACCACCCTTGCAGGCCTGGTGACGTACCGGCCTGGGTGGTGAACGTGGTCATTCCGGGCGGCGGAGGTTACTCCGTCAGCTGGCAAGGGTCTTGGCCTTCTCCTGGGCGGACTCGATGTTGCCGACCATGTGGAAGGCCTGCTCGGGCAGGTCGTCGTACTCGCCCTTGCAGATCCCGTCGAACGACTCGAGGGTCTCCGACAGCGGGACGAACACCCCAGGTGAGCCGGTGAACGCCTCTGCAGCGAACATGTTCTGGGAGAGGAAGCGCTGGATGCGCCTCGCCCGGTTGACGGTGATCTTGTCCTCTTCGGACAGCTCGTCGATGCCGAGGATCGCGATGATGTCCTGCAGGTCCTTGTAACGCTGCAGGATCTCCTTGACCCGCTGCGCGACCCGGTAATGCTGGTCGCCTATATAGAGCGGGTCGAGGATGCGGCTGGACGAGTCCAGCGGGTCCACGGCGGGATAGATGCCCAGTGCCGAGATCGGCCGCGACAGCACGGTGCGGGCATCGAGGTGCGCGAATGCCGTGTGCGGCGCGGGGTCGGTGATGTCGTCGGCCGGCACGTAGATCGCCTGCATCGACGTGATGGAGTGCCCACGGGTCGAAGTGATCCGCTCCTGCAGCTCACCCATCTCGTCGGCCAAGGTCGGCTGGTAGCCGACCGCCGAGGGCATCCGGCCGAGCAGCGTCGACACCTCTGAACCGGCCTGGGTGAAACGGAAGATGTTGTCGATGAACAGCAGCACGTCCTGCTTCTGGACGTCGCGGAAGTACTCGGCCATCGTCAGCGCCGACAAGGCTACGCGCATCCGGGTGCCCGGGGGCTCGTCCATCTGACCGAATACCAGGGCCGTGTCCTTGAGGACGTTGGCCTCCTGCATCTCGACCCAGAGGTCGTTGCCCTCACGGGTCCGCTCGCCGACGCCGGCGAATACCGACGTGCCGCCGAAGTTCCGCGCGACGCGGGTGATCATCTCCTGGATCAGCACTGTCTTGCCGACACCGGCCCCCCCGAACAGGCCGATCTTGCCGCCCTGGATGTAGGGAGTCAGCAGGTCGATGACCTTGATCCCCGTCTCCATCATCTGGGTGCTGCCCTCGAGCTGGTCGAACGCCGGCGGCTTGCGGTGGATCGGCCACCGCTCGCTGAGGTCGAGCTCGGACTCGGCGATGTCCAGCGGCTTGCCCAGTGCGTTGAAGACATGGCCCTTGACCACGTCGCCGACCGGCACCGTGATCGGTCCGCCGGTGTCGCGCACAGACGCGCCCCGGACCAGCCCGTCGGTCGGCTGCATGGAGATGGCCTTCACCACGTTGCCGCCGATGTGCTGCTCGACCTCGAAGGTGAGCAGCCGGTTCCCACCGGCCTCCTCGGGCAGCTCGACTTCTGTCTCGAGCGCGTTGTAGATCCCGGGCATCTGTTCGCCGGCGAACTCGACCTCGACAACCGGCCCGATCACCCGGGTCACGTGCCCGACGTGGCCATCAGTTGTTTCAGTTGCGGTGGTGTCCGTCGTGGTCGTCATCATTCGCTCCCCACGGCCGCCGTGGCGAGTGCATCCGCGCCGCCGACGATCTCGCTGATCTCCTGGGTGATCTCGGCCTGGCGGGCCTGGTTGGCCAGCCGGGTGTAGTTCTGCTGCAACTCCGTGGCGTTGTCGGTCGCCGACTTCATCGCCCGTCGACGGGCCGCCCACTCCGACGCCGCCGCGTCGAGCAACGCGGTGTAGATGAGGTTCCCGGCGTACTGCGGCAGCAGCGCGTCGAGCACCTCGTCCGACGAGGGCTCGAACTCGTAGAGAGGAAGGGTCTCGTCAGCACCGGCCGCCGGGGTCTCGGTTTGGCTGCTGCTCACGCCTTCGCTCGTGCGGACTGCGCCCGCCTCGGCGCGGTGCAGCGGCTCGGGGACGTCCTCCACGACGATCGGCAACAGCCGCCGGGCGCGGACCTCCTGGGTCACCATGTTGACGAAATGGGTCGACACCAGGTGGATCTCGTCGACGCCGCCCTCCTCTGTCGGCGTGTTGATGGCCGCCAGCACGTCGTCGGCGATCTTGCGCGCGTCGGTGTACACCGGTGTTCCGGTGAAGCCCGTGTACTCGCCGGCCACTTCGCGGCCGCGGAAGCGGAACCAGGTGACGCCCTTCTGGCCGACGACGTAGGGCACGACCTGCTGGCCCTCCTCGATCAGCAGACCGGACAGCGCCTCGCTCTGCCGGATGACGTTCGCCGAATACGCCCCGGCGAATCCGCGGTCGCTGGTGACGACGAGCACTGCTGAACGCTGCGGCGCACCGATGCCTTCGAGCAGCGGATTGTCCAGCTTGGCCGTCGCCGCGGCCGCCTCGAGCGCGCGCACGAGCGCACGGGTGTACGGGCGGGCCGCCTCCGCTCGCTGCTGGGCCTTGATGATTCGCGACGCGGCGATCAGCTCCTGCGCCCTGGTGATCTTCTTGGTGGACTCGACGGAGCGGATCCGCCGCCGGAGCACCCGTAGCTCGGCTCCCATCGGCTAGCGACCTCCCGTCGGTTCCACAACCTCCGCTGCCATCGTCACGCCGTCGGCGCGTCGGGAGCGGCCGCCTCCCGTACCTCGTCGGCACTGCGGGTCCGCCGCCGGATCTTGGTGAGATCCTCCTCGCCCTCACCCATCGCCGCGACCGGCTCGTCCTTGACCAGCGGCTGGCCGGACGCGGTGACGAACTGCTGCTTGAAGGTGTTGACGGCGTTCTCGAGAGCCGCGGTGTCGTCGTCGGTGATCTGGCCCGTGGAGCCGATTGAGTCCAGCAGATCGCTGTGATCGCGGCTGACGTAGTCCTGGAACTCCGCCTCGAAGCGGCGGATGTCCTCGATCGGCACGTCGTCGAGCCGGCCGGTCGTGCCCGCCCAGATCGAGACGACCTGCTTAGCCACGGGCACCGGGGCGTTCTGGCCCTGCTTGAGCAGCTCGACCAGTCGGGCGCCGCGGTCGAGCTGGGCGCGGCTCGCGGCATCGAGGTCGGAGGCGAACGCGGCGAACGCCTTGAGGTCGTCGTACTGCGCAAGGTCGAGCTTGAGCGAGCCGGAGACCTTCTTCATGGCTTTCACCTGTGCCGCCCCGCCGACGCGGGACACCGAGATGCCGACGTTGATCGCCGGCCGGACCCCCTGGTTGAACAGGTCAGCTTCGAGGAAGCACTGGCCGTCGGTGATGGAGATGACGTTCGTCGGGATGAACGCCGAGACGTCGTTGCCCTTTGTCTCGATGATCGGCAGACCGGTCATCGAGCCGGCGCCGAGCTCGTCGGAGAGCTTGGCGCACCGTTCCAGTAGGCGGGAGTGCAGGTAGAAGACGTCACCCGGGTACGCCTCGCGCCCCGGCGGCCGGCGCAAGAGCAATGACACCGCGCGGTAGGCCTCGGCCTGCTTGGACAGGTCGTCGAAGCAGATGAGGACGTGGTAGCCCTGGTACATCCAGTGCTGGCCCAGTGCCGAGCCGGTGTAGGGCGACAAGTACTTGAACCCGGCCGGGTCCGAGGCGGGAGAGGCCACGATTGTCGTGTACTCGAGCGCGCCGGCCTCATCGAACAGCTGTCGGATACTCGCGATCGTCGAGCCTTTCTGACCGGTCGCAACGTAGATGCACCGAACCTGCTTGGACTTGTCACCGGTTTTCCAGGCGTCGCGCTGGTTGAGGATCGTGTCCACGGCGATGGTGGTCTTGCCGGTCTGGCGGTCGCCGAGGATGAGCTGACGTTGCCCCCTGCCGATCGGGGTCATCGCATCGATCGCTTTGATCCCGGTCTGCAGCGGTTCGCTGACGCCTTGGCGTTGGATGACGGTCGGCGCCTGCAGCTCCAGTGCCCGTCGCTCGTCGGCCTGGATGTCGCCCAAACCATCCAACGGTTCGCCGAGCGGGTCGATGACCCGGCCCAGGAAGTTATCGCCCACGGGGACGGAGAGCACCTCGCCGGTCCGCCGGACCGGCTGGCCCTCCTCGATGCCGGCGTAGTCGCCCAGGACGACGACGCCGATCTCCGTCACGTCGAGGTTCAGGGCGATGCCCAGGGTGCCGTCCTCGAACTCGAGCAGCTCGTTGGCCATTGCTGAGGGCAGCCCCTCGACCCGGGCGATGCCATCACCGGCAACGGCGACCCGGCCGACCTCTTGCCGGGCGGCGGCCGCAGGCTCGTACGAGCGCACGAACTCATCGAGGGCGTCGCGGATCTCCTCCGGGCGGATCGTCAGTTCCGTCATGGGCACTCCCCTGCGGGTCGGTCCGTCACATCTATTCTCACTGCTCGGCCAGCAGACGCTCTAGTTCGGCGATACGGCTTTGCACGGTGCCGTCGACGACTTCGTCGCCGATCTCGACCTTGACCCCGCCGACCAGGTCCGGGTCGACGACGACGTTGAGCCGAATCGGGCCGCCGGCCTGCGCTGTGAGCGCGTTCTCCAGCCGGTCCCGGTGTTCCGGGCTCAAGGCGGATGCCACGCGCACGACGGCAACCCGGCGCTGGCGCCGTTGTGCCGCGAGCTCGATGATCCGGTCCACGGCAGGCTCGAGCCGCCGGTCGCGGGAGGTGAGCACAGCGTGCTCGACCAGGCTGACGGTCTCGGGCGAGGCTTGATCGGCCAGCAGCCGACGGACCAGGTCGCGGCGGGCCTGCTCCGGCGCCGCTTGGTCGAGCAGCGCGGCACGCAGGTCGGGAGTTGCGTGCAAGACCTGGCCGAAGCGGAACAGCTCGTCCTCGACGCGGTCCAGCCGGCCATGTGCGTCGGCGGCGGCAAGATGGGCCACGATCCCGAACTCGTCGATCGCCGAGATGAGATCGCGGGGACCGTCCCAACGCTCCCGGACGGCTGCTGCGACGAGATCAGCGGCGGCGGGCTCGATCCGGCCGCCGACCAACCGGTTGGCCAGCGCCGCTCGGTCGTCCGGCGATCGTCCTGGGTCGATCAGCGCACGCCGGACCGCCGGCTCGGCCCACAACAGCCCGGCGACGGTGAACAAGGCATCGCCGATCGACGTGGCCCGCTGCGCGGCACCGTCGCCGGTACCGCCGAGCGCGTCGTCGACTTGCGCGGCGAGTGCCTTGTGCGCCTCCCGGCTGGCACCCTGCATCAGGCCTCCCGGTCGGCCGGTCCGGCGCCGTTGCCCGACGCCTGGGTGGACTCCAGCTCGGCCAGGAAGCGCTCGACCACCCGCTGTGAACGGGCGTCGTCCTCGAGCGACTCGCCGACGACCCTGCCAGCGAGCTGGGTGGCGAGCGTGCCGACCTCAGCCCGTAGGGACCGCACGACCTGTTCGCGTTCCGCCGCGATCTGCGCGTGCGCACGCGCAGTGATCCGCTCGGACTCGGCCTGCGCATTCTCGCGCATCTCGGCGAGGATCGCTGCTCCTTGGACCCTTGCCTCCTCCCGGATCCGGGACGCCTCGCCGCGCGCGTCGGCGAGCTGGCGGCGGTAGTCCTCCAGCGCCTGCTGAGCCTCGGCCTGGGCTTCCTCTGCCCGCGTCATGCCGCCCTCGATCGCCGCAGTGCGCTCGGCGTAGGTCTTCTCGAACATCGGAAAGACCGTTCGGCTCAAGAAGAAGAACAGCAGAGCGAAGGCGACCAGCCCGACGATCAACTCGGACAGGTGCGGCATCAGCGGGCTCGGCTCCTCCGCCTCCGCCTCCTGGGCGAGAAGAGCCGCCGAAGCGATCAACCCAGACATGGCTAGAGGGCGAACGCGAGGCCGATACCGATGATCGCCAGCGCCTCGGCAAGCGCGAAGCCCAGGATCGCGATGCCCTGCAGCACGCTGCGAGCCTCCGGCTGCCGGGCGACACCGTTGATGTAGGCGGCGAAGATCAGGCCGATGCCGACGCCGGGGCCGATGGCCGCGAGGCCGTACCCGACCATGTTCAGGGAGCCTTCCATCCGCTTTCCTTTCCTGGGGTGGGTCGTGCTCAGTGGTCGTGGGTCAGGGCGCCGCCGATGTAGATGGCGGAGAGCAGTACGAAGACATATGCCTGCAGCAGTTGGATGAACCCTTCGAAGAAGGTCATCACGATGCCGAACAAGATCGAGACAGCGCCAGCGAGGTATCCGATGAGTCCGCCCACGTGCAGAAGCAGGAACTCCCCGCCGAGGATGCACAGCAGCAGCACCAAGTGCCCGGCGAACATGTTGAAAGTGAGACGAAGGGTGAGCGTGATCGGGCGGAAGACAACGGTGGACAGGAACTCGATCGGGGCGAGCAACGGATAGATGGCCACCGGCACACCCGCCGGGAACATCATGTTCTTGAAATAGCCCCCAAAGCCCTGCCGCTTGATCCCCATGTAGTTGTAGATGACCCACGAGATCAGCGCCAGGAACAACGGGATGGCGATCCGGGACGTCGGCGGGAACTGGAGGAACGGGATGATGCCGGAGATGTTCACGGTGACCAGGAACGCCAGCAGGGTCGCCAGGTATGGGACGTACTTGATGCCCTCACGACCGATGGCGTCGGTCGCGATCGAGTTTCGCACGAACCCGTAGAACCCCTCGGCAGCGAACTGCAGCTTGCCGGGCACGATGCCGGCACGGCGCGTCGCCGCCCAGAAGAACAGCGCCACGACCACGGTGCTGAGCACGATGATCAACATTGGCTTGGTGAACCAGCCAAACAACCACGGCGGGAACTCGAAGTCGGCGGGCCCAGGACTGTGGAACTCCTCCGACGACGGCAGGGCGATCATCCAGGCGCTCACGGGGTCCTTCTCTCGTACGCGTTGCTTTTCTCGAGCATGGCGGCGCGTTCGCGGGGGGCTTCGTGATCAGGGCTTACCGTAGCGGACCCAGACCAGGTACAGCGCGCCAAAGGCGCCGAGCAGGATCCCGAACATCAGGAACAGGCGGTTGTCGAGCCATTCGGAGAGCAGCCAGCCCACGCCACCCCAGAACGCAACCCCCGCGGCGATGAGGCTGACGGCGTCCCACGCGATGTTCTGATCGCGCCGAGTCTGATCAGCCGCCGATTCCGCATCGGATTCTGCGGGCGTGTCCGGCGGCCGGTCCACCGGCCGCTCGTCGCCTGGATCAGGCCCCTCGGGTGTCATGGTGGCGCGATGCTACCCACGACCCGCACCCGCACCGCGGCCACGGATCGCGGCGGCGATGTGCACCGCGGTCCAGGTCAGCGCACAGGCGATGACCGTGCCGCCGAGCCAGCCTCGGTCCACGAAGTCAGCGCGACTGAGCAGCCGCAGGAGAAGGAGGACCACGGCGAGCCGCAACGTGTACGTGAGCAGCAGCAGAGCCAACCCGGCCCCTGCTCCGAGTCGCGCGCTGTCGGTCAGTACGACCGGGATCGTCCCGCTCCAGAAAAAGCCGACGACGATGACCGTCCCGATTGCCGCCGACGCGGAGCCGTCGGCCCCGACCACGAACCATGCCACCATCGAGCAGGTCGCGCCGACGACGACGGTCGCCCAGCGTGCGACTGTCTGGGGACGTCGAACCTTGTCCGAGGCTGCCGCGAAGGTCATCAGCGGCTGTTACCGAGCAGGGCGCGCGGATGGCCGGTGGTGACGAGCACGGTGAGGACAACGGCTAGTCCGATCACGACCGGTGCCGTCCATCCGCCGACGAGGGCGATCACGACCAGGCCGAAGGACACCAGAGCAGCCCAGACCCACATCAGGAACACCGCACGTCCATGCGAGTGTCCGATTTCCAGCAGCCGGTGGTGCAGGTGCTGCTTGTCAGGTGCGAACACCGACCGGCCGGCGCGGGTTCGGCGGAGCACGGCCATCAGCAGGTCGGTGAACGGCAATGCAATGACGGCCAGCGGAAGCAGCAACGGCAGCAGTGCGAGCAGGAACGTGGCACTTTCCGGCGTCGTCGGGAAGGAGCCGGTCAAGCTGATCGATCCCGCCGCGAGCAGGAGCCCGATCAACATCGAGCCCGAGTCACCCATGAAGTTCCGGGCCGGGTGCACGTTGTGCGGGAGGAACCCCGCGCACATGCCGCAGAGCACTGCGGTGATCAGTGCCGAGGTAGTGAGGCGGGAGAATCCCCCCTCTACTGCAAGCAGGTAGGCGTAGCTGAAGAATGCAGCCGCCCCTATCCCGACGACACCCGCTGCGAGGCCATCCAGACCGTCAACGAAGTTCACGGCGTTGGCGGTGGCCACGACGAGAAGCACGGTGAGGATTGCGCCCTGGGTCTGGTCCAGCGCCAAGGTTCCCCCCGACGGCGTGGGCAACCAGAACAGCTGGACGCCCTGCACCACCAGCAGCCCGCCCGCGAGCAGTTGGCCGGCGAACTTGGCGAGCGCCGACAGCCCCCAGATGTCGTCCGCGACGCCCACGAGGCAGATGACGGCCGCCGCCGTGACCAGCGCTTGTGCGTCATTGGATTGCTCGAAGACGCGCTCGCTCATCCGGGGCAGGTAGCTCGCAACCAACATGGCGCACAGCAGCCCACCGAGCATGGCCAGGCCGCCCAGGCGTGGAACGGGTGCGCGGTGGACGTCGCGGGCACGGGTCGGCGGGACCGCACCGACGGCATACGCGATCTTTCCGGTGAGCGCTACCAGCAGGTACGTGGCTCCGGCGGCCACCAGCAGGGTGAGCAGGTATTCGCGCACAGGCCCTAGTCGCGCGGGTATGCCGGGTGCTTGTCGACCAGGGCGGACACGGCCGCCCCGACCTCGGTGGCGGCGCTGCCGTCGGTGTCCCGCACCGCACGAGCAATCATCGAGGCGACCTCCTTCATGTCGCCCTCGCTCATGCCCTGGGTGGTGACCGACGGCGTCCCGACCCGAATCCCCGAAGCCGTCATCGGCGGCTGCGGATCGAACGGGATCGCGTTCTTGTTCAGCGTGATCCGAGCCGCATCGCAGCGGGTCTCGGCCTCGGCACCCGTGACGCCGAGCGGGCGCAGGTCGATCAGCGCCAGGTGGGTGTCGGTCCCTCCTGACACCGGCCGCATGCCTTCCGCTGCGAGACCGTCGGCCAGCGCCTGGCAATTCGCGATGACCTGCCGGGCGTAGACTTGGAAATCCGGCTGCAGCGCCTCACGCAAGGCGACAGCCTTCGCTGCGACGGAGTGCATCAGCGGACCGCCCTGGCTGAACGGGAAGACCGCCTTGTCGATCTTCTTCGCGTGCTCCTCCTTGCACACGATCATTCCGCCGCGCGGTCCGCGCAGCACCTTGTGCGTCGTGAACGTGACGACGTCGGCATAAGGCACCGGGCTGGGTATGGCGTTTCCCGCCACCAACCCGATGAAATGCGCCGCGTCGACCATGAGGATTGCGCCAACCTCATCAGCAATCTCCCGGAATGCCGCGAAGTCGATCAGCCGCGGGTAGGCCGTGGCACCGCAGATGATCAATTTGGGCTTGCGCTCGATGGCGATGTCACGGACCTCGTCGTAGTCGATCAACTCCGTGTCCTCAGATACGCCGTAGGACGCGATGTCGAACCACTTGCCGGAGAAGTTGACCTTGGATCCGTGGGTCAGATGGCCGCCATGGGGCAGGGACATGGCGAGCACGGTGTCGCCCGGCACAGTGAATGCCGCGTATGCGGCCAAATTGGCACTGGCGCCGGAATGCGGCTGCAGGTTGGCGTGCTCGGCTCCGAACAGCTCCTTCGCGCGCGCGATGCCTAGTTCCTCGGCCCGGTCCACCTCCGCACAGCCGCCGTAATACCGGCGTCCCGGGTAACCCTCGGCGTACTTGTTCGACAAGGTAGAGCCGAGTGCGGCCAGGACGGCGGGCGAGGTCAGGTTCTCGCTGGCGATCAGTTGCAGCCCTCCGCGCAAGCGGGCCAGCTCGTCGAGTACGACACTGGCGATCTCGGGGTCACCGGCCTGCAGTGCTGAGAAGTCCGGCCCCCAGAATGGCGCCCCGATCGGCGTGGCATCGGTCATGACAACTCCTGAGGAACGAGGGCAGATGGGCGGCGGGCCCACTCTACGGCGACCCTGCGGCCACGGTCGTCTCCGGCGCGACCTCCTGGAGCAACTCGAGCGGGATCGCGCCCGTTCTCAGCACCAGCGGCTTCGGGCCGGTGACGTCGACAATCGTGGACGGCACTTCGTCGTCGGTCGGGTAGGAGTCGAGATAGATGGCCACCGCGTCGCCCAGCTGCTCCCGGGCTTGGTCGCCCGAGCGGGCCGGCGGGTGACCGGACCGGTTGGCGCTGCTGACGGCCATCGGCCCGGTTTCCCGAAGTACCTCGATGGCCACCGGGTGCAGCGGCATCCGCACCGCGACCGTGCCGCGAGCGTCGCCAAGGTCCCAGTCGAGTGACGGCTGCTGCCGGCAGACCACGGTCAGTCCACCCGGCCAGAACGCCTCGACCAGCTCGCTCACCACGCCCCCGGATTGAGCCGAGATGCCGGCCAGCGTCGACGGTGATCCGACGAGCACCGGCACCGGCATGTCCCGGCCTCGCCCCTTCGCCGCCAGCAGAGCAGCGACCGCGTCGGCGCTGAACGCGTCGCAGCCGATGCCGTACACCGTGTCCGTCGGCATCACCACGAGCCGCCCTCGCCGGACGGCCCGCACCGCGGCGTCGATGCCACGAGCACGCTCAGTGGCGTCGGTGCAGTCGTAGCGGCGGCTCACGGCCGGAAATGTAGCTTGCGACTCGGCTCGTGGGCCCGGTGGGCGGTGAGGTACCGCGGTCTGTCGGCGAGATCCCGGTGATCGGCGACGCCGAACCAGCGGGCCGCCTCGACAAAGACGGCCGGGCCGGTGACCTCCTGCATGTCGGCGTGCTCGGCGACCAACAAGCCACCTGGCTTGAGCAGCCGGGCGGCGTTGGCCTCCAGGACGCGCATCGCGTCGAGACCGTCGGGCCCGGCCCACAGCGCCGAGGCCGGATCGTGCACGGCCACTTCCGGATCACGGATTCGTGCGCCGGCCGGGATGTAGGGCGGGTTGGCGACGACGACGTCGACGCCGCCGGACAGCTCGGGCAGGCAACCGTCGACATCGGTGTGGTGAACGACGACCGGTGTGCCGGCGGTGTTGCGCCGCAGCCAGTGGACGGCGCTCCCGTGCGCTTCGACCGCGTGCACCGTCGCTTCCGGCACCTCGTCGACGACTGATAGCGCAATGACCCCAGAGCCGGCGTAGAGATCGACGACGACCGGCCGGGCGAGCTGCTTGGCGTAGTCGATCGCCGCACCCGCTGTCGATTCGCTCTCCGGCCGAGGGATGAACACGCCCGGGCCCACCGCCACCTCGATGTGCCGGAACGACGCCTTGCCGGTCAGGTGCTGCAGGGGTTCGCGAGCTGCCCTGCGGTCGATCAGGGTGTCGTAGGCAGACGCGTCGATGGTGGCACGGTGGAGGAGGTCCTTGCGGTCGACCCCGAGTAGGTGTGCCGCGAGAACCTCTGCATCGTTCCTGGGCGACGGCACGCCGGCTTTGGTCAGTTGCTCGGTGGCAGCCGTGACGGCGGCGCGGAGGCTTGCGTCCGTCACGTCCGGGCCGAGAGCCGTTCGGCGGCATCGGCGTCGATCAAGGCCTGGATCACGGCGTCGAGCTCGCCGTCGAGTACGGCGTCGAGGTTGTAGGCCTTGAACCCCACCCGATGATCGGAGATGCGGTTCTCCGGGAAGTTGTACGTGCGCACTCGCTCCGATCGGTCCACGGTCCGAACCTGACTTCGCCGCTCGGCGGACGCGGCGGCCTCGGCTTCCTCCTGCGCCGCTGCGAGCAGCCGGGCCCGAAGGATGCGCAAGGCCTGCTCCTTGTTCTGCAGCTGGCTTTTCTCGTTCTGGCAGGAGACGACGATCCCGGTCGGGAGATGAGTGATCCGGACGGCCGAGTCGGTGGTGTTGACGCTCTGTCCACCGGGGCCCGACGAGCGGTACACGTCGATCCGCAGGTCGCTCGGGTCGATCTCGACCTCGGTCTCCTCTTCCGCTTCAGGCAGCACCAGAACGCCAGCAGCGGAGGTGTGAATCCGGCCCTGGCTCTCGGTGACCGGAACACGCTGCACCCGGTGCACACCACCCTCGTACTTCAGCCGAGCGTAGGGCGCGGTGCCAGGCTGCGGAGTGCCTTTGGCCTTGACCGCGACGGAGACGTCCTTGTAGCCGCCGAGGTCGGACTCCTCGGCATCGAGGATCTCGGTTCGCCAACCGGCCCGCTCGGCGAACCGGAGGTACATCCTCAGCAAGTCCGCGGCGAACAGGGCCGACTCCTCGCCCCCTTCGCCCGCCTTGATCTCCATGATCACGTCGCGATTGTCATTGGGGTCGCGCGGCAGGAGCAGGCCGCGCAAGCGATCCTCGAGGTCAGCGGCACGGTCGGCGAGGTGCTCGGCCTCGGCGGCGAAGCCGTCGTCCTGCTCGGCGAGCTCGCGAGCGGCTTGCAGGTCGCCCAGCGCACGTCGCCACTCGTCATGCGTGCTGACGATGGCACCGAGCTCCGCGTACCGCCGGCCCAGCCGTCGGGCACGAGGTGGATCGCTGTGCACAGACGGGTCGGCCAGCTGCCGTTCGAGCTCGGCGTGCTCGGCGACCAGGTCGGCCACCATCTCGAACACGCCGTCTCCTCCTTGCAGTCCAGGAACGTTGAGACGGGCGCCGGC
>DASSDH010000194.1:0-40648 GCA_035697245.1 Jiangellaceae bacterium
TGCCGTTCTGTCCGCACTACTCGATCGGCACGATCTACCCGCGGACGCAACGGCGTGGGCGATGGGCGAGATCATGGGCGGCGCGGCCACGCCGGCCCAGATTGCCGGATTCGTCGTGGCGCTGCGCTCCAAGGGCGAAACGGTCGATGAGGTCGAGGGTCTGGTCCGGGCGATGTACGAGCACGCGACGCCGATCAGCGTTCCAGCGCCCGCAGTGGACGTCGTCGGAACCGGCGGGGATCGTGCCAACACGGTCAACATCTCCACCATGGCAGCCCTCGTGGCGGCCGGTGCCGGTGCCCGAGTCGTCAAACACGGAAACCGGGCCGCATCCTCAGCATGCGGAGCCGCGGACCTGTTGGAGGAGCTGGGAGTCCGGCTGGACCTGCCGGCAACCCGGGTCGAGGAGATCGTCTCCGAGGTCGGCATCACCTTCTGCTTCGCGCCGGTGTTTCACCCAGCGTTGCGGAATGCGGCCGTGGCCCGGCGCGAGCTCGGCGTCCCCACGACGTTCAACTTCCTCGGACCCCTGGCCAACCCGGCGCGGCCGTCCGCGCAGGCGGTCGGGGTGGTCGACGCCCGAATGGCGGGGATCGTGGCCGGCGTCCTGGCCGGCCGCGGGGTGTCCGCCTTGGTGTTCCGCGGTGATGACGGCTTGGACGAGCTGACGACCACCACCACGTCGCGAGTGTGGATGGTTCGCGCTGGCCAGGTTCGCGAGGAACGGCTCGACCCAGCCGACCTCGACCTACCCACGGCACCGCCGGACTCCCTGCGCGGCGGCAACGCGACCCACAACGCCGATGTCACGCGGCGTTTCCTCGAGGGGGAGAAGGGACCCGTGCGTGATGCGGTGCTTCTCAACGCTGCGGCGGCGCTGGTCGCGTACGACGGCGTCGGAGAGTCCCTTGTCAATGAGCTGCGGCCGGCCATCGACCGCGCCGCCGACGCCGTCGACACCGGCGCTGCTGCTGACATCCTCGCCCGCTGGGTGGCCGCCTGTTCCGGCTGACCCGAGCCGGCGACGCCCATTGTCGATCTTGAGACAGGTAAGCTGGTCCCCAGCGTCGGACCTGTCGCAAGATCGCGACGGTGCCCCATGAGGGAGGACCGGTGGCCATGCTTGCGTTGGTGGAAGCGCTCGTCGTGCTGGCGATCGTGCTGATCACCGCCTCCGTTGCGTACGCCCTCATCCGTGCCGGCGGAAAGCCGCAAGTAGCAGCGGCCGACAGCACTGCGCGATGGGTTGCCATGCACTACTCGGCGGGGAACGTGACCCGGGTCGTCGTGCGTAGGGTCCGGGCAGAGGTCGGCGCTGTGCTCGACGAGCAAATCATCGTCGAGATCCCTGATAGCGACTCGGACTTCGATGCGAAGTTCATCGAGGCGATGGCACAAGCTCGCGCCCGGGCTGCTCTGTTCGAGTCGGAATCCGACGAGTAGGGCGGACCGATGGGCAGCGGTACGGTAAGGCCACTTCACACGTCAACGGCTCGAGAACGGAGTTCTTCTCATGGCGGCTCTCACGGTGTGGCGCTTCGACACCCCGGCTGGCGCAGAGCAGGCTGAGGCGATCCTGCTCCGGATGGCCCGGGAGGGCGACATCGGAGTCCAGGACGCGGCAACCGTCAGCTGGCCGAGCGGTCAGAAGAAGCCTCATACCCGGCACCTGACCGACCTGACAGGTGTACGCGCCGGCTGGGGCGCATTTTGGGGATTCCTGTTCGGCTTGCTGTTCTTCGTTCCGCTGCTCGGAGTTGCCGTTGGTGCAGGCGTCGGTGCTTTGGCGGGCCACTTCGCAGACACCGGCATCGACCGCGACTTCATCGAGGCCGTCCAGAACAAGGTCACGCCGGGCACGTCTGCGCTGTTCTTGCTGTCTGACCACGCCGCGATGGGCCGAATCAAGCTGGAGTTCATAGGCATGAGTCCCGAGCTGATTTCGACCGACCTCAGCGAGGAGCAGGAGCAACGACTGCGCGAGGCGTTTGCCGAGTAGCGATGTGACGTAGGGACGATTCAGTCCGCTTTCTCGGCACCGAGCGCGAATGCTGCGTCGAGATCGTGCTTGGAGAACGTGCGAAAGGCGATGTGAGTCTCGGTCCGCAGCACCCCCGGGACCTTGTTGAGGCGGTCGGCGACGACGTCGGCGATCTCCTGATGCTCGCGCACCCGAACCATGGCCACCAGGTCGATCTCGCCAGTGACCGAATAGACCTCGCTGACCGAGTCCAGACCGGCGATCTGTTCGGCGACCTCGGGGATACGCGCGACGTCAGCCTGTACGAAAACGATCGCGGTTATCACTGGGCCTCCCAGCCGTATGGGCGTTGAGTCGCGGCTGAGACTACCGGGGGCGGTAGGGCACGACGTCGTATGGACTGACCGGCCGCGGCGGCTCCTTTCCACGGCCGAGTGCGAGACCGAACAGGAAACCGACGGCGAAGCCGGCCACGTGGGACACGTACGCGACGTCGCCGCCGGCGACGCCGGTGCCGAGGCTGTAGAACGCCTGGATCACGAACCACGAACTGAGCACCACCCACGCTGGGAGAGGCACCGGGATGAACAGCAGGAACGGCACCAGGCTGATCACTCGAGCCCGTGGATACCACGCCAAGTAGGCGCCGAGGACTCCCGCGATGGCTCCCGAGGCGCCGACGAGCGTCGTCCGGGCGTCGATGTCGGTGAGGGCAAAGGCATAGGTGGCCGCGATCCCGCACACCAGGAAGAACAGCAAGTACCGGACGTGTCCGAGCCGGTCCTCGACGTTGTTGCCGAAGACGAACAGGAACAGCATGTTGCCGAGCAGGTGCGCCCACCCGCCGTGCAGGAACATCGCCGTGACAGCCGAGACGATCGGCAGCTTCTCGTACGCCGGCTCGACCAGTTGGCATGCCGGCGCGCCGGTCGCGTCGATGACGGCGGGACCGACGACGAGCGGCAGCTGCTCGCCGCTCATCAGCTCGCGGGGAATGGCTGCCCAGCGGTCGAAAAACTCCTGCACGGAGCACGCAGCCTCGGCGGCGGAGTCGCCGATGCCTCCGATTACCAGCGGGCTGACGAGGAAGGCAACGGCATTGAGCGCGATCAGGGCGCGCGTGACGTACGGGGTTCGGCTGGTCGGGTTCCGGTCATGGATCGGGATGACCACCCAAGGATTATTCCGTGGTCGTTGTCGGCCGAGCAGTGCGGGGAGGTCAGCGGGCCGGTCGCAAACCACGCCGGTCGTCGAACGGATGGGCGGCGTGATCGGCGGCATCCGCGGCGGCCACCAGGCCGGCGAGACTGCCTGCGCCACCGGTCGGCAGTGCCCAGACTCCGTCGACCTCGACCAGCCGGGTGCCGGGAATCTCCAGCCAGCGCAGAATGCATTCGGTCTCTTCGACCGTCGCAGCCGGCAGCGGCGGAGGCGCCGCGACGACGGTCTCGGCGGTGGCCACCAATGCCGCGAGGGCCGGCCCAGGGTGTGCTCCCGGCGGCGTGGTCGCCGCGCCTGCGAGCCGCCCGAACCGGGCGACGTGCAGCTCCCAGCCGCCGGAGTCGAGCCGCCGTGCCGCGACGAGATGGGGGACCGCCGCGAGCGCGCCGATGCGCTGGGAGCGCGCTGCCGTGCGAACGAAAACAGCCATTCGGTCGCGATGGACCGCCGCCTCCTCGTAGCGGTGGTGGCCGGCGAGGCGCTCGATCCGGGCTTGCAGCCGGTCGACGAGCCGGCGGGAATCGGCAGTGAACGCGACCCGTACCGCCTCGACATGGCGACCGTAGTCGGCCACCGACTCCCGGCCTTCACACGGCGCCCCACACCGGCCCATCTCCGCGAGCGCGCAGGCATGCTTCAGTTGGACCGGAGAGAGCCGGTCGGTGCACTGGCGGATCGGGACCGCTTCGTGCACGGCCGTCATGGCCGCCTCGGCCAACCGCCGTGACCCGAATGGACCCAGGTAGGTGCCCTGGTCGGCCTTGACCTCCCGAACCAGGGACAGGCGTGGGAACGGCTCGACCGTCAGTTTGAGCCAGGTGGCCCGCTCGGGAAAGCGGGACCGACGGTTGTAGCGCGGCTTCCGCTCGGCGATCAGCCGCAGTTCCCGGACCTCGGCCTCGAGTGGAGTCGCGCAGACGATGCCGGTGACCGATTCGGCGATGGCCACCATCTCGGTCATGCGCCGCCGGGTCTCCGAAGCAGTGAAATACGTGCGGACCCTGGTCCGCATGTCCTTGCTCTTGCCGACGTACAACGTCGCGCCCCGGCCGTCCAGGAACACGTACACGCCTGGCGCGTGCGGCAGGCTCTCGGCGAGAAACCGCTTTCGTCGTTGCGCCGGAGTGACGGTGCTCTGCCACGTGGCCAGCTCCTCGACGGTATGGACGCCGACGTTGCCCAGCCGCTCCAACAGGCCGTGCATGACGTCGACGGTTGCCCGGGCGTCGTCGAGCGCCCGGTGGGTCGGCATGGTGGAGGCTCGGAACAGCCGGGCGAGGGTCGCCAGCCGGCAGTCGTGGGCTTCGTCGCGGGCGAGGACCCGGCGCGCCAACCGAGCCGTGTCGAGCACCTGCAGAGTCGGCCAGGCTCGGCCGGTCGAGTCGCAGGCTGCCTTGAGGAAGCCGACGTCGAACGGAGCGTTGTGGGCCACCAGGACGCTGCCGCGGGCGAACTCGAGGAAAGCCGGCAGCACCGCGTCGACCGGCGGGGCGGAGGCGACCATCGCGTCGGTGATGCCGGTGAGGACGGCCACGAACGGCGGAATCGACATGGCCGGCCGGACCAGGGTCTGGAACTCGCCCAGTACCTCGCCGCCGCACACCTTGACCGCGCCGACTTCGGTGATCGCGTTCGCCTCGGGCGACCCACCGGTGGTCTCAAGGTCGACGATGACGAAGGTGGTAGCGATCAGCGGCGTGCCGAGCTCGTCCAGGGTGCCCTGGACGGCGACCACCGGCATGCCCATGCCGCTGACGCTAGGCAGCCCGACCGACAAGCGGCCGACGACGCGCCGCTCGGCCAACCATCAGCCGGAGCTACTCTCGAGCCGAGCCTGAGCCCAGCAGTCGGTAGGAGATGACCGTGGTCGTACCCGCGCTGTCGTCGACGACCCGCTGGCGGTGTGCGCAATGCGGCAACCTCACCCGGTTTGACGTCGTGCGCTCCACCCGGGTCCGCGAGTTCGTCCACCTCGACCTCGCCGGGGCGCCGCGGGTGGAGGAAACCGAAGTTCTGGACGAGAAGATCGAGCTGGTCCGGTGCCGCTGGTGCGCCGGGACCGATTCGATCGAGGTAGTACCGCGCCTGGACCGGGCGTCCGGGCCGGCGGTCGAGGGCACGTGAACTCCCTACCGCAACCGGTTCGACAACGGGTGTTGGCGTTGGCGGCCGATGTGCTCGGCGGCTTGGACCCGGAGCAGATCCCGGCGTCACTTCGACAGGTCGCACGGTTCACCGCGGCCAAGCGGGCCCGGCTCGGCGGCTCAGCCATTGCAACGGCCCTGGACGGCGATCCCGGCTTCCGGCGACGGGTGCTCGACGCCGCCCGGATGACACATCCGGGTCTGGTCGAGGCGCTGTCTGCCGGACCGCCGCCGCCGGCTGCCGATCCAGCCGATGTCGCGGTGGTCGCATACCTGCTGCGCGCCGACGGCTGGGCCGAGATCGTGGCAGCCGCGGCCGCCGAGATCCGTCGGGCGAGCGAGGAAGAGCAGGCCACTCGAGCCGACGTCACCACGGTGCGGCTACGCGAGCAGCTCGCGGCGGCTCGCGCGGAAGCTCGAGAGGACCGCGCGCGGTCCAGGGCGGAAAGCGACCGCCTCAAGGTGGAGAACGCCGCCTTGCGTCGGCAGGCGAACCAGGCGAGAGCCGACGCGGCCCGTGCGGATGAGGCCGGCCAAGCCAAGGCGGCTGCGGCGGCGCGATCAGTCGAGCTCGCCGAGTCGGCCAGGGCATCCGCCGAAGCCGAAGCCCGGCGGCTGCGTGGACGCCTGGCTGAGGTGGAGGAGGCATTGAGCAGCAGCCGGCGGGCCGGTCGCGAAGGGCGCTCCCTCGAGACCGCGCGGCTGGGCCTGCTGCTGGACACGCTGGCCGACGCCGCAGCCGGCCTGCGCCGCGAACTCGCCTTGCCGGTGGCGACCTTCAGGCCGGCGGACACCGTCGACGCCGCGGCTCCGGCTGTGACGTCGGCGCAGAGGCGTCCGGGCGACAGCGCGTCGCTCGACGACCTGCTCACGCTGCCGCGGTGTCACCTCGTCGTCGACGGATACAACGTGACCAAAGGCGCATGGGCGTCGATGCCGCTCGAGGCGCAGCGCACACGCCTGGTCCAGCGGCTCGGCGTCCTGGCCGCGCGGACCGGAGCGGAGGTGACCTGCGTATTCGACGGCGCAGACGTATCGGTGCCTCCACCGGTGACGCCGGCGCAGGGTGTTCGGGTGCTGTTCAGTCCGCAGGGACAGAGCGCCGACGAGCTGATCCGGCGGTTGGTCGCGGCGGAACCACCCGGGCGCGCCGTCATCGTGGTGTCTTCCGACCGAGAGGTCGCCGACGGTGTCCGCAGCAGTGGAGCCTGGGCGGTCGACTCCGATCTCCTGGTGCCCCTTCTGGGCTGAGGGCTGATTTGTCAGTGCCCAGCCGTAGCGTCGGTCCGGGTGATGACATTTCCCGCCGACGAAGGGCTGCCGATGCTCATCGACTGTGACCGCTGCAAGGTTCGCGGCCATGCCTGCTCAGACTGTGTCGTGTCGGTGCTGCTCGGCGAGCCTCATGTGCGCACAGAGTTCGACGGGGCCGAACAGCAAGCCATCGACGTGCTGGCCGAAGCCGGCCTGGTGCCGCCACTGCGCCTCATCGTGAACGCGGGAGATGACGACGACACTGGCGAAACACCTCCGCAGAACTTGCCCGGCATCCGATCGGCTGGCTAGCCTGCGTCGCGGTGCCTGCTTCCCCCTGCCGGCCGAAGGGCCGACGAGCAGGTACTCCGCCGAGTTCGGGCTTGGTCTGCGTACCTGCGGATCGGGTCCGGAGCCGGGGACCCAGGTTCTCGGGGTGAATCGGACGCGCCCTGGCGCGCTCGTAGGGTGACTTCCCACCCGAACCCGTCAGCTCACCCGGTAGGCGGTGCGGAAGAAAGGAAACCCGTGCCCCTGCACGGCCGCCACGGCAGTCCTCGTCACACCCTCGTCGTCCTGGCCACTGCTACCGTCGCCGGTCTCGGCGCAGTGGTGCTCGCGCCGATCGGTCATGCCGACCCGACGCTGACCCTCGCCGAAGTCCGCACCCGTGTCGACGAGTTGAATCACAAGGCCGAACAGGCCACCGAGCTCTACAACGCGGCCACCGATGAGTTCGCGGAGGTCGAGCGCAGCCTGGCCAAGGCGCAGGCGGCGGTCGAAAGCCAGCAGGCAAAAGTCGACGAGCTGGTCGCCGAGATGGGCGGGTTTGCCGCTGCTACCTACCGGGCTGGTGGCATCGACCCGACCCTGAATGCACTCGTCGCAGATGACCCCGCAGAATTCCTGGCCAAGGCCTCGACGATCGACGCATACGCCAACCAGCGGTCAGAGCAGCTGGCAGCCGTTGCTGCCGAGCAGCAACGGCTCGAGCAGAGCCGGTTATTGGCCGACGAAGAACTCAGCCGGCTCAAGGCCGTCGAGGCCGATCTCATGCGTCAGCAAGCGACCATCGAGAAGCACCTGGCCGACGCACAGCAGCTGCTGGACAGCCTGGAAGCCGAGGAACGCTCCCAGCTCGAGGCGGAGCGCGTGGCGCGGGAACGAGCGGCCGCGGCAGAACGTGCTAGCCGAGGCGGCGGCAGCGAGGCACCGCTCCCGAACGTGCCGGCCTCCGGCAAGGGCCAGATCGCTGTCGATTTCGCGTTGGCCCAACTCGGCGAGCCCTACAGCTATGGCTCCGAGGGCCCGGACGCCTGGGACTGCTCCGGGCTGACCATGATGGCCTGGGCGCAGGCCGGGGTCTCGTTGCCACGTTCCTCCAGTGCCCAAATCGGGGTGGGCACCCGGGTCTCGCTCAGTCAGTTGGAGCCGGGGGACCTGGTGTTCTTCTACAGTCCGATCAGTCACGTCGGCATCGCTTTGGGCGACGGTCAGGTGGTCCACGCCACCCATCCAGGTGACGTTGTCAGCGTCGACCCGATCTCCTACATGCCGTTCGCCGGAGCTACCCGACCCGGCTGACGGCCGAGCGAGGGCCCCTACGATCGGTGGATGAGCCGCCGGGTCGCGACGTTGTGCGTTGCGGCTGCTGCGCTCACCGCCCTGGTCGGATCGGTTCCGATCACCGGCTCCGCTGCCCCGGTCTCGGACGTCCGCGACCAGGTCGAGCGGATCCTCGCCCAGCGCGCCCGAGCAGTGCATACGGCCGACGCCGACTCGTGGCGCGCGACGATCGACGAACCTGACGATGCGCACGTGGCCCAGTTCGAGTCGCTGCAGCGGCTGTGCCTTGATACATGGTCGGAGCAGCTGGTCAGGCTGGAGCCGGCGTCGGATCGCTCGTGGCGTGCTGCAGTGCAGGTGCGCTATCGGCTGCCGGGGGAGCGGACCGACGCGGTGGTCGAGGCGGTACTGGACCTGACGGCGAACCTGCTGGTGGCTGGTTCGACGACCACCCCCATGCCACCGTGGGAGATCGCTGGTGTGCGGGCGGCAGCTGGATCGAACTCGCTCGTCGTGGGAGCAGGGTCGGCTGACCAACTGCGCACCTACGCCGAAGAAGTCGACCATGCTGCGGCATCGGTCGGCATGTTGCTGGGCCAACCGCCGCCACGGGTGGTCGTGGTGGTTCCCGAGTTCTGGCACCAGGCAGGTCACATGGACCCGGCGGGTGCCAAAGCCGGCCTGGCGGCGGTGACCACCGCGGTGGATCAGCCGGGGCCGGCTGCAGGCCCGGTGCGAGTGCTGGCCAACACAGCGGTGCTCGCGCGGCTGCCGACTGCGACAAGGACCGCCGTATTCGGACATGAAGCCTTCCACGTCGCCACCTGGGGCCGTGCAGCGGTTCCACGTTGGCTGTCCGAAGGCCTCGCCGATTACGCCGGATACCACGAATCCGGCGCCGACCTCGGTAGTGCCGTCGCCGGTGCGCTCCGGCAGGTGCGGGCGGATGGCGCTCCCGCTGCGCTGCCCGAGGACGCGGCTTTCAACGACCCGCTGCAGGCGACCATGGCGTACGAGGGCGCCCATATCGCTGTTCGGATGCTGGTTGCCGAGTACGGCGCCGCCGACGTGGTCGCGGTGTATCGCGCGGTCAGTGCCGACGGGTCAGCTGGGATCGACGCTATATTGGGCGAGATTCTCGGCACCAACCTGGCGTCGGTCACCCGAGCATGGCGGGCGGAGTTGACCTCTCGTGCTGCCCGCTGACGGGGCCGGTGGGTCGGGAGTGGGGGCCGGTGCTCTGCCCTGGGTCGTCGCGGGCGTGCTGCTTGCCGCGCTGGCCTTCGCGATCGTGGTCACTACCCCGTGGGTCCCGCTCGGTGACGTAGGCGGAGTCGAGGCCGACGTCGGCCGTGACTTCAGCGCCGCCGAACAGTCGGCGGCCGACGATTACCAGAGCCGGATCCGTCCGCCTTCCTATCTCGGCCTCGCCGTCGGGCTGGGCGTGACCGTCGTGCTGGGGCTGACGACGCTCGGCGCTCGTATCGTGTCGGCGGCCGCCCGGCCGGCCGGCGGGGGCTGGGTCTGGCAGGTCCTGCTCGGGGGGCTTGCCGTTCTCCTCGTCGTCCGGCTTTCGACGATCGCCTTCTCGGCGTGGGCCGAGTCCGTCCGCCGAGAGGGAGGCCTGTCGACCCGATCATGGGCGGAATGGGCCGCCGACATCGCCAAGTCCCTCGGCCTGCAGGCCGCCGCAACGTTGCTCTCGTTACTGGTTCTCGTGGGGCTGGCTCGGGCCCTGCCGCGGTGGTGGTGGGCGGTTGGTGCCGTGGCCGCAGCCGGCTTTGTGGTGGCGCTCGCATTTGCCTACCCACTTGTCATCGAGCCGGTCTTCAACAAGTTCACGTCATTGCCGGACGGCGAACTGCGGACCTCGTTGCTCGCGATGGCGGAACAGGACGGCGTACCGATCGACGACGTCCTGGAGGCAGACGCCTCACGCCGGACGACCACGCTGAACGCCTACGTCTCCGGTCTCGGTGCGACCCGGCGGATCGTCGTCTACGACACCCTGGTCGCCCAGTCTCCACCGGAGCAGGTCCGCAACGTCGTCGCCCACGAGCTCGGCCACGCAGCCGAGGCGGACGTCCGCGACGGCACCCTGCTCGCGGCGCTGGCCGCGGCAGCGGGCGTGTGCGCGCTGGGTGGGCTGCTCGCCTGGCCCTGGTTGCTCGGCCGGGCTGGGGCCGACGGTGCGCACGACCCGCGGGTTCTTGCGCTCGTCCTGGCGATCGTCGCGGTCGCGGGTCTGGTGACGGCGCCCATTCAGGCGGTGGTGAGTCGCCGCGTCGAGACCCGGGCCGATCTGCATGCCCTGAACCTGACCCGAGACCCGCAGACCTTCGCCGAGATGCAGCGCTCCCTCGCGCTCGCAGCGAAGACGGACCTGGACCCGCCCGCGATCCTCTTCGGGATGTTCGCCAGCCATCCGACGGCGCCGCAGCGGATCGCATTCGGCCGGACGTGGGCTCACCTGCACGACGCGCCGGAACCGGTGGACCTCGCGCCTGTGGCAGGCTCTGGCCGGTGAGCCGCACCCTGGTCGTCACCAACGACTTTCCCACCCGGCAAGGAGGGATCGAGTCATTCGTGTACGCCTTGGCCGATCGGCTACCGGTCGGTGAAGTCGTGGTGTACACGGCTTCGATGCCAGGCGACAACGAGTTCGACGAGCTTCTGCCGTTCCCAGTGGTGCGCGACAGGGCGTCGATGCTGCTGCCGACACCCATGGTGTCCCGGCGAGTCGCGGCCGTTCTGCGCGCGGAAGGGTGTGACTCGGTGCTCTTCGGCGCGGCGGCGCCGCTGGGCCTGCTCGCCGACGGTTTGCGCACGGCCGGCGCCCAACGCGTCGTCGGACTGACCCACGGCCACGAGACCTGGTGGGCCCGGGTCCCGGCTGCTCGGCAGGCGCTGCGTCGGATCGGTGACGGGTGCGACGTCCTGACCTACGTCTCCGAGTTCTGCCGCCGGCGCGTGGCTTCGGCGCTCTCTGACGACGTGGCGGAGCGGATGGTACGGCTCGCCCCAGGCGTCGACACCAAGGTGTTCCGCCCCGGTGTCGGCGGGGAGGCTATCCGCGAGCGGCTAGGGATCGAGCCGGGCCGCCCGGTGCTGGTGTCGGTGTCGCGATTCGTCGACCGCAAGGGGCAGGACGCGCTGATCAAGGCGATGCCGTGGCTGCTGGAGTCCATCCCCGCAGCGCTGCTTCTCCTGGTGGGCGATGGCCCGACCCGGCCGCGGTTGGAGCGCCTGGTCCGGGACCGTGGGGTGAGCGCGTCGGTAGTGTTCGCTGGTGCGGTGCCGTGGTCGCAGGCACCAGGGTGGTTCGACGTCGGTGACGTGTTCGCGATGCCGTGCCGGACGCGCAAGGGCGGCCTGGAACCCGAGGCCCTCGGAATCGTCTTCCTCGAGGCGCAGGCCTGCGGGCACCCGGTTCTTGTCGGCGACAGTGGCGGCGCTCCGGAGACGGTCCTGCACGGCGAGACCGGCTACGTCGTCGATCCGGTCGACCCGATCGGCATCGCTGCCCGGGCGGCCGAACTGCTCGCCGACCGTGAGCACGTGCGCGTGATGGGCGAGCAGGGCCGGGCCTGGGTCGAGCGGGAATGGACTTGGGAAACGTCGGTGTCCACCCTTCGTGGCCTCCTCGCCGAAAGCCGGCGGACTCCGCTCGGTTAGGTCGCTTGCACGCCGGTGCGCAGCCCGGTACAGGGTGCCCACACTCATGCCGAAGTGTGTGCAGCATCTGGCCCACAAGCGGCATCCTGTGCTCACCGGTAGTCTCCGGCTCGCCACCGACGACGGGACCACTCATGGCCGAGCGGACCACTTCGAGCATCACCATCGCGGCTTCGGCCGCCGACGTCATGGCGGTGATCGCCGATGTCGGGGCGTACCCGGAGTGGACCGCCTCGGTCCGCGAGGTCGAGGTACTGACGGTGTACGAGGACGACGACCGGCCGGCTGAGGCACGGTTCGTCCTCGACGCCGGGGCGATCAAAGACACCTACACGCTGGCCTACGAGTGGGACGACGACGAGCAGGTGCGTTGGACGCTGGTCAATGCTGGACTTCTTCGGGCCTTGGACGGGTCGTACACGTTGACGGAAGCGGCGGACGGTTCGACCGAAGTCACGTATCAGTTGACCGTCGACGTCGCCATTCCGATGCTCGGCCTGATGAAGCGGAAGGCCGAGAAGGTGATCATCGACACCGCTCTGAAGGAGCTCAAGAAGCGCGTAGAGGGCTGAGGAGGGCTGCGTGGGTCACACGATCGGCGTCGACGTCGGTGGGACGAAGATCGCCGGCGGACTGGTCGACGAGGCCGGCGTGATTCTCGCACGTACCCGACGCGACACGCCGTCGACGGATCCAGCTGCGATCGTCCATGACATCGTCGCAGTGATCGAAGAGCTCCGCAGCGGTGGCGACGTGGAGGCGGTCGGCATCGGCTCCGCCGGATTCGTCGACGTCGAGCGGTCGACGGTGCTGTTCTCGCCGAACCTCGCCTGGCGGGACGTGCCCGTCCGTGACCAGGTGTCGTCCGCGACCGGGTTGCCTTCCGTGGTGGAGAACGATGCCAACGCCGCCGCGTGGGGAGAGTTCCGGTTCGGCGCCGCCGAGGACGTCGTCGACGACATGGTTTGCGTGACCGTCGGCACCGGCATCGGCGGCGGTGTCGTCGTGGACGGCCGGCTCCATCGGGGTGCGCACGGCGTCGGATCCGAGCTCGGCCATGTGCGGATGGTCCCTGACGGGCATCTGTGCGGATGCGGCAACCGGGGCTGTGTCGAGCAGTATGCGAGTGGCCGCGCCCTGGTGCGCGAGGCGAGGGCGTTGGCAGATGAACACTCGGTCTTCGCAGAGCGGTTGCTCGAGATGGCAGACGGCGACCCGACGCTGATCACCGGCCCGATGGTGACTCGAGCCGCTCAGGAGGGCGATGAGCCTTCCGGCGAGCTGATCGCCGACCTCAGTCGATGGCTGGGGGAGGCACTCGCGTCGTTCGCGGCCATCCTGGATCCGGCGGTGTTCGTCATCGGCCGTGGCGTGTCCGAGGCCGGCGAGCTCCTGTTGGGACCGACCGTCGCGGCGTATCGGCGGAACTTGACCGGCCGCGGCCACCGACCCGTGGCGGAGATCAGGATCGCAACGCTCGGCAACGACGCCGGGATCATCGGCGCCGCCGACCTCGCCCGCTTCTAGGCGCGGCCACCGGCCGAGGTCAGGCCGATTTGCGGGTGCCGGTCGCCGACGGCCTGTGCCGCGAGCCCGTCGAGGCGATCCAACGCATCCGACGGCAGGCGCACGTCGAGGGCGGCGACGTTCTGCTCGAGCCAGTGAACCCGCTTGGTTCCGGGGATGGGGACGACGGGCAGTTCCCATACCTGTTGCCGGTGATGCACCCAGGCGAGCGCGACCTGGGCCGATGTAACACCCAGGTCGGCGGCCGCCAGCCGGACCTGCTCGACCAGGGCCAGATTCGCGTCGATCGCGGATGCCGCAAGTCGCGGCTGAGATCGACGGATGTCGTCGGCAGGCAGCTTGTCGATGTCACCCAGAGTGCCGGTGAGAAATCCTCGCCCCAGTGGCGAGTACGGCACGAAGCCGACGCCGAGCTCACGGCAAGTGGGGACCACGGATGCCTCGACATCGCGACTCCACAGCGACCATTCCGACTGCACCGCGGCGATGGGATGCACGGCGACGGCCCGCCTCAGCTCGCTCGCGGTGACCTCGGACAGGCCGAGGTGGCGCACCTTGCCGGCGGTGACCAGTACAGCCATCGCGTCGACGGTTTCCTCGATCGGCACCGTGACGTCGATGCGATGTTGGTAGTAGAGGTCGATGACGTCGGTGCCGAGACGGCGCAGACTCGCTTCGCACGCTCGCCGGACGTACTCGGCGTCGCCTCGGACCGCTGGCGACGAAGATGGGTCTGGCGCCGTGAGCAGGCCGAATTTCGTCGCCAGCACGACCTGGTCGCGATGCTGACGGAGCATCTTCGCCAGCAGCACCTCGTTCGCACCGGCAGCGTAGTAGTCGGCCGTGTCCCAGAAGTTCACCCCGAGCTCGAGAGCGCGCCGCAATACGGCCAGTGACTCTGATTCGTCCCCTGGTCCGTAGCCGTGGCTCATCCCCATGCAGCCCAGGCCCTGTGCCGAAACGGTGAGACCGTTCGATCCCAACGTCGTCGTATCCATGGCATGCACGGTATCTAGGCTGGGTCACCGTGGTCAGTCTGCGGGTGGTCACCTACAACGTCCGGTCCCTCCGCGACGACCGAGACGCCCTGGTGCGGGTGATCCGCGGACTCTCGCCGGACGTCGTGTGCATGCAGGAAGCGCCGCGGAGGCTGCGTTGGCGCGCCCGGTGTGCGGCACTTGCCCGCGACACCGGGTTGCTCTATGTCGGTGGCGGCGGGACGGCTGGCGGCTCGATGATGTTGGTGTCGCTGCGGGTCGACGTTCGCAGCACGCTGGAGTACCGCTTCAGCGGAACACCCGGATTGCATGAGCGGGGAGCCGTTGCCGCTGTGGTCGAGCTCGGCGGAGCCGCAGCGGTGGTGGCCAGTGTGCACCTCGGCCTCGACAGCACGGAGCGGCTCCGGCACAGGAGCGAATTGGTCGGGCTGGTCGACCGGTTCGGCGGCCATGTGACGGTGCTGGCCGGCGACATCAACGAGCGGCCGGACATGCCGGCCTGGCGGGCCATCGCCGACGATTTCACCGACGCCGGCGCAGCCGACGACACCCCGACCTTCTCGACCCGCAATCCGCGCAGCCGAATCGACGGCGTATTCGTACGTGGGCCAGCGCGCGTGGCGTCGTATGGTGTCGTCGACGGGGCGGATATCCAGGCCGCGAGTGACCATCGGCCGGTCGTCGTCGACGTCGAGATAGAACCTGTGGCGGCACACCTGCCATGAGCGGGGTCAGACGACGGCACCGTTGTCGGGATCGTCGGGATCGTGGCCTCCCAACCGGGTCACCAGCGTGATGAACCCAGCAACCAGGGAGATCACCGCAAGGGTCGTTGCCCACGACGGCAGCCGCCAGCCGAAAGCGACCGCCACGACGAGAAAGACAGGAGCTCCCAGGACACCCGCCCAGGCCAGCCGGGACACCGGGTCGCCGCGGGGCAACGGGGGCGGCGGGGGTGGCACGAAGTGGTCATCGGGGTCGGCCGGCGGCCGGCTCGGTCGTTCGGAGTCAGCGATTCTCGCAAGAGCGGGATCCGCGTTTTCGATACTCACGTCTTCAGAGCCCGGCCATCGTGGGTCCTCGTCAGGCGAAGCGTGAAAGGACTCGACCAGATCGGCCCACACCTGTTCGTCGTCACGAGACACGGTTAGCCGCCGTCCTGCGTGGCAGGGGCTAGCCGATGTACCAGCTCTAGGGAGCCGGCAAAAATGCGATCGGCGTCATGGTCGAGGGTGGCCACGTGGTAACTGTCGCGCAGCGGAACGACGGTGACGTCGGTTGACGACACCCTGGAGCGGATCAGCCCGAGGCTGGTCGAGTCGACCAGGTGGTCCTGGTCGCTGCGGTAGATCAACAGCGGCTGCCGCACGCGAGGAAGGTCCGCCACGACCTTTGGCCACAGCTGGGTCAACGAGTGCAGGGCACGCAGCGGAGTGCGATCGTAGGCGATCTCGTCCTGGCCGGGCTTGGCGATGTCGCCGGACAGCGCCGGAAACGACGGCACCATCCGGTGCAACACAGGAAGCGCGAGCAGCCGCTTGTCACCACTCGCGATGGCCGGGTTCACCAGCACCAGACCGCTGACCGCGTCACCGTGGGTCTCGGCGAGGCGCAGGGCCAGGCAACCACCCATCGAGAGCCCGCCGACGAGCACGTGGTCGCAGCGATCGGCCAGGGTGAGCAGCGCCCGCTCGACCGTATGGAACCAGTCCGGCCAGCGAGTCGTGTTCAGCTCCTGCCAGGTCGTGCCGTGGCCGGGCAGAAGCGGCACCTCAACTGTCAGCCCGGCGGCTGCGAGGTACTCACCCCACGGTCGCAGCGATGCGGGCGATCCGGTCAGGCCGTGGCACAAGAGCATGCCGGTGGGCCCGCCGTCGTTGCGGTACGGCTCGGCTCCCGGGACTATCGCCACTCGTGGCTCCTCGCTGGTGATGTTCTGCCAACGGCATCGTCGCACGGCTGGTTCAAGCCAGGGGATCGGCAGCCGCTGTCCAGTAATGTTCGGCCGTGTTCTACTGGTTCCTCAAGCGGGTCATCTTGGGCCCGCTGCTGCGGCTGGTCTACCGGCCGTGGGCCGAGGGCCTCGAGCATGTCCCTGCCCAGGGCCCGGCGATCGTCGCGAGCAACCATCTCTCCTTCTCCGACTCGCTGTTCATGCCGCTCGTCGTGCCTCGGCGGGTGACCTTTCTGGCCAAGAGCGACTACTTCACCGGCCGCGGTGTGAAGGGCTGGTTGACCCGAGTCTTCTTTCGCGGCGTCGGACAGGTACCGGTGGATCGGTCCGGCGGTCGGGCCAGTGAGGCAGCACTACGAACCGGGCTCAAGATCCTGCACCGCGGCGAGTTACTCGCGATCTATCCGGAGGGCACCCGGTCCCCGGATGGGCGGCTCTATCGAGGCAAGACCGGTGTGGCCAGGCTGGCCTTGGAGGCGAAGGTTCCGGTCGTCCCGGTCGCCATGATCGACACTGAGAAGATGCAGCCTCCCGGACGGCTGATCCCGCGGGTCATGCGTCCAGGAGTTCGCATCGGCGAGGCCCTTGACTTCAGCCGCTACGAGGGGTTGGAAGAAGACCGCTACGTCCTACGATCCGTCACCGACGAGATCGTCTACGCGCTCATGGAACTGTCCGGTCAGGAGTATGTGGACATCGACGCTCAACGGGCCAAGGCGGAGATCGCGGCCGCAAAAAAGGAGCACAAGAACCGGCCCGAATCGGGCTGACCCGCTGGACGGGTCAGCCGCTGGGCTGACCGATGTCTGCCAGCAACTCGGTGAACCAGTCGACGGTGGGGTCGAAGCGCTTGCCGCCCTTGATCCGGTCGAACTCAATCGCCCGCAACTCGTCGTCGTGGTCCTCGTCGTGCCCGACCACTCCGCCCTCGCCGCGCAAAGCGCAGTCGACAGCGTGCTCGACGCACAGCCTGATCAGTTCGAGGTCCTGGGCGTTGGCGGCCGCCGAGCGGCTGAAATATCCGCTCTTCTGGATCATCACCTTCTCGGCGCCGAGCCGCTCGGCGAACTGCTTGCCGAACCAGGCGCCAGGGTTGACCTTGTCGAGCATGACGTGGCCGAACGGGTCGCGTGGGACGTCCGCACCGGCTGCCTCGAGTTCGGCGACGATCGACTCCACGCCGGCGCCCTCGGAGATGAACAGGTTGACGCACCCGATGTCGTCCATCGTTGTGCGCAACCGGCTCGCTTCGGCCTCGATATCCAGTTCCGCCTCGGGAACGTACACGCCGTGGATGTCCCAGCGTCGGCGGTCCAGGCCGATCTGTGGGTTCCACCCTTGGTCGGCAATCCAGTCCCGGTATGCCCGGGTGGTAGCGGCGGTGAGCCACCCGCAGTTGCGGCCCATGACTTCGTGCACGATCAGCATCCGGGGGTTCGACGAGTGCTCGGCGACGATGTTGCGCGCGAACAGGGCGCCCTGCTCGGCCGCCGTCCACGCGCCAAGGCTCTGCTTGATGGGCACGACGTCGTTGTCGATGGTCTTCGGCAGCCCGACCACCGTCAGGTGGTAGCCGTGGCGCTCCAGGTAGGCCGCCAGATCCGCTGCCGTGGTGTTGGTGTCGTCGCCGCCGATCGTGTGCAGGATGTCGACGCCATCATGGGTGAGCTGGTCGGCCGCTACGGCGAGCGGGTCCTGGCCGCTTTCGACCAGCCCGCGCTTGACCAGGTCGTCGACGTTGGTGAGCTTGACCCTGCTGTTACCGATCGGGCTCCCGCCGAAACGCCGCAAGAGGTGGGCTCGGGCCCTGACCTCCGGAGTTACCGTGATCGAACGGCCGGCGAGCAGACCGGCATAACCATCGGGATACGCGCTGAGCTCGACCTCGGGAGCGATCTCGGTGTACCGCTCGATCAGTCCGCCGACGGCCGCCGACAGGCACGGCGCGATCCCGCCAGCCGTGAGCATCGCAATCCTGCGCACTGCCATCGCCATCACCCCTTCGTCCATCGGGTTTGAGTCGCAGTCACCCTACCCAGGCAGCGGTCGGCGACCGTCCTAGTCTTGCCCGGTGACCGTTCCCACCGACGACGCACTATTCGGCGAGCTCGCCGCCATACTGAGCCGGTTTCCCGCAGCCCAGCAGCCGGACTGGGCTGACCCCGACGCCGTCGATGCTCCGGTTCGCCAGCTTCGCCTGCTCCCGCCGCTGGTCTTTGCCGGCGAGTGCGACCAGCTGCGGGATCGGTTGGCCGCGGTGTCCCGAGGGGAGGCGTTTCTGCTCCAGGGCGGCGACTGCGCCGAGACCTTCGACGGTGTCACGGCCAACAACGTCCGGAACAAGCTCAAGACGCTGCTCCAGATGGCGGTCGTGTTGACGTATGCCGCGAGCGTCCCCGTCGTGAAGGTGGGCCGCATCGCTGGGCAGTACGCAAAGCCGCGGTCCCGGCCGACCGAAACACGCGGCGAGGTCACGCTGCCGGCATATCGCGGCGACATGGTCAACGGCTTCGAGTTCACCGACGACGCCCGGCTTCCCGATCCGGCCCGCATGGTCCGCGCCTACCACGCCGCGGCCGCGACGTTGAACCTCACTCGCGCGTTCATCGGCGGCGGGTACGCCGATCTGCGCGAGGTCCACGCCTGGAACACCGATTTCGTCCGCACGTCGCCGGCCGGGCAGCGGTACGAACGCATGGCCGGCGAGATCACGAAGGCGCTGTCGTTCATGCGCGCTATCGGCGCGGACCCGGAGCAACTGCACACAGTGGAGCTGTTCGCGAGTCACGAAGCGTTGCTGCTCGACTACGAGACGGCGTTGACCCGGATCGACTCGCGCACCGGGCTGCCTTACGCCGTGTCCGGGCATCTCCTCTGGGTGGGGGAGCGAACCCGCGATCTCGGTGGCGCCCACGTGGAGTTCGCCGCGCGAGTCCGCAACCCGGTTGCCGTGAAGCTGGGCCCGACCGCGTCTCCCGAGGACGTGCTGGCCCTGGCCGAGCGGCTCGACCCAGACCGCGAACCGGGTCGGCTGTCCTTCGTCAGCCGGATGGGCGCGCGCCGCGTCCGCGATGAGCTGCCACCGTTGGTCGAGAAGGCAACCGCGAGCGGCCTGGCCGTGTCGTGGATCTGCGACCCGATGCACGGCAACACCTACGAGGCGCCGAGCGGTCACAAGACCCGGCGGTTCGACGACGTCGTCGACGAGGTCCGGGGCTTCTTCGAGGTTCACCGTTCTCTGGGCACCGTGCCGGGTGGAATCCATGTGGAGCTCACCGGCGACGACGTCACGGAATGCGTGGGCGGTGGAGACCCGATCCAGGAGGAAGGTCTAGCCGACCGCTACGAGACCTTCTGTGACCCCCGCCTGAACCGCACCCAGTCGCTTGAGCTTGCCTTCCTCGTCGCCGAGCTGCTCGAGGCGCGTTCCGTCATGCCGACATGACGCTATGCCGTGATCTCGGGCGCCGGCCCGCTCTCCTACAGTCGTGCCGTGGCGATCGACCTCCGTAGCGACACGGTCACCCGGCCGACACCTGCAATGCTTGCAGCGATGGCGTCCGCGGAGACTGGCGACGACGTCTATGCCGAAGATCCGACGGTCCGTGCCCTGGAGGAACGGGTCGCCTCGATGCTGGGCCATGAGGCCGGCCTTTTCACGGTGACCGGATCGCTGGCGAACATGCTCGGTGTCCGGACCTGGGTTCGGCCAGGGCAGGAGCTGTTGTGCGAGGCGCGAGCGCACGTCGTGCGGACGGAGCTGGGTGGGCACGCGGCCTGGCACGGCGTCACCACGCGGACCTGGTCCCATCCGCGAGGCCATGTCGATCTCGACGCGCTGCGGTCGATGCTGGCCCCCGACGCCGGGCCGTATCTCGTATCGACAGCCGCGATTGCCGTCGAGAACACGCACAACTTCGCCGGCGGCACCGTGCAGCCGCTAGCCGATCTGCGGGCGTTGCGCGAGCTCGTCGACGGAACCACTGTCCGGCTGCACCTCGACGGAGCGAGACTGTGGAACGCACACGTCGCATCCGGCACGGACCTGGCGGGGTACGGAGAGCTGTTCGACACCGTGTCGGTCTGCCTGTCCAAAGGGCTCGGGGCACCGATCGGGTCGGTCCTCCTCGGCCCCGAGGATGTGATCGCGCAGGCTCGGCAATGGCGCAAGCGGATGGGAGCAGGCTGGCGGCAGGCTGGCGTTCTCGCGGCCGCCGGCAGCTACGCGCTCGACCATCACCTCGACCGGCTGGCTGACGACCACGCGAACGCCGCGATGATCGCCGGGCTGCTCGCCGGCGCAGGGGTCGTTGATCCCGATGCCGTCGAGACGAACATCGTCATGCTCGAGCTGACCGCGGTCCGGATCGATGCACGCCAGTTGGTCGAGGCGGCCCGGGCCGAAGGTGTCCTGGCCGCGGCCGTCGGTCCACAGACAGTCCGGCTGATCACCCACCTGGACGTGACCGCCGACGACTGCCGCAAGGCAGCCGAGACGTTGGCCAGACTGCTCGACGCATAGGGCTTGACAGTCCCCCTCTCATAGCTCACTATTCCTACCAACTTACTGGTAATGAAGCATGGGGGTGGCGGCCGATGACTGGGCTGGTTCTGATCGGTCTCGTCGGCTTGGCCGCGCAGTTCGTCGACGGCAGCCTGGGCATGGCGTACGGCGTGACGTCCACGACACTGCTGCTCGCCATCGGCGCCAATCCTGCGGCGGCGTCGGCCACCGTTCACTTGGCGGAGATCGGTACCACCCTTGTCTCGGGAATCTCGCACTGGCGGTTCGCCAACGTGGATTGGACGGTGGTCCGGCGCATCGCCCTTCCCGGAGCGATAGGCGCCTTCGGCGGCGCTACGTTGCTGTCCTGGCTGTCGATGGAGACCGCAGCTCCATTGATGTCGGCGATCTTGCTGACCCTGGGCGTGTACATCCTGATCAGGTTCACCTTCCGTGGGCTCTCCAGCGAGCACCTGGGCAAGCCCCTCCGCAGACGCTTTCTGGGGCCGCTGGGACTATTCGCCGGATTCGTGGACGCGACCGGCGGCGGGGGCTGGGGACCTGTCGGCACACCGGCACTACTCGCGAGCGGCCGGATGGAGCCCCGCAAGGTCATCGGCTCGATCGACGCCAGCGAGTTCATCGTGGCCGTCGCCGCCAGCATCGGCTTCCTGGTCGGCATTGGCGCGCAGAGCATCAACTTCTCCTGGGTGGCCGTACTGCTTCTCGGCGGCATGCTTGCGGCTCCGCTCGCTGCCTGGATGGTGCGACGGGTACCCGCTCGGGTCCTGGGATCCGCCGTTGGCGGCATGATCGTCTTGACGAACGTCAGGACGATCCTGCGCAGCGACTGGGTAGACGCCTCGGACCCGGCGCGTGTCGTCGCCTATGTCGTCATCGTGCTGATCTGGGCTGCCGCCATGGCGTACTCGATCCGTGAGTATCTGGCCGACCGCCGCGACATCCGCGTCGACACAGCCGCCGGGGCGGAGACTTCGCCCGTCGTCAGTGGCCTGGCCACGCGCCTCAGGTGACGACTGAAGACCGCGCGCTGAGCCGTTCTGCTGGACGTCGGCCCAGCAGCGGGGGCAAGCGGCGGACGGCCGAGGCCAGCTGACGCAGGTCTTCGCCCACCAATGCCTGCGGCCCGTCGACCAGTGCCTCCTCAGGTGAGGGATGGACATCGACGATGATGCCGTCGGCACCGGCCGCGATCGCCGCCCGGGCGAGCGGAAGAACCAGGTCGCGCCGGCCACCGGAATGGGACGGGTCGACAATGACCGGCAGGTGCGAGAGCTGCTGGACGACAGGTACGGCCGAGATGTCGAGAGTGTTGCGGGTCGACGTCTCGAACGTGCGGATCCCGCGTTCGCACAGCACGATGTCCAGGTTGCCGCGTTGGGCGATGTACTCGGCTGCCATCAGCCACTCTTCGATCGTTGCCTGCATGCCACGCTTGAGTAGCACCGGCAACCGAGCCCGGCCGACCGCTTGCAGCAGCGCGTAGTTGTGCATGTTCCGGGTGCCCAGCTGAAGCATGTCGGCGTACGAGGCGACGAGTGGCACATCGTGGGCATCGAGCACCTCGGTGACGATGGGCAGCCCGGTCGCCTCCTTGACCTCGGCCAGGATGCGGAGGCCCTGCTCGCCCAATCCCTGGAACGCATACGGGGACGTGCGCGGCTTGAAGGCACCGCCACGCAGTAGCGACGCACCTGCAGCTTTCGCCATCTCTGCGGCTTCGCGCGTCTGCTGCGCAGACTCGACGGCACACGGCCCCGCGATGAGTGTGAACGTGTCGGGACCGATCGGCACGCCCAGGTCGGGCCCGCCGACAACGACCGTGGTCCGGCCCGGCTGGTTGTGCAGGCTCACCAGCTTGTACGGCGACGAGACGCGAATCACGTCGGCGACCCCGGTCATGGCGCGCAGGTTCATCGCCCGGAACTCGTCGACGTCGCCGACCAGGCCGATGATCGTGCGGCTGACTCCTCGGCTCACGAACGCCTCTCCGCCCGCTGCCTGGACACGGCCGACGACGGCCTCGACGTCAGCGTTGGAGGCACCCGGCTGCATCACCACCACCACGGGAACCACCTCACTGACGATGAGCTTCGACCCTAGGGCGGCGGTCCGCTGACCGGACGCTCAGTCCGACCACCAAGACGCTTTGTTACGAACAGGTCACCCAACCGCGGCGTAACCGAGAGCATCCGGAGCGACCGGATTCGTCACTCCGGTTTCAACGGCCGCGCTGGAGCCGGATCGTGCTACCGAACTCGCGGAGTTCGCCCGCTGGCGGATTCTGGGCCTTCACCTCACGGCCACCTGCGCCGTTGACTTCGACATGAAATCCGAGGGCGCCGAGTAGGAGCCGGGCCGCGCCGACATCCATCCCGACGACGTTGGGCACCGGGATATTCAACTGATCGGAGGCGGCGACCTGCAGCCGGATTTCGTCGCCGCGGGCGCCGGTGCCGCTCGACGGGTCCTGCGAGATCACCGTTCCGGGCGGGAGGTCCGAGTCGGATGTTTCCTCAGCCTCGACGACGAACCCGGCGTCGGTCAGCGCCTTCTCGGCCTCTGTGAACGGCCGGCCGGTGAAGTCCTCGATCTCGATCGGTTCCTGGCCCTTGCTCACCTCCACCGACACCGGTGTGTCCCGACGCAGTTCCTCGCCGGGCGGGGCACTCTGCGAGACGACGACGCCTGCAGGTACCTCCTCGTGATAGATCTCCTCGATCTCCCCGACGGGAATTCCGGCAGCGCCCAGGGCGTCCTCGGCCTCGGCCCGCGTCAGTCCCGCGAGGTCGGGAACCACGTATCGCTCAGGGCCTTTCGAGACGTGCAGTTCGATGGTGCCCTCGTGCAGGATCCGCTCTCCCGGTCCAGGGACGGTTTCCACGACCCTGCCGGGTTCGATCACCTCGGAAAAGCGCGGCTCAGCCTCCACTACCGCCAGGCCTTCGCGTTCGGCGGCCGTACGGGCGTCCTCGACCGTGAGATCGATCAGCGACGGGGTCGCGGTGTAACGACCGGCGCCGTACCACCAGGCACCGGCGGCGAGCCCCGCTGCGAGCAACAGCACAGCGCTCAGCAGAAGCGGCCCGCGCCAGCGGCTGCGCTCCCTGGCTCGGCGGCGCTCGGCAAAAGGAGCTGATCTCGGGGTCTGTGGCCGAGATCGCGGTGGTTCTGCAGTCCGTCCCGACGTGCGGTCGATCAGGTTGGTGTGCGCCGGCGGCTCGCCCGCTGAGCTCGGCATGATCGACGTCATCGCCTCGTGCAGTGAGACACCCGCGGTCTCTCTGGGCTCGAGTCCGGCGATCATCGCGCCGAACCCTGCATCGACCCCAGATCCAACCGTCGGGCGGGCGAGGCGAAGCTCAGCCAGGAACTCGCCGGCGTCGGCGAATCGATTCAGCGGTTCGCGCGCCGTTGCCCGGCGCACGAGCGCGTCGAGGCCGTGGGACACCGCCGGTTCGACCAGCGACGGTGCTGGAACGTCGATCTCGATGTGGCTACGGACGACCACGAAATCGGTTGGGCCCGTGTGTGGCGGCTGCCCGGTCAGGAGTTCGTACAGCATGACGCCGGTGGAGTAGACGTCTGAACGTGGAGTCGCTGCCTCGCCGAGGGCCTGTTCCGGCGAGATGTAGTTCACCGTCCCGAGAAGCAACCCGCGCGTGGCGGTCGATGCGTCGGTCAGCGCCCGGGCCAGTCCGAAGTCGGCAACCTTGACCTGGCCGCCATGGCCGACCAAGACGTTCTCGGGCTTCATGTCCCGATGCACGATCCCGGCGCAGTGGGCGGCGTCCAGCGCTGCCAGAACCGGATCGATGACCTCCAGCGCATGCCCCGGCGACAGTCGACCTTGCTCGCGCAGCAGTTTCCGGAGAGTCCGCCCCTCGACGTACTCCATCGCGAGGTAGACCGCGCCGTCGTCCTCGCCCTGGTCGAACACGGCTACGACGGCTGGGTGGGAGAGCCGGGCGGCGGCCCGTGCCTCGGCAATGAACCGGACGACGAAGTCGGAGTCGGCGGCCAGATCGGGATGCATGACCTTGAGCGCCACGACTCGATCCAGCCGGGCGTCCACTGCCCGGTACACCGTGGCCATGCCACCGCGCGCCACGATCGCCTCCACCCGGTACCGGCCGTCGACAATGCGACCGACCAGAGGTGCGGAGACGCTTAGGTCCACGTCTGGAGTGTAGGGACGCCAACCCCCCACCCCCGGCTCCCGCTCCGAAATGACCACGTTCACCACCCCTGTCGGTACATCACCAGGCATGTATGCCTGGTGATGTACGTGTTCGCCTGGTGGTGGCCCCCGGGCCGATCAGCGCACGCGAACGGTGGCGGCGATGATCAGCTCAGCCAAGGCCGCGCGCGCGTCGTCGACGACTGGCGCGTCAGCGAGGGCGGCAACAGCCGAAGCGACCAGGTCGTCGACGAGCACCTCCACGCGCTCCAGGGCACCGGTTTCGACGATGATCGTGCGCAACTCCTCGACACCGGCTGCGTCCAGGAATGGGTCGCCGAGCAGTGTTTCGACGGCCTCTACCTGCGCCGGCGATGCACGTTCCAGAGCGAAGGCCACGAGAAGAGTCCGCTTTCCCTCTCGTAGGTCGTCTTCGGCCGGCTTGCCGGTTCGTTCGGGGTCGCCGAAGACGCCGAGCACGTCGTCGCGGAGCTGGAACGCCTCACCGAGCGGGAGCCCATAAGCGGAGTACGACGCCATCAGCCGCTCCGAAGCGCCCGCAAGCGAGCCCCCCAGCAGCAGTGGGTGCTCGACCGAGTACCTGGCGCTCTTGTGCCTGATGACTCTGCGGGCCCGCGCTGCTTGTCCAGCCGGGTTCAGCGCGCCGGAAACCTGCTCGAAAACGTCGAGGAACTGGCCGCCGATGAGCTCGGTTCGCATCCGGTCGAACACCGGCCGGCCGCGACGGAGTGCGGTATCGGAAAGACCGCACATGTTCAGCAGCTCATCGCTCCAGCCCAGACACAGGTCACCCAGCAACACGGCGGCAGCGTTGCCAAACCGGGACGGATCTCCGCGCCAGCGGTTCCGTTCGTGGACTCCAGCGAACCGTCGATGTACCGATGGCATTCCGCGGCGGGTGTCGGATCCGTCGATCAGGTCGTCGTGGATCAAGGCAGCGGCCTGAAAGAACTCCAGGCTCGCCGCGGCGTTGACGATGGCCTCCTCGTCGGCGGCACCAGCGCCCCGCCAGCCCCAGTAACAGAATGCCGGTCGAAGCCGCTTGCCACCGGCCAGCAGATCCGTGGCGGCGTCGATCAGCGGCAGCAGATCGGGACTCTGCGCCCCGAGCACCGCGCGCTGCCGCCGGAGGTGCTCGTCGAGAACCCGCTCCACTCGCGACCGTAACGGGCGGACCGGGTCGCTCACGGTTGCCGGCACGAGCAGAAACCCTACGCGCGACGAGCGGTTCCGGAATTCGAGACCCAACGGCTTCCGCGGCGCCTTCCCTTAGCCTGGGCGCGTGACGCGTGGTCTTCCGTCGACGATGCCCGGTGGTGCCAGCACCATCCGGGAGCTGCTCTCTGGTGGCGGACGCTCATACTCCTTCGAATTCTTTCCGCCGAAGACCGAGCAGGGCGAGGCGTTGTTCTGGCGGGCCATCCGCGAGCTGGAGTCGTTGCAACCGACCTTCGTCTCCGTGACCTACGGCGCCGGTGGTTCGACCCGCGACACGACCGTGCGGGTCACCGAACGCATCGCCACGGACACCACGCTCACCACGGTGGGCCACCTGACGGCCGTCAACCACTCGGTCGCCGAACTGCGGCGAGTGATCGGGCAGTATGCCGGCGCAGGCATCCGCAACATCTTGGCGCTACGTGGCGACCCGCCCGGCGACCCGCAGGCCGACTGGGTGCGCCATCCGGACGGTTTCGAGTACGCCAACGAGCTGGTCCGGCTGATTCGCTCGGTTGGTGACTTCTGCGTGGGCGTTGCCGCATTTCCGGAGAAGCATCCGCGCTCTCCTGATCTCGATACCGACGTCCGATTCTTGGTCGACAAGTTCCGCGCCGGTGCCGACTTCGCCGTCACCCAGATGTTCTTCCACGTCGACGACTACCTCCGGCTGCGCGACCGGGTAAGCGCTGCCGGTGGTGACGCGCCGATCCTGCCGGGAATCATGCCGGTCACGAACGTGCGGCAGATCGAGAAGTTCGCCGTGTTGTCCGGTGCGGACTTCCCGCCCGATCTGGCCGAGCGCCTCCACGCCGTCGAAGAGGACCCAGAGGCTGTGCGTGCCATCGGGGTTGAGGTTGCAACCGAGATGTGCGAGCGCCTACTCGACGAGGGTGCCCCCGGCCTGCACTTCATCACCTTGAATCGCTCGACGGCCACGCGGGAGATCTACCGGGCACTCGGCCTGCATGGCCGTGAGCTCGCCGGCGAAGCGCCGACTGCTTTCGATCGGCCGGTGGCCCTCTCCGCGACCGATCGGGCATAGTCTCCGCGTGACAAGTCGCACAGACCTGGACGGCGTTCTCGTCGTCGGTGTCGGCACTGCCGCGGCGCCGCCGGACGTCGTACGGATCGATCTTGCTGCCGAAGCCATCGCTGACACCGTCCGGGAAGCGCTTAGCGACGCTACGGAGGGCGTGGCCCGGATCCGGTCGACGTTGCTTGACGCCGGCGTGCCGACCGCCGACCTGCGGACCACGGACACATCGGTGCACGCCGACCATGGCCCAAGGGGCGAGGGCCCGCAGCGTTTCGTAGCCCGCCTTGGTCTGTCGGCTACGGTGCGCGACGTCGGCCCGGCCGGGTCGATCGTGCAGAACGCAATCGACGAGGCGGGCGAAACAGCCAGGCTGTCCGGCCTCTTCTTCGAGCACTCCGACCCGTCCGGTCTGTTCTCCGCGGCCCGGGCGGCGGCATTTGCAGACGCGCTGGCCAAGGCCCGACAGTTCGCCGAGCTCGCCGGCCGGGAGCTCGGTGTTGTGCTCACGGTCGACGACACGGCCGGCGGGCCGGTTCCGCTGCCCCGGGGGCGGATGGCAGCGATGCAGATGGCGGAGTTAAGTCTCGAGGGCGGGCAGCAAGAGGTTTCGGCTACCGTCGTCGTCCGCTGGTCGTGGGCCTGAGGTCGGCCTCACCCACCCAGTCAGATTGCCCGGCCGATCAAGTCGGCCGTGATGGTTGCCGACCGGGCTGCGAAGGCCAGCCCCGGCCCCGGGTGCGTCGCCGCGCCCACGAGGTAGAGCCCTTGGATCGGCGAACGGTCACCCGGCCGCTGCCACGTCGACCGCAGCCCGGTGAGGGTGAGCCCCCCGACGGCTCCACCTGGGACCCGGGTTTCGCGCTCGCGGTCGGCCGGTGACCGGATGACGCGCGGCTCGACAGGCACCAACCCGAGCTCCCGCTCGAGTGGACGGCCGGTCACTCGAAACAGGTCGCTGAAGACTGCCGGGAGGGTCAACGTGGGTTCGCCCGTGTCGAATGTGTAGCCGTCACGAGCGAAGGTCCCCAGGGAGCCGCCGAGAGACGGCGACTGCTCGAGCACCGTGACGACGTGGCCGAGGTCCGCGAGATACACGGCAGCGGCGAGGCCAGCGACCCCGGCGCCGACGACGACGACCTGAGCCACGACGGCGGAGCCGAACCACAGTCGGGCGTCACGACACCTGGGACAACGGTGGGGTGCGACGTGGTCATGGACAGGTCACGTTCCTGAGTGCTGCCGTCACGTGCTGACGTCGGCGAAATACCGGTCCCGAAGACGGTGCCAGCCTCGGCGGATCCGTTTGAGCAACCAGATCGCCAGCCCGAGCATGATCGCCAGCAGAACCAGCGCGATTCCCGCAGCAAGCCAGGGGTATTCGATAGCGAGCAGCAACACTCCGGCGACGGAGAGGTCTTCGGCCGCGCTGACCCCGATGTTGGACGCCGGCTCCGGTGAGGTGTTGACCGCAAGACGCAGCCCTGCCTTGGCGGCGTGCGAAAGCAACGCCAGTCCACCGGTGAGAGTCGCGGTGAGGGCTTGTTCCAGGGTCGAGGCGTCACCGGCAATCAGCACGCCGAGCACACCGGCGATGATGGGCCGGACGACCGTATGTACCGAGTCCCAGAGACTGTCGACATAGGCCACCTTGTCGGCGACGAACTCGATTGCGGCGAGAACTCCTACCAGGATCAGGACGTCGGTGCGCTGTAGTGCCTCAGGGGTGTCGGCGAGACCCAGCCGGCCGACCAAGCCGACGATCAGCACGGTGCCGTAGGCGCTGATGCCCGATGCCCACCCGCCGGAGATGGCGTAGGCGATCGACTCCACCGCTCATCCTTCCATCGCCGCCCGGCAACGGGCCACCGACGACAAGCCTACGGCTCGGTGTTGACGGACTGTCGGTCAGCCGGTGTACTGTGGTCACAGGATCGAACACGTGTTCGAGTCCTGGTGACGGTCCGCCTGTGGTTCGGCCCTCGACCCCCGGGCCGCAGGCGACCGTCACGGCTGGCAGACCACGACCGTCAGTGAGGAGCTCTTCGTGACATCGACGCCAGTCCAGCGGTTCCGTCCCAGCCGTACCGGTCACGCCGTACTCGACTTGCTCGATCAATCCCGCGGCTGCCTGGCTGAAGCAGCATCGGCGACGACGGCAACGCAACGCTTCGCCGCTGCCCATCTGGCGGCATTGCGCGCTGGTGCTGCCGTGTTGGCGGCGCTGGCTCGGTCCAAGGCCGCAGGTGCCGGCGGCTCACGACGTGCCCGCAGCCGCGGTCCACGCAGCGTCTGGGCGGTCCTCGCCGAGGTGGCACCGGAACTCGCCGAGTGGGCCGGGTGCTTCGCCGCCGGCGCAGCCAAACGGGCCGCTGCCGAAGCCGGCCTGCCGCACGCAGTCACCACCCGGGAGGCTGATGACCTGCTGCGTGACGCCGAGGCCTTCCTGGCTCTGGTCTGCGCGCATCTCGGGCTGCCGCACCAGGAGCCGCTGTCCGGTGCTGTCGCGAGACTGGCGGGATAGTCGCCGGGCGGGGATGCTGAAGGGGTACTCGAGCGTTGTCATTCACAACTGGACCGCTCTCGACACCTGGAGTGCCGCCATGTTCGACCCGAAGGGCTTGTACGAGCTCGTCGGAGACGTTCCGGAGCTGGATGCTCCCGTGCTCGTCTATTCGCTCGAGGGCTTCATGGACGCCGGTTCCGCCGGCAAGGGCTTGGTCGACAACCTGCTCTCCACCCTCCAGCACCGAACCGTCGCCCGCTTCGACGCCGACATCTTGGTCGACTATCGGGCCCGCCGGCCGGAACTGTTGTTCGTCGAGGACCATTTCGAGCGGTACGCGGCGCCTGAACTTGCGCTCCGGCTGGTCCATGACACCCACAGCACGCCGTTCCTCCTGCTGACTGGGCCGGAGCCGGACGTGCAGTGGGAGCGTTTCGCGGCAGCCGTCATCGGCCTCATCGAACAGCTCAGGGTGCGGTTGACGATCGGCGTTCACGGCATCCCGATGGCCGTTCCTCATACGCGTCCACTCGGGGTCACCGCGCACGCGACCCGGCGTGAGCTGGTGACGGTCGTGAACCCGTGGCGCGGCGAGATTCGCTTGCCGTCGAGCATGTCCTCCCTGCTCGAGCTTCGTCTGGGGGAGGCGGGGCACGACGCTATGGGCTTCGTGGCCCACGTGCCGCACTACCTCGCCGAGGCCGACTATCCCGACGCGTCGCTTGTCCTCCTCCGGTCCATCGCCGCGGCGACCGGTCTGGCCCTGCCAGCCGACGCCCTCGCCGAGGCCGCTGGGGTGACCCGCAAGCTCGTGCAGGAGCAGGTCGACCAATCCGAGGAGGTCGGCCGGGTGGTGCGGGCGCTGGAAACCCAGTTCGACGCGTTCGTCGGCGGCACCGGCCGTGGCAGCCTGCTCGCGGACCAGGCCGCCATGCCGAGTGCGGACGAGATCGGCGCCCAAGTCGAGCGCTTCCTGGCCGACCTGGGCGACGACGGGACCTCAGAGGACCGCCCTGCCGACGGAAGCTGAACACACAGCCGGTCGATACCCTCGACCTGGTGAGCCCCCGCACGGTGACCCTCTATCGGGTTCTGGCGTACACCACCGGCGTCGTGTTGTTGGTTTTCACCGCCGAGATCGTGCTCAAGTACGTCTTCCACGTCGAAGGCTTCGAGTTCATCGCTATCGTGCACGGCTGGATTTACATGTTCTACTTCCTGGTCAGCGCGTACCTGGCGATCGCGCTGCGGTGGAGTTGGCGGTGGGCCGTGCCGGTGATTCTGGCCGGGACGATTCCCTTCGCGTCCTTCGTGGCCGAACGCAAGGTCGTCGCCAAGGTCCGCGCCGAACACCCGGAACTCGTCAGTCCCGGCTGAGCCGATCGTGCCCCCGCGCCGCCGCCCGAGCCGAGGAGAACCAGAACACGGCAGCGGCGCCCGCGAAGACCCACCACAGCGCCCAGTACGAGAGATTCTGCAGCGGACTGACGTGCCGGATCGGTTCCACGGCGGAGAGTTCCAGGCGCTCCGGCGCGAACTCGGGTCGGGGTTCTTCGGAGCTGAGCACGAGGTAGCCGTGAAACAAGTCGTTCAGGTCGATGCCAGTCGCATCGGCCACCTGCTCTGGCGCGATGAAGCCGATCTGGCCGGCAGGGAGGTCGGCGTCGGGATCGGTCGCATCCCTGCTGGTCTCCGGTGGAACCATGTGCCCGGTCACCCAGACCTGACCCGAGGGCAGGACGCCGCCCGGATCCGCGGCCTCGTCGAGCCAGCCGCGGAGCACCGGCACGTGACCGTCGGAGGTGTGCAGTACTCCAACCGAGTACGAGCCCAGCACGCCCTCATGCACGCGGGCGGGTACTACCAGACTCGCGGCGGACGTGTACGTTCCCGTGGCAGTCACGGCTCGCTCGGCCGCGGCACCGAGGTCTCGGCCGGGAGCGGCCAGATCAGCCAGCTCGACCGGGGCGAGGTCGCGTAGGTCCTGCCGAGCCGCACTGTCCCTGTACACCCCGAATTGCCACCACCCCAGCGCCAGGAAGATCACCACGGCAGCCACCATCGTGACGTGCAGCGCGATCCATCGGGGGGTGAGCAGGGTTAAGGGCACCTCCTGGAGGCTATAGAGTCATCCGAGGGGATCAGCAATGAGGAGGCCGGTGATGAGCCGAGTCCGGCGTACGGCTGCGTTCGTCGCACTGTGGCACTTCATACGCGGACAAAATCGTCCTGGGGCGCCAAGCCTGACGACGCGGTTCAACGCGTTTCCCCGGATGGTCGGCGCAGTGACATCGGGCCGGTGGGACGGCATGGGTAAGAGCCGGCTGGCATTGATGGGCCTGGCCGTGCTCTACCTGCTGTCACCAGTCGACCTGGTGCCTGAGGGCTTGTTACTGGCTATTGGACTGGTCGACGATGTGGTCGTCGCCACCTGGCTGGCTGGTTCAGCGCTGGATGGCACGGAGCGGTTCATCGACTGGGAGAACGCGCAGCCTCAGGTCGTCCAGAGTCACGTCATTACCGACGGGTAGCTGCCAGGGTGGTCGAAGCCGGGCGCCCCCCGCCGGCCGGTGAGTCGATGGAGAGACAACAGGGATGACTCGACCTCATCCGCTGACCGCCATGTCCGAGCGGCAGTGGGACCTTGCCTGGCAAGAACAGCAACGGGTGCTGAAAAGCCTCCCCGGTGGTCGCGGTACCTGGCTGCCCAACGTCGTTGAAACCAGACCGTGGGGCGCGTTGCGTTGGACGTCGGGCCGCCCGGACTACGCCGCGTCGACCGGGCAGGCCGTTCCTGAGACCTTTGCGGTGCTCCGGCCCGATGTCGTCGACGCGGCTGCCCAGGATGCTGTCGTCGAAGCGCTCACGGTGCGGCCTGCGGTGAGCCGCGTGGCCGGTGTTGGCGTCGGCGAACACCAAGTTCGCGCTGTGACGCTCGGGGCGGTTGGTGGCTTGGTTCTCACGGCACTCGTCGCGGCGTTGGTCGGTGCCGGATGGCTGGTAGTTCTCGTCGCGGCCGTATTCGGCGCCGTGCTCGGCGGTATCGCCGGTGGTGCCGTTGCCGACCGCCAGCTCGCCCGTAGTCGCACCGCCGTGCTGTCCGAATCGCACTACGTCCGGACGGTCACCGGCCGGTACGCCCCACCGGACTGGACCAGACTCGTCGAAGCGTCGACGCTGCTGGAGGAAATGGCCGTCGGCCACGACCCGGAGACCGACGGCCAGAGTCAGGAAGCGGTCCAGGGTGCGCTGTGGGAGGCAGCCGGGTTGCTGCTCAGATCGTCGGACCACACCGGCGTCGAGGTGCTGGCTGACGGTGTGCAGCGGCTGGTCAACGCCCGGCGCTCGTAGCGCTTAGTGCACCTGCTGGTCGTGGACAGCGCGAACCGCATCAATCGTGTCTGCATCGGTAGCGGACTTGTCCGGTCGGTGCCGGAGCACCCGGGCGAACCGCAGGGCCATCCCGGCGGGGTATCGCGGTGACTGTTGCACGCCGTCGAACGCGACCTCGACCACGAGCTCTGGGCGCACCGTGACGACCCAGTCGTCGATGGAGCCCTCGGCCAGCTCGAGTAGCGCCGTGGTCTGCCACGCCAGCATGGCGTCGGTCAGCCCTTTGAAGGTCTTGCCGAGCATGACGTAGCCGTCCGGCGGGCCGTACCGGCCCGCTGGGTCGCGGGCGCCGAGGTGAAGATTCGACAGACTGCCATGCCGCCGGCCGTGGCCCCACTCGACCGCGAGAACGACCAGGTCGAGGGTGTGACGCGGTTTGACCTTGACCCAGCCGGCGCCTCGCCGGCCCGCGTCATAGGGCGCCGACAACGACTTCACGACCACACCCTCGTGGCCGCGATCGAGAGCGGTGTCGAAGAAGGCCTGGGCGGCTTCGACGTCGTCGGTAACGAGCCTGGGGACACGTTGTTCGGCGGGCACGATCCCGGTCAGCGCGTTCCACCGGCGCATTCCCGGGGTGCCGACGAGGTCTTCGCCGTCGAGATGGAGGCAGTCGAACAGGAACGCCGAAAGTGGTACCCGCGCCCGGGCGCTGGCGATGTCGAGCCGTTGGCCGATCCGGGCTGCTGTCTGCTGGAAGGGCAGCGGACGCCCGTCGTGGTCGAGCGCGATCGTTTCGCCGTCGAGCACGACTGATTGCACCGGGAGGGCGCTGACGACCTCGACCAGCTCTGGGACGCGCTCGGTCACGTCGTCGAGAGTTCGGGTGAAAACCGACACGGCGGACCCATCGCGGTGAACCTGAACGCGGATGCCGTCGAGCTTCCACTCGATAGCGGCCGGACCGGTCCGGGCGAATGCCTCGGCCAGCGTGGGCGCGGACTGCGCCAGCATCGGGCGTACAGGGGCCCCGACGACGAGCCGGAAGCCGGCCAGCCCGGCGGTTCCGTGGGCGAGCACCGCTTCGGCCACCGGCCGCAATGTCCCGGCGACCATGACCGCGCGGCGGACCTCGGCCGCCGGCACCTCCGCGGCCGTGGCGACGGCCTCGGTGAGCACGCCGTCGAGGGCGCCCTGGCGCAGCTCGCCGCTGACCAGGCCGGCCAGCAGTCGCTGTTCGGCCGGCGTTGCCCGCGCCATCAGCCCCCGGAGCCGATCCCGGCGGGCCGTCGTGGAGCCGCGGCCGCTTTCAGCGGAGATCCGTTCGAACTCGGCGTCGACCTCGCGGACCTGAAGCGACGGCTGCCCCGCCGGTGGGGGCAGGTCGCGGAGCGCGGCGTAGCCCAGGCCGGTCCGCCGCTGGCGCAACTCGCCGGACAAGAACGCGACGACGATGGGAATCTCGTCCGGACCCGCCCGGCGCAGGCAGTCGGCCAGCAGCCTGGTCTTGGCCAACCGGCCAGGCTGCCGGGCGACCGCCGCGGAGGTCTGGGCCAGGTCGTCGAGCAGCACAACTGCCGAGTCTGCCCTAACCACCGGGGCTCAGCTGGCGTCGGCGTCACTGCCGAGGGTGATCTCCGCGGTCTGGGTCTCGCCGTCACGGACGAAGGTGACCGTGACGGTGTCGCCCGGCCGGTAGGACCTGGCGGCGGCGATGAGGGACTCGCCGTCGGTGATCAGCCGGTCGTCGATCTTGGTGATGACATCGCCCTCGCCCAGACCCGCGTCGTCGGCTCCGCTGCCGGGCTCGACGGACGCGATCAACGCACCCCGGGTCTCGCCGCTCGCACTGCCGACGCTGATCCCGATCCGGGCGTGCGTGGCCTGACCGGTGTCGATGAGCTCTTCGGCGATCGGCTTTGCCTGGTCGATCGGGATGGCGAAGCCGAGGCCGACGGAGCCGGCGCTGGGCGTGTAGATCGCGCTGTTGATGCCGACGACCTGGCCGGACATGTTCACCAGCGGCCCCCCGGAGTTGCCGGGGTTGATCGGAGCGTCGGTCTGGATGGCGTCGATGACCGCCCGGCTGTCCTGTGTCTGTCCAGCGGACACCGGTCGGCCAACCGCGGAAACGATGCCCGCCGTGACCGTGCCCTCCAGCCCGAACGGGGAGCCGATCGCCACCACCTGCTGACCAACCTCGAGATCACCGGAGCTACCGAGTTCGGCGGGGTCGAGCCCGCTGACGTCCCGAGCCTGGATCACGGCCAGGTCGGTCACCGGGTCGGTGCCGACGACCTCTGCGGTTGCGGTCGTGCCGTCGTGGAAGGTCACCATGAGCTCGCCGCCACTCTCGACGACGTGGTTGTTCGTGAGGATCCGCCCGTCGGAGGAGATGATGACCCCAGTGCCTGTGCCAACACCGGCCTGGCTCTGAACCGAGATTGAGACCACGCTGGGCAGCACCTCGGCGGCGACGTCCTCGACGCTGGAGAAGGACGAGGCCGACTGGTTCGACTCCGATCCGGAGCTGTCCAGGCTGTTCCCGGTGCCAGTGCTCTGGGTGGCCGGTTGGTCGTCGTCCAACACCGTCACGACGCCGGCGCCAGCCGCACCGCCGAGAAGACCGGCCCCGAGAGCGAGCGCGACGAGAAACGCCATGCCTCGTCGCGGCTTCGCCTCGGCCGGTGGCGAATAGACCGGTCGGGTGTCCTCGGCCCGCGGCGCCCACGGGTCGGATGGCTCGGCTGGTTGGTTGGTCGGCTGTCCGAATGCACCCTGCGACGACCAGCCGGTGTGTTCTGTAGTGGAGCTTCGCGTCTCGTCCATGACGACAGCTTTTCCCGTTCGGCTGAGAAGACACTGAGAGTCAGGCAAGAGCCGACGAAGAATTCGTCGCTGACCGGCCCGGGACGTCGAGCTTCATCGCACCGGGGATCGTCAAGGTGAGCCGGGCTCCGCCGTTTGGTGAGCGGTCTGCGCGCACCGTTCCGCCGTGCCGGTCGGCGGCAGATTGCACGATCGCGAGACCGAGCCCCGAGCCAGGTCGCCCACGGGCCTCGGCGGAACGGTAGAACCGCTCGAACACGTGTGGCAGGTCCGCGGCGTCGATACCGGGCCCTTCGTCATCGACCTGCAGGGTGCCGTCCCGGAGAGTCGCGGTCACGGTTCCCCCCGGCGAGCTCCAAGCGGCCGCATTGTCGAGCAGGTTGGTGACCGCCCGCCCGAGAAGCTGCGGGTCGCCTTCGACCGGCCACGGCCGGAGGTCTGCTGAAAACGTGACCGCGGGGGCTCGCCGGCGGACTCTGGTCACCGCGTCGCGGACCACGTCCGCCAGGTCGAACGACTCGCGGGTGGCAGCCGGCGGATCCTCTCGGGAGAGTTCCATCAAGTCGGTCACCAGAGTGGTGAGCTCTTCCAGTTGGGCCTGCACGTCTGCCAGCAACCCAGCCCGTTCGGTCGGATCGAGTCCGCCCTCGCGGTCGCTTTGCGCGAGCAGGTCGATATTGGTGCGGAGGCTGGTCAACGGCGTACGCAGCTCGTGGCCCGCGTCTGCGACCAGCCGGCGTTGTCGAACCTGTGCCTCGTCGAGTGCGGTGAGCATGGCGTTGAAGGCGTGGGCCAGCCGGGCGATCTCGTCGTCACCCTCGACTTCGATCGGTTCGAGCCGGCCGGTCGCGGCCACCCGCTCGGCTGCGGCGGTCAGGCGTTCGACGGGTCGTAAACCTGTGCGCGCGATCGACGCCCCTGCCCACGCGGCCAGCGCGATGCCCACGGCACCGGCGCCCAGCGAGACCAGCCCCAGGGTGCGCAGGACCCGATCGACCGTAGCGGTCGACTGGCCGAGCACGAGGGCGAGTCCTCGGCCAGCGGGTACGGCCACCACGCGATACGAGTCCCCGTTCGCCGTGACGGTGCGGACGCTCTGCGGCTCTCGGCCTTGCGCGACAGCAACCTCCGGCTCGCCCCAGGTCGGATCGTCGTCGTCACCGCGGGCCACGAACGCCGCCCCATCGGCGCGGACCAGGGAGAAACGCACGTCGGCGAGGACGATCGGCTCTGCCGGCACCCGACCAAGCTGCGCCGGGTCCCCCAGCTGGGAGCCGACTGCCTGCCGAGCCCGGTCCAGCAGGCTGTCATCGACGCTTCGGGTCAACTGCATCCACACCGTGATGTAAGCCGCGGTCGCCGTTACCAGCACTGCCAGGCCAACACCGAGCGCGGCGAGGACACCGACCCGGCGCCGTAGCGGCTGGCGGGCGATGCGGGCCTGCAGCCCGGTCACGGCGGGGTTTCCCGGGCGACGTAGCCGATGCCGCGGACGGTGTGGATCAGCCGCGGCTCGTCGTGAGCCTCGGTCTTGCGCCGCAGGTAGCCGACGTAGACCTCGAGCGAGTTGGCGGTGGTCGGGAAGTCGTAGCCCCACACTTCTTCGAGGATGCGTTCGCGGGGCAGCACCTGACGTGGATGTCGCAGCAGCAGCTCGAGCAGCGAGAACTCGGTCCGGGTGAGCCGCAAGGAGCGCTCACCGCGCGCTACGTCTCGCGTGACGGGGTCGAGAGACAGGTCGGCGAGGCGCAGCACCGACCGGGAGTCCGACGGGCCGATCCGACGCAACAACGCCCGCAGGCGAGCGAGCAGCTCCTCGAGCGCAAACGGCTTCGGCAGGTAGTCGTCGGCACCGGCGTCGAGCCCGGCGACCCGATCGCTCACCTCGTCGCGCGCGGTCAGCATGAGCACGGGAACGTCGTCGCCGGCGGCGCGCAGCGCCCGGCAGGTGGCAAGACCGTCCAGCCGGGGCATCATCACGTCCAAGACCACCGCATCCGGATGGGTGGCCCCAACCATGCGCAGCGCCTGCTCACCGTCGTCGGCCAGCTCGACTTCGTAGCCGTTGAATGCCAGTGACCGGCGGAGCGACTCGCGCACCGCTGGGTCGTCGTCGACCACGAGGACGCGCATGTGCCCAGTGTGCCCGCGCCGGCTGAGACAAGCCTGAGAGGTCACGCGCTCTGCTGAGTTCACCCTGCCGGGTTGACCGCGTTCACCATCCCTGCCTGTACATCATCGGGCTTGCAAGGGCGGTGAGGCATACAGGTCGGGGTCGTCGTCGGCAAAGGTGCGAACCGGACCTGGACCCGTGTCTGCGGCTTCGAACCGGACGGTAACCCGCCCGCGCCCACGTCCCCACACCCAGCCGGGTCCGTGCTCGGCGTGCACGACATCCATTCCCGGCACCCATCGACGGGTCTGGGCGACCTGGTCAGCGGCATCCGGCCGTTCCGGTGCAGGCAGTGCCTCACTGGTGGCGAACAGATCCCGCTGCACCCAGTCGGCCAATCCCGACACGCCCACTCCGAGCAGCCGGATGCCGCCGGTGGTATCGACTTCCCGCAGCAAACGGGCGGCCATCCGCGCCAGGACCTTGGCGTCGTCGGTCGGCGCGGCCAGCGTTGCCGATCTCGACAGCGTGGTGAAGTCGTGCAGCCGGATCTTGAGCGTGATCGTTCGCCCGGACAGACCCGCCCTTTCGAGCCGGTCTGCGACCCGGCCGGACAATCGGTCGACCAGTGCCGTCAGCAGCGCCGGATCGGCAATGTCCCGGTCGAAGGTGTCCTCGACGCTGACCGACTTGGACTCGCGTTCGGCGGAAACCGGGCGCGGGTCGTCGGCCCGGGCCAGCCGGTACACGGACACGCCGTGGGCCTCGCCCAGCAAATCGACCAGCTCGCTCCGGGTGATCCGGTCCAGGTCGCCGACGGTTCGCACGCCCAGCCGGGTCAGCCGGGAGGCCGTGACCGGCCCGACTCCCCACAGCGAGCGAACCGGCAGCGGGCGGAGGACGTCGAGCTCCGCACCGGGCTCGACGATCACCAGGCCGTCGGGCTTCGCCTGCTCAGAGGCGATCTTGGCGAGCAGCTTCGACGTCGCTGCGCCGACGCTCGCTGTCAAAAGGGTCCGGTCCAGGAGGTCGTGGCGGAGATCCTCGGCGATGACCCGGACCCCTGCGCTGGACAGATCCCGAGGCGGTCCGGCGGCCAGATCGACGAAGGCCTCGTCGAGGGACAGTGGCTCGACCAGCGGGGACAGGTCGCGCAACGCGGCCATGACAATCTCGCTGGTGGCCTGGTATGCCCAGAAGCGGCCGGCCAGAAACGCCGCGTGTGGGCACCGTCGCCGCGCCTCGGCCATCGACATCGCGGACCGCACGCCGTAGGTGCGGGCTTCATACGAGGCCGTCGCCACCACGCCGCGCGGGCCGAGGCCGCCGACGATGACCGGCCGCCCGCGAAGCGAAGGCTTGTCCCGTTGCTCCACAGCGGCAAAGAAGGCGTCGAGGTCGAGATGGAGCACGCTCGGCTCCGCCCGTACTGTCCCGCCCACTCCGCCATCGTCGCAGGCACGGTATGACGGCAAGGCGGCTACGGAACCGGCTTGTGTACCCCGATCCACGCGTCGACGGTTTCCCACCACCCGAACAACCACTCGACGATGCCGTCTTCGTCGCGGGGTACTTCGGCCGCAGGTACCCGCCACCAGTGCATCCGAACCTCGGTGTCCATCGGCAGCCCGCGCCAGAGATCTCCCACCGTCGCCAGGTGCTCGAGGCCCGTGTGTGCGACGAACACCGTGTCGGCGTCTGTCGCCGCACGCAACGCAGCTGTGACGCCCCCGGGACGAGGCGGAAGGACGTTCACCATCCGCTCGGCCCGAGAGGCGGCCTTCTGATGGCCGCCGCGGCGCAGCCTGGCGATCGCCCGGTGGCGCCGGGCAGTAGTGAAGTTGCCACCCTCAGGAAAGATCACCAGCGAGTCGTCGTGGTCGAGGCCGGTGGCCAACTCGGCGATATGGCGCCCGGTCTCGTCGCCCGCCGCGCCCGGATACGGGGCGATGAAGCGGTTGGGCAGGCGGTTGAGCAGAACGTCGATCGCGGGATCCCACTGGAGCGTGTTCTTGAGGACGATCCGCGGCTCGCGGCCGTACCAGTTCATCAACGCGTGGACGACCAGGAACGAGTCGCCGGGACCAGCGTGCCGGGCCATGACGACCAGTGGCCGGTCGCGGTACTCCGACGGCGGCGGGCCTTCGACCGCGAACCGCACGCCCAGCACGCGTTTGGCTTCCCACTCGAGCACGCGCAGGAACCAGCGCATCAGTGCGTAGTGCGCCCGCTGGGACCGAGGCGAATGGATCTCGAGCCCTGGTCCGGAGCCGATCCAGAGTCCGAACAAAGCCAGGAGCACGGCGAGCTCCAGGATCGCGTAGAGCGCGACGAACCAGAGGAACCGCAGTGGCCGCCACCGGCCGGGCAGCCACGGTGACACCGCGGCCGCGCCCAACAGCCACAAGGGCGCGCTCACCAGAGCGATCGTGATCAGGACGAACAATGCCGGGGCGATGAGTAGCCGCCTGAGCCAGCGCGGGGGTAGCACGTTATTGCCTGGCCAGATAGGCCGCGGTGGATTGCTGTGCCAGCTGGATGCGTTCGGCGACCCGTGCCGTGTCGCG